>JAQWJQ010000118.1 GCA_029248265.1 Planctomycetota bacterium
AGGCCTCGAAGTGGCCGACCCGGTCCTCATGGGCGCCGGTGAAGGACCCCTTGACGTGGCCGAAGAGCTCGGACTCCACCAGGTCCGCGGGGATCGCGGCGCAGTTGACGGTGACGAAGGGGCCCGCGGCGCGGGGGCCGCCCAGGTGGATGTTGCGGGCCACCAGCTCCTTGCCGACGCCATTCTCGCCGGTGATGAGGACGGAGGCGTCGGTCTGGGCCACCCGGGCGATGGTGTCCTCGAGCCGCTTCATCGCGTCGGAGTCGCCGATGAGCTCGTGCCCGGAGCGGAGCTGCTGCTTCAGCCCGCGATTCTCCACGACGAGGTCCTGCTCGCGGATCGCGCGGTGAACCGTGACCAGCAGTCGGTGCTCGTCGAGGGGCTTCTCGAGGAAGTTGACCGCGCCGCGCTGCATGGCGTCCACGGCCACAGGCACGTCACCGTGCCCGCTGATCAGGACCACCGGGGGCGACGAGTCTGTCGCCGTGATCCGGTCAAGAAGCTCAAGGCCGTCGATGCCCGGCATCTTGACGTCGGTGAGCACAAGGGCCGGGGGGCTCGGTTCCGCGTCCAGCCGTGCCAGAGCCTCCGTGCCGGACCGGGCGGTCCAGACCTCGAAGCCCTCGTACTGCAGCGTCATCTCGAGGGTCTGGCGGATGTCCGCGTCATCGTCGACGACGAGAATCACCTTTCGGGCCCCTCGCCCGGCGTCATCAGCGTGGTCTGCCATGGCTCTATTGTGCAGGACCAGAGGGCTGCGCACGAGCACTCCTGGGAGCCGTCGGGGCGGGACTGTGTGGGGGGAAGGTCCCCGCGAGCGAGGAATCCGGTTCAATGGGTCCATGACGCCACGTGGACCCGCTGAACTGGACGCTCTCTCGGACGGCGATCTCGTGGTGGGCGTCCTCTCGGGAACCTCTGCCGATGGGATCGACGTGGCGGTGGGCCGGGTCGGGCTTGCGGGCGCGGGGAGCGCCAGGCGCGTGCGCTGCATCGAATCCATGGGCTCGGAGACGGTGCCCATGGACGTGGGGTTGGCGCGGCGTGTCCGGCAGGTCCTGGACGGCGAGCCACTGGGGCTCGGCGGGCTCGCGGCCCTCGACCGGGACCTCGGTCTCGCCTTTGGCGCCGCGGCTCGCCGAGTGGCGGGCGAGAATGCGCCGGTGGCGCTGGTGGCGAGCCACGGCCAGACGGTCTTCCATCACGACGGGGACCCCGAGCAGGGGAAAGTGACCCTGCAGCTGGGGGACGGCGACTTCGTGGCGGAGGCGGCGGGTTGCGCGGTGGCTTCGGACTTCCGGACGCGGGACTGCGCCGCTGGGGGGGAGGGGGCTCCACTCGTGGTGCTCGTGGATGAGGTCCTGTTCCATGGGGCGCCAAGGCCGCTGGCGGTCTTGAACCTCGGGGGGATCGCCAATTGGACCCTCTTGAAGCCGGACGCACCGGCGGCGGGGTCCGACGCGGGGCCAGCCGGCGCCCTGCTGGATGGCCTGGCGCGGACGCTGCTGGACCAACCCATGGACCGAGACGGGCGGGTGGCCGCCAGGGGCTCGATTCTCGAGGGGACCATGGCCGAGTTGCTGCGGCACCCGTTCCTCGGGCGCCCTTGGCCGAAGTCCACGGGCCTGGACACGTTCGGTGCCACGTTCATCGAGCGGGTAATAACGTGCGCTCCGGGGGCCAAGGCCGAGGACCTGCTGGCCACCGCCACCCGGTTTGTGGCCCGAGCTGCCGTCGCTGATCTCCTGTCGGGCGGGCGCGCAGGAGCCGCGGGGGGGGCCCTTGAGGTGGCGGTCGCCGGGGGCGGCGCCCGCAATCCACACCTGATGGCCGCCCTCGAAGAGGAGTTGGGCAGCCAACTCGGCGCGGCCGGGGCGCGCCTTGGTGGCTTCGGAACGTCCGACCGCTTCGGCGTCAGCGCAGATTTCAGAGAGGCATTGGCCTTTGCAGTCCTCGGCGCACGACTGGCGATCAGGGAACCGTCCTCCCGCGCCGGGGTCACCGGGGCCCTGAGCGGGCGTGTGCTCGGGAAGTGGTCCCCAGGCCTCCCCGGGGCCCGCTGAGCGCGGCCGTGAGCCAGATTTGACCGGTAGTCATCGGCTTCGGAGGCGAGTAGGGGGAGCGGAGCCCTCGCTCTTCGTGATGGATCTCGCCCGAATCTCCGGTCAAATCGTCCCCTCCAGGGGGGCCCCGGAGACCGGAGATCCCGAACGCCTACGATTGCGGGGCGTTGGGTTCCTTGACCACCCTCCCTGCTCCGCTATCATCCTCTGGCCCGCGACGCGTCCTCGGACTTTGTCGCGCGGCGCTTCATCCCCCCAGTTCCTCTCAACGGCCCGTGTCGTGTGATCTGGCCCCGGGCTCGCCCGGACCGGCAGATCTCTCGGGTCGCTCCTCCGAATACGGACTCCAACTCCGACATTCTCCCCGACCAGATCTCCCGCTCTGAGCACCCGCTCCGAACGATGAGGTCAACCTCCTGCGGCATCGGTCGCCTGAGGTCATCGGTCCGACAGTCCGCCTCCACGGGTTCTTCCACTTCCGCCATGAGCCGATCGCGCTTCCTGGGCCTCTTCGCCCTTCCCGTCCTCGTTGCGAGCGCCGCTGCGTTCCCCCTGGACGTTTCCAGCGACTTCGACGCTGCCATCGACCTGTGGTCGCGTGGCCGCAAGCAGGAGGCGCTCGATGCGATGCGTCGCATGCTCGCCTCCGATCCGGAACCGTCCGAGGTCTATCAGGTCTACCTCTCGGCGGACTCTGACACCCTCGCCGACTTCATGGCGGAAGGAGACGCTTACACGCAGACCGCGATGCGCTTCATCGAGCGCGCGAGCCTCGGCCGGACGGCCCTGCAGAACGACGAGTCGTCGATCCGCAGCCTCGTCCGAGAGTACTTCGCCGCCTCGACGACTGCAGACCGCCTCTCGGCGCTGGCTCGCATTGACGCGCAGCACGGCGAGTACGCCGTGCCGATGTTCGTCAACGCGGTCGGCAACGGGGACGACCCGCAGCGCGTGATTGACGCGATGCTCGCCATTCAGAGCATGGGCCCGGTGGCGATCCAGCCGCTGCTCGTCGCGCTCGCCTCGGACAACGAGTTCCAGCGCAAGAACGTCGTCCTCGCGCTCGGAAACATCGGGGACCCGCGCGCTGGCGCGGCGTTGCTGATGCACGCCTCTGCGGACGCCTCGGAGACCATCCGTGCCGCCGCCGCCGCTGGCGCTGAGCGTTGCGGTGCCGCTGGCGACGCCTCTGCGCTGTTCCTCCAGCTCGGCAACGACTACCACCACCGCCGCGCGAGCGTCCTGCGGGACATCGACTACAGCGACGTGATCTGGACCTGGAACGGGACCACCCTTGAGGCCAACGAGAGCCCCAAGGCCATCTACAACAACGTCCTCGCCAAGGGCGCCTTCTACCACGCGCTCGGGCTCGCCCCGGACTCCCAGGACGCCGTGGCCGGGATCGCCCGCGAGTCGGTCGACATCCAGGCCAAGCTCGCCTCGCTGGACGCTGCCGGGGTGGACGTCGGTTCGCACCTCGAGGCGGCCAACGAAGGGATGCTCGCCGTCATGAGCGCGGGCACTGAAGCCCTCGACCGTGCGCTCAGCATGTCGGTGGCCTCTGGCGACTCAGCCACGGGCAGCCGCATCGCGGCTGTGCTCGGCGAGATCGCGTCGGCTCCCACGGAAGGGCTGAACGCGGCTCTGGTCGGTGGTGGCGCCTCGATGTCGGGGCAGGCCGCTGTGTCCCTCTCCTTCATCGCTGCCCGGTCGAACACCGCTGTCTCCGGCGAGATCGTCTCTGCGCTGGGGACCGCCGTTGGTCGCCGCGTGGTGAAGCTGGCCGTGATCATCGATGGCGACGCTCAGCGCGCCGCCGACATGGTCACCGCGCTCGACGGCCAGGGCGTCCTCGCCCAGCACGCCGGGAGCGGCGCGCAGGGCCTGGTCATGCTCGGTCAGCTGAGCGGCATCGACACGATCCTGGTGGGGGACGACCTCCCTGACCTCACCACGGACGCCGTCATCACGCGGGTTCGCCAGAACCCGGCCTTCGGAAGCACCCCGACGTTCCTGCTCACCGCGGACGAGGACCTTGCCGGCGCCTACGGCGATCGGATCCAGGGCAGCTTCGCCGGCGCGGACGGCATCGACGCTCTCTCGGAGGTCTTCGAGGCGAGCCTCGACGACAACCGTGCTCGCGCCGACGCCCTCGCCCAGAGCGCCGCTGAGGCGCTCCGCGTGCTGGGTTGGCGTGGGATCTCTGACCTCTCCGGAGCCGTCGAGGGCCTCGCGGCTGCCACGAACGGCCGCCGTGACGGCATCGCCGTCCCCGCCCTTCACACCATCGGGCTGATCGGCGACGCCTCCCACGTGGACGTCGCCCTCGCGGTCCTCTCGAACGGAGACGCCTCCGACGAGAGCCGGATCGCCGCCGCTGAGGCGGTCGGGATGATCGGCGGGCGCATTGACCTCGCCGCGGCGGTGTCCAGCGCCATGCGCGACATCATGGACAGCGACGCCAGTCTTGAGCTGCGGACGGCCATCGCGAAGGCCCTCGGCCACATGAACCTCGGTGCGGAATCCCGCGCTGGCGTCCTCGAGAGCGTCCGCTCGCGCGTCGGCGCCCAGTGAGACACGTCGGCTGGCGATGGGTTGCAGGTGCTCTCACCTGCGGCTCTTTCGCACGCCGAGGCGCCACCTGAAAAAAACTGCGAGGCCCGCTGCCGCTCATGGCAGCGGGCCTCGCTATGATTCCGGGCCGCTCAGGTGACAAGCAGGGTCGCGCACGCCGCGCCTCAACTGGTCACTCGAGCACTTGAAGGCCAGAGTAGCTCAGTGGTAGAGCACTGCTTTCGTAAAGCAGCGGTCACGGGTTCAAATCCCGTCTCTGGCTCCACCTTCCCTCGCGCCCCATGGAGGGTCAGCAGATGCCGAGTCCCCTCGACCCGAAGGATCGCCTGATCGGTGTCCTGCACCTGCTCCCGACCCCGGGCGCGCCCATCGCCGGAGAGGACGCCATGGCGTCTCTCGTGGCCCGCGCCGTGGCCGACGCACAGGCGTATGTGGCCGGCGGGATCTCGACTCTGGTGGTGGAGAACTACCACGATGCGCCCTTCTTCAAGGACGAGGTTGGGCCGGCGACGTGCGCCGCCATGACGGTGGCGGCCGCCCGTGTCCTCGCGTTGACCGGGGTCGACTCGCTGGGGATCAACGTCCTGCGTAACGATGCACGGGGAGCCCTCGGCATCGCCGCTGCGGTGGGCGCGGACTTCATCCGAGTCAACGTGCACACCGGGTCGATGTACACGGACCAGGGGCTGATCGAAGGGCGCTCGGCGGACACCATGCGCCAGCGCGCTGCGCTCTGCCCGCGGGTTCGGGTCCTCGCTGACGTTCATGTGAAGCACGCGACGCCTGTGGCGGGGGAGGTCCTGGAGGACGCCGCCCGTGACGCGGTGCACCGCGGTCGGGCGGACGGCCTGATCGTTTCCGGCGTGGCGACCGGCGCGCCCCCCTCCGCGGAGCGCGTGGAGCGCGTCCGTCACGCCGTCGGCGACTCGGTGCCGATCCTGATCGGTTCGGGCTTCAACCTGGAGAACGCGGGCGCTCTCCTCGCCCACGCGGACCGAGCGATCGTGGGCACCGCGGCCAAGCAGGACGGCGACGTGCTCGCGTCAGTGGATCCTGATCGGGTCCGAGCGCTCGTGGCCGCAGCGGCCTGCACCTGAAGCCAGCGCGAGGGCTGGGGTGACCACGCCCCTCGGCTCAGCCCCGCGTTGTCGTGGGCTGGCTCGCGACGAAGGGCACCACGCGGCCCTCTCCACCCTCCAGCGGCGCTGCGAGGGCCTCTGCGATCGAGTCCATGTGCGCCACGGGGCCGATGGCCACGAGCCCCGAGCCGGCGCCGCTGAGGCACGCGGCGTGGGCACCCGCGTCGAGCGCCCGGGCGACGGCCTCGTTGGATCCGGCGATCAAGGCGCGCCGGAAGCGCTCGTGGAGGCGGTCATGCACGCCGAGGCGCAGTCGCCTGGGGTCGCCGCTCCTGAGGCCTTCGAGGAGGAGCGCGAGCCGGCGCGGGTTCTCCACGGCGTCGGAGAGGGGAACGGTCGTCGGCAGGGCAGCGCGGGACTGTTCGGTGAAGAGTGGGGCGGCGGGCCAGGCGAGGGCGAAGCCGAGGGACCCGTGGACCGGCTGTTGAACGACCTCCAGGCCACCCTCGTGGGGGACTGACAGCGTGCAACCACCGTACAGCGAGGCGGTTCCGTTGTCGGGGTGCCCCTCGAGTTCGAGCGCGAGCTCGACCAACTGGCCGCGGCCGCGTGGCCCCGCAGGGTCCAACTCGGCGGCGATGAGCAGGCCCGCGGCGGTGGCAGCGCCGCTGCTGCCGAAGCCACGGCCCACCGGGATCTCCGAGGAGACCCGGATGCTCACGCGTGGGAGCCGGGTCTTGAACCGGTCCTCGTACCGCTGAAGGGCCCTCAAGATGAGGTCCTGGTCTGCGTCCCAACTGGCTGCCGGCGACCAGTCGAGCCGTGATGCTCCAGGGCCTGCGACCACCTCTACCTCGGCGTCGAGGTGGAGGCCGAGGCATAGCCCGAGGAAGTCAAAGCCCGGCCCGAGGTTCGAGGTCGAGCACGGAACCCTCAGCGCGAAGCGGTCGGTCATGTGGACCATCCTATGTCGTCCACGCGACATTCTTGCTGTTCGCTTCGGACGTGGCTACGGTGTACGCGTTGACGCGCCGGCCGCACCTGGCGCGAAGACTCCTTCCCGGGTCTGTTCGGCTCACTTGCTGCGTCGCCCCGACCCTGGATATCCACGCTCCGCACCGTAGGAACCAGGAGGTTGCCCCATGTCCGTCGACTTCACTTGTGATGAGAAGGACCGTTTCTCTTCCCGTCTGTCCACGATCCCCGGGATCCGACCGCTGCCCTCGGTCGGCGACTGGATCCTCCTTGAGGTCACCAAACCCCAGGAAATCGCGCGCAAGGTCAACCGTCGCCTGGAGCCGGGGATCATGAGCGTCCCGCGCGGCATGGACGGCGCCGTCCGCGTCCACGTGGGGGACCCCAAGATCAACGAGCAGGTCCTTCGGACGCTGCGCGACCTCGTCGCCTGAGCGCGACCGCCCCGTCCAGAGGCCCTGACGGGCTCCTGGACGGTGTTGGGTCGGACCTTTGGGCCGGTGGAGGCGAGGCAGGGGCTCGACCTGTTCGCTTCTCCTGTGAAGCGGGCCCTAAGGCCGCCGCGTCGCCCAGGTGGGGGACGAACCGCGGTCGTCCGATGACGGCCCGCCGGGCCTGAGGCTATCCTCGGGCCATGCTCAGAGTCCTCTGCCCCCTGATCCTCCTCGCGCCCTGTGCGCTCGCTCTCCAGGTCCCCGAGGATTTCCCCGGCGACCTCTCCGTCAGCGAGGAGGTGGGCGCTGACGAATTGCGCAGCCACGTCCAGGCTCTCGCCTCGGACGCGATGCAAGGGCGTGCCATGGGGAGCGAGGGGAGCCACGCCACGGCACGCTATCTCGCCGCTCGCCTCGCCGCCGCAGGCTTCGAGCCTGGAGCCGGTGACGGCTCCTTCCTCCAGCGGATCCCCCTGCAGCGGGTGACCTACAGCGGCACGCCGGAGCTACGGGTCAAGGGCAAGGGGCTGGACGAGGTCCTCTACAACGGGGAGAGCTTCACGTTCTCCACGCGGGGCGCGCTTCCGGGAGAGCCTCAATCCTTCAAGGTCCTGGTGGTCGGTGAGGCGTCGGACGTCCCGTCCGAGGCGAGCGCCAACCTCGCCCTGGTCATGACGACCTCGGCGATGAAGTCCCGGCGCTGGCTCAGCGAAGCCGGGCACGGCCGCGGGGAGGCGTTCGGCATGATCATCTTGCCGCGCAAGGCCAAGGTCCGCGAACGGTCGACGCCAAAGGGGAGCTCCCTCGGCCCCGTCGCCTCCGGTGGGGTCTCCGCCCTGCAGCTCTCCCTGCGCGGCGAGTGGAGTGAGCGCTTCTCCAAGGGCGAGGTGACGAACGTGACGCTCGACGCCAAGGCCGCCGTGGAGGAGGGCGAGGACTTCAACGTGGTCGGGTTCTTGAAGGGGGCGGGCTCGGAGGGCACCCCGGAGCTCGCCGGTGAGATCGTCGTGCTCTCGGCCCACAGGGACCACATCGGCGTCAGCTCGCGGATCCAGCGCGGCGATCCAGAGGCCGACGCGATCATGAACGGCGCCGATGACGACGCGTCGGGCTGCGCCGCGGTGATGGAGGTGGCGGAGGCTCTCGCTGCCGGGAAGCGTCCGGCGCGCTCTGTGGTGGCGATCTTCGACACGGGCGAGGAGCGCGGCTTCGTGGGCTCCAGCTACTGGGTGGGGCACCCGACCCACCCGATCGACAGGGTCGTATGCGCGCTCAACTTCGAGATGCTGGGCCGGCCCGACCCGCTCGTCGGTGGCGCCGGCAAGGTCTGGCTGACGGGAGATGAGCGTTCGGATCTGGGTCCGGTCCTGCGTGAGCGGGGGGTCGCGATCAAGAGCGACCTACGCCCGGCCATGAGCTTCTTTACCCGCTCCGACAACGTGCCCTTCGCCAAGGCCGGCATCGTGGCTCAGACCCTGTCCACCTACGGCGAGCACGAGGACTATCACCAGCCCTCGGACGAGTGGGAGACCCTCGACTACGCCCACATGGAGGCGTCCGTGCGGGTCTGCCTCGCGGCGGCGAAGGTCCTGGCGGATGGGCCCTGGAAGCCGTCCTGGAACGAGGGCGAGCCGCGCTTTTGATCGGGTCCGCGTGACGCGAAACCGCAGCGAGGGCGCGAAAGTCTCGTCTCTGCTCGCTAACCTCTTCGCTCGCAGCGCATCTGCGCGAGCACCGAGACTCAGGGGGAACAGATGGCCTCAAGCACCAAGACGAAATCCGACAAGCCCAAGGGCAAGTCCACGGAGAGGGAAGGCGAGACGCGTCGAAGGACGTCGCGCGCCAAGGATCAGCCGGGCAAGGAAGGCAAGAAGCGGGACCGGCGGATGAACGCCAAGAACGCCGACCGGTTCGAGCTGTACCAGCGTGCGGTCAACTCGCCGGAGACGGACATCGACTTCCTCGAGAAGGCGTACGCGCATTATCGAGAGGGGACCCCCCTCCGCTTCCGCGAGGACTTCTGCGGCACCGCCTCCATGTGCTCCGAGTGGGTGCGACGTGACTCGGCCCGCTCCGCGGAGGGCGTGGACCTCGACCCCGAGCCCGTGGAGTGGGGCAAGCGCAACAACTTCAACAAGGTGGCGGACGGGATCGAGCGCGTGGAGTTCCGGCTCGACGATGTGCGCTCAGCCTCGGCCGAGAAGCCGGATATCACCGCAGCGCAGAACTTCAGCTACTGGTGCTTCAAGACGCGCGCGGAGCTGGTGGGCTACTGCAAGTCCGTGCGCGAGAACCTCGCCGATGACGGCATCTTCGTCATGGATCTCTACGGCGGCCCCGAGGCCACCGTCGAGCAGGAGGAGCTGCGCTCGCTCGGCGGCGGCATCGAGTACGTCTGGGACCAGCGTGAGTACGTGCCGGGCACGGGGCAGTTCCTCACGGCCATCCACTTCCGCTTCCGCGACGGGTCCGAGCTCACCAACGCCTTCGAGTACGACTGGCGCTTCTGGCACCTCGGTGAGATCCGGGACGTGCTCTATGACGCCGGCTTCTCCGACGTGAGCACCTGGTTCGAGGGCACGGACCCCGACGATGAGGACGAGGGCGACGGCATCTTCGAGATCGACGAGCGCGGTGAGAACTGCGAGGCCTGGTTGGGCTACCTCGTCGCAGCGAAGTGACCGCGGTGCCACCCCGAGCAAGCGGCCCGGCGCTCCCCATGGGGGGCGCCGGGCCGCTTGCGTTCGCCGGGTGGCCTGGGCGCCCAGCTCCTGGGGGGCGGCCCGCTCGGGGTCGATCGACTCAGTGGCCCAGGTCGGTAACGTTCTGGACCATGAAGTTCTCGTCCACGTCAAAGGCGATCGGGGTCGTGATGCCGTAGCCGCGCTTGAGCGCGGGCAGCGTCACCTTCTGGGAGGGCTCGGGGAGCAGCTCGCAGAGGTTGTTGTCCGCGGTGTCGTTGTTCTCGATGATCCGGAGCAGAACGAGGCTCTGCCGGCTCGCGGAGCCGCCGCCGTCGGCCCATCTGGAGGGGTTGTTCTGGGCCTCGGCCCACAGGTCCTCGAGGTGCGCCTTGCAGACCTCGCAGGTCTGGCGATAGACGACCACGTGGCTGTTCGGCAGGACGGCGCCCATGCTCTGATCGGCGAAGGCGGCGATGTCGATGGCGTAGAAGTCTTGGCCCGTCCACTCCGCCGACCGGAGCTCGTAGAACTCGGGCAGCTCGTCGGGCGCCGCCGCTTCTTCCTCCCCTTGGAGGGCCGCAGCGACCTCGGTGGCTTCGGGCTCAGCGGTGGGCACCGCGTCGGCGTCGGTGCCGCCCTCGACGGAGGACGTGCCCGCGTCAGGCGTCGGGGTCACGGGCGAAGCCGTCGCTCCCCCCTCGCCAGCGCCGGCGGTGAGCGTCGTGGGGCGGACGAGCTTGGGGAGGGTCGGCGGGTCGAGCTTCATCAACGGGGCGGCGAACGCCACGATGAGGAAGGGGAGGAAGGCGGGCGCACCGAGCCCTGCCTCTCTCGGCAGTCGCCACGGGGCGGAGAAGAGCAGCAACCCGAGGAGGCTCCCGTCGATGAGCATCATCTGCCAGGGCGCGATGGTCACGTTGGAGCCGAAGCACCCGCACGAGGACTCTCCCCCGAGGGCGAGCGGGATGAGCACCGTGAGGAAGACCGAGAAGATCCCCCCGAGTGCAACCCAGCCGAGGCGTGGCACGGTGAGCACGAGCCCGACCACCGCAAGCTCCGCCGCGATCGCGAGCCGGAAGGTGTCGAACTTGTCGAAGGGCGAGTGCTCGACCACCGGTTGAGGGAGGTCGTTGGGCGACCCGTCGAAGAGCTTGTACAGCGCCCCGGCGAGGAGCCAGAGGAGGCCGCAGGCGAGGGCGAAGCCGGGGAGGCGAGGACGGTCCATGCTGAGTCAGGGGCGGGGTGAAGGGGGCGCCGCGCGTACGGCGAGGCGGTGCGCGCGTTGGCGGCTCTACGGAATCCTACCGGGGGACGGCCTCTATTGCGGCAGGGAGGCCAGCGCAGCGGGGAGGGCCTCCCTGCGACCCCAGACCGGGTCGAAGAGC
>JAQWJQ010000128.1 GCA_029248265.1 Planctomycetota bacterium
CGACGCCGACGAGGCCTCCACCGTGGACGCCGTCAGCCAGCCGATCAACTGCCTGCAGTGCGAGAACGCGCCCTGCGAGCAGGTCTGCCCGGTCGCGGCGACCGTGCACGGCGAGGAAGGGACCAACGACATGGTCTACAACCGCTGCATCGGCACGCGCTACTGCGGTAACAACTGCCCGGTGAAGGTCCGGCGCTTCAACTACTTCCACTACACGAAGTACATGGACAAGCCGGAGCACAAGAGGCTCCAGCTGGCGCAGAACCCGAACGTCACCGTCCGCAGCCGCGGCGTGATGGAGAAGTGCACGTACTGCATGCAGCGGATCTCCGAGGCGCGAATCACCGCGCGGAACGAGGATCGCAAGATCCGGGACGGCGAGGTCATCACGGCCTGCCAGGCGGCGTGCGCCTCTGGCGCCATCAACTTCGGTGACCTGACCGACCCCGAGTCGAAGGTCTCGAAGAAGCAGGCTCTGGGGCGGGATTACTCCATGCTGGCGGAGCTCAACATCCGTCCGCGGACGCAGTACCTCGCGCGCATTGCGAACCCGAACGACGTCCTCGCGGAAGCCATGCCCCAGGGCGTGAAAGGTCGCGATGACTATGACCCGAAGACCTACGGCCACGGCGGCCACGGTCACGGGGATCACGACCACGGCGACGACCATGGCGACGACCATGGCGACACCAACCACAGCGAGGAGGAAGCCGGCCATGACGATCACTGATCCTTCTGCCTTCGGGAGCCAGCCCTCGGGCGAGGATGACCCGAGCGTGCGCCTGCCCCTTGTTGAGGGCGCCGGCGAGAACTTCTCCTCCGTGACCGATGCGGTGGCGAGCATCGCCGAGCTCCCGGTCGAGCGGACGAACCGTGCCTGGATCATCTGCTTCGCCATCTCGGTGTCGCTGCTGGGCATGCTCGGCCTGTTGATCCTGCACCTGATCACCACAGGTGTCGGGGTCTGGGGCAACAACAACCCCGCCTACTGGGGTTGGCCGATCGTCAACTTCGTCTTCTGGGTCGGCATCGGCCACGCAGGCACGCTCATCTCGGCGATCCTGTTCCTCACCCGTCAGAACTGGCGGACGGGGGTGAACCGAGCGGCCGAGGCCATGACGATCTTCGCGGTCGTCTGCGCGGGAACCTTCCCGGGCATCCACATCGGCCGCGTCTGGGTCGCCTACTGGCTCTTCCCGCTGCCGAACCAGATGGCCATGTGGCCGAACTTCCGGAGCCCTCTCCTCTGGGACGTGTTCGCGGTCTCGACCTACGCGACGGTGTCGCTGCTGTTCTGGTACATGGGCATGGTGCCCGACCTGGCCACCTTCCGTGACCGCGCCGTGAACAACACGCGCCGGATCGCCTACGGGATCTTCTCCCTGGGCTGGACCGGGTCGTCACGCCATTGGCACGTCTACGAGCGCGCCTACCTGCTCCTCGCAGCCCTGGCGACGCCGCTGGTGCTCTCAGTGCACTCGGTCGTCTCCTTCGACTTCGCGGTCTCCCAGCTCCCGGGCTGGCACACCACGATCTTCCCGCCGTACTTCGTGGCGGGGGCCATCTTCAGTGGCTTCGCCATGGTGCTGACGCTGATGATCCCGGCGCGGCAGTTCTTCGGGCTGAAGCACATCATCACCATGCGGCACATCGACGTGATGTGCCGGATCCTGATGGCCACCGGCCTGATGGTGGGCTACGCGTACTCGATCGAGTTCTTCGTCGCCTGGTACGGCGGCGTGCAGTACGAGAGCTTCGCGTTCGTCAACCGCGCCTTCGGTAACTACTGGTGGGCGTACTGGATCATGGTCTCCTGCAACGTGCTGATCCCGCAGGTGTTCTGGAGCAAGAAGCTCCGGGGCAACCTCTGGGTCGTGATGATCGTCAGCATCACCACGAACATCGGCATGTGGTTCGAGCGCTTCGTGATCGCCGTGACCTCGCTGACCAGGGACTTCGTGCCCTCCAGTTGGGGCTACTTCAGCCCGACCTGGGTGGACATCACGATGTTCATTGGCAGCTTCGGCCTCTTCTTCACGCTGTTCCTGCTCTTCCTGCGCTTCCTGCCCGTTGTGGCGATCGCAGAGGTCAAGACGGTGCTGCCGCAGGCCCACGCCCACGGCGAGGACCACGCAGAAAGTCATTCCGCTGGCGGCTCTGCCGCCGCCCCCGCTTCCCGCCACGACGCCTGAGCCGTCAACGACTCAACGGAGCTGAAACAGATGTCAGATCAGAAGAAGCACGACGAGATCCACGGGATCGTCGCCTACTTCGACGATGTCGATAGCGTGATGTCCGCGGCCCGCAAGGTCCGTGACGCTGGGTACAAGAAGTGGGACACCTACACGCCCTTCCCGGTCCACGGGATCGACGAGGCGATGGGCACCAAGCCGACGATCCTGCCCTGGATCGTGCTCGGCATGGGCCTGACGGGGTTGACCTGCGGCTTGCTGCTCCAGTGGTACACCAACGCGTACGACTACGTCTTCCTCATCAGCGGCAAGCCCGACTGGAGCTTGCCCGCGAACATCCCGGTCACCTTCGAGGTGGTCATCCTCTTCTCGGCGTACACGGCGTTCTTCGCGATGCTGGGGCTGAACAAGCTCCCGCACCTGTCGAACCCGCTGCACAAGCTGCCGAAGTTCAGTCGGGTGACCGCGGACCGCTTCGCCATCTGCGTGGAGGCCAAGGACCCGAACTTCGATGCGGGGCGCGTGCGCGCGATCCTCGGCGCGGAGACCTCGGAGTTGGAGGACTGCCCGGTGGACACCTCGCGGGCCGCGTTGCCTCTGTGGTTCCACGCGGTCATGGCCCTGGTCACCTGCGCGACCTTCATCCCGCTCTCGCTGGCCGTCAAGGGCCGCTTCGCGACGTCCGAGAAGCCGCGCTACCACGTGTGGCCGGACATGGACTTCCAGCGCAAGCGCAAGTCCCAGACCGGTTGGGAGGGCTTCGAGGACGGCCGCTCCATGCGACTCCCCGTGGAGGGCACGATCCCGCGCGGCGAGCTGCGTGACGACTTCGAGCTCTACTTCGGTGTCGCGCAAGGGGCCCCGGTCCCGCCGCACGTCACCTTCGATGGCGGCGCCATGGGCGGTGACAACTTCCAGTGGCTCTCGTCCTTCCCGACCGCCGTGGTCGTGGACGACGCCTTCCTTGAGCGTGGCCGCGAGCGCTACGGCATCTACTGCGGCGTCTGCCACGGCGCCCAGGGCAACGGCCTTGGGGCGGTGGCGCTCCGCGCAGCAGCCATCGACGCTGAGCAGTGGGGGTGGGTGTCGCCGAAGGCGCTCCAGTCCGACAGCGCCAAGGCGTACACCAACGGTGAGCTGTTCCACATCGCCAGCAACGGCATCAGCTCCATGAAGGGGTACGGATCTCAGATCACCCCGAAGGATCGCTGGGCCATCGTGGCCTTCATCCGCGCCATCCAGGCGTCCCAAGCCCTGGAGGCGGCGCCGGCGGATCTCCCCGACGGCACCGACTTCGAGCCTGTGCCGACCATCAAAGACGTGCGCCTTTCGGAGGCCAGCGTCGACGCCCCCGCGGCCGGCTCCGAGCCTGCTGGCGAGGCTCGCTGACTCCTCCGTTCTCGCCCCCTTTCTGACCCTCAAACGGCCCTCCCGCGCCCTCGAGACAGCGAACTCTCGCAGCTCCATGCACGGACCCATCGAAATTCCCACCACCGACCAAGTGACGGTGACCGGCCTGTCGAAGCCCGCCCTGATCGGCCTGGGCGTCGGCGTTGCAGGTCTCGCCGCCACCGCCGCCCTCGGGGCATCGGCGGGTGACGACATGCTCCACTTCGGGCACTCCATGCTCGTGGCCATCGTCTTCTTCCTGTCGATCAGCCTCGGCGCCCTGTTCTTCACGTTGCTCCAGCACGTGACGAGCGCGGGGTGGTCCGTTGTGGTGCGCCGGGTGGCTGAGGCCATGACGGCCGCCTTCCCGATCCTCGGGCTCCTGGTCCTCGGCGTGCTCGTGGTCCCTGTCCTCATGGGCAAGCCGTGGATCTACGACTGGGCGGACAGCGCCTTCGTCGGCGCCCACGAGCTGGTTCAGCACAAGGCGGGCTACCTCAACGCCAAGTTCTTCCTCGTCCGCGTCATCGCGTACTTCGCGGTCTGGATCGGCGTCTCACGCTTCTTCAGCAGCCAGTCGCTGGCCCAAGACGTGGACCAGGACAAGGCGCGCACCCTGAAGATGCAGGGTCGCAGCGGCATCAGCATGATCGCCTTCGGCCTGACCCTGACCTTCGCGATGTTCGACTTCATGATGTCGCTCAACGCGGAGTGGTTCAGCACGATGTACGGCGTCTACATGTTCGCCGGCGCCTTCTGGTCGTCCCTGGCGACGCTGGCGCTGCTGACGATGTGGCTCGAGAAGCGCGGTCAGCTGAAGGGCGTCGTGACCTCCGAGCATTACCACGACATCGGCAAGCTCATGTTCGCCTTCACGGTGTTCTGGAGCTACGTCGCCTTCAGTCAGTTCATGCTGTACTGGTACGCCGACATCCCCGAGGAGACCCACTGGTTCAACTACCGGATCTGGGGCGATTGGAACGGCTTCGCGCTCCTGCTCCTCGTCGGGCACTTTGCCATCCCGCTGCTGGGGCTCATGTCTCGTCACGTGAAGCGCAACCGTTCAGTGCTGGCCGCGTGGGCGGTGTACTGCCTCGTGTTCCACTTTGTCGACCTCTACTGGAACGTGATGCCAGAGATGGTCAACGGCGTCGCCGGCGGTGACCCGGCCACTACCGGGCCGCAGTTCGACCTGATGGACCTCACCGCGATGATCGGTGTCGGCGGCCTGTTCGCCTTCGCGATCCTCAAGCGCATCGACGGGAAGCCCGCGCTCGCCATCGGTTATCCGCGGCTTCCCGAGTCCATGGCCTTCCAGAACATCTGAGCCCCCGTCTTTCCCAGGACACATCCAGTTCCATGGCCAACGAGCAAGCACAGACCAGTGAGCGCGAGATCGAAGAGGACGTCGTCAACGTCGGCTTCATCGCGTGGCTCGGCGGGGTCGCCACGATCCTCATCGCCGTCTCGGTGATCCTCCTCACCGCCGTCTACTACTTCACTCTCGACGCGCGCGAGGCGCGACTCCAGGAGGAGGCCGACGCGCGCGTGACGGACCTCGAGGCCCAGCAGGCCATCGACCAGATGGTGGTGGAGGGCTTCTACCAGCACCCCGATCTCGACGACGGGCTGGGCAACGTGACGCGCGGCACTGTGAGCATCCCTGTCTCGGAGGGGATGAAAAAAGTCGTAGAGGACGCGAATCGCTGAAGTCCTTGGTGCTCTGGCATCGAAGCCTGACAGGTAGCAACTACATGTTCCCCATGAACCTCCAACAGATGGGCGCGCTGCGCCCCCTGACGCTGCTCGCCGCGACCGCGGCGCTCGGCGTGGGAGCCGTGGGGCAGGATGTCTCGGGCGAATCCGCGCAGGCGCCTCTCGGGGCGGTGACGGCGGACGACCTCCTCGCCGGAGTCGGCATCGAGCAGCACCTCGAGGCCATGCTCCCGTTGGACGCCTCGTTCCTCGGTGCGGACGGTGCGGCGGTCTCCCTGGGGGACTACTTCGATGGAGAGCGCCCGACCATCCTGACGC
The DNA here is from genome assembly GCA_029248265.1 of Planctomycetota bacterium. Taxonomy (GTDB): domain Bacteria; phylum Planctomycetota; class UBA1135; order UBA1135; genus Saltatorellus. The sequence goes on from JAQWJQ010000128.1 coordinate 5,616, forward strand.
TCAACTACGTGGACTGTCCGCAGCTCTGCAGCTTGCAGCTGTCGCAGCTCACCGAGGCCATGGCCGCCATCGACCTCGAGCTGGGGGACGACTACAGGGTCCTCACCGTTAGCATCGACCCTCGCGACACGCCTGAGAAGGCGGCCGGGTCGGAGGAGCGTTACCTGAGCGACTACCTCTTCATCTCCGAGAAGCAGGACATCGCGCGGGTCAAGCCGGGCGGCGGCTGGTCCTACCTCGTTGGCGACAAGATCGAGATCGATCGTGTCGCGACCGCGGCGGGCTTCAGCTACCGGTGGGTCGAGTCCCAGGGCGAGTACGCCCACCAGGCTGCGACGATCCTCTGCTCGCCTGCGGGGCAGATCACGCGCTACCTCCCCGGGCTCGGCCTGGAGTCCCCCGAGACCCTCCGCACCGCGCTCCTCGAGGCCGGCGAGGGCAAGATCGGAACGCTCTTCGAGAACGCGTTCCTCAACTGTCTCATCTTTGACTCGACCACGGGTCAATACACGACCGACGCGATCATGCTTCTCAAGATCGCGGCTGCACTGACGGCGATGTCCGTCGCGGGCGGTGTCTTCTTCCTACGGCGCGGCGAAGCGCAGCAGGGGCCCTCGGGGGCCCCCGCGGCCGGCGCAGTGGGCGGGGACCCGATCAACTGAAACCAGGACCATGAAGCTTCAAGCCTTCCTACTCACCACCTTCCTCGGACTCACGGGCGCCAGCGCTGGGCTCGCCCAGGACGAGACGGCTCCGTCCACAGACCCGGCGACCCCCGGTGTCGAGGTGCCCGCCGCGGACGAGCCCGCCGCCGCAGCCGCGACCATCCGTGTGGTCGAAGACCTCGATGTGGACGCCGCGATCGCGGCGTTCAACGAGGGGAGCGACGCGCCGCGCGAGTTCACCGACGAGGAGCGCTCCTGGATCGGTGCCGGTGTCGCGCCCGGGGATATCGACGCGGCTCACAAGGGCTACGTCGCCATCCCGTCCACCGACCCGAACGTGGTGATCATCAACCGGAACGGCAAGGAGCTCCGGGTGACCTCAAACGCGGACGCCGGCCGCGTGCCGGTGGTCACCCCAGAGAGCGCCCACATGATGCCGTTCTCTTCAGAGGTGGATGAGGGGACCTTCTGGATGGCGAAGGCTGCGTCCGAGACCGCGGAGGACGTGGACCGGATGTTCAACTTCATCATGTGGATCAACTACATCTTCGCCGCGATCATCGGTGTGCTGATGGTGGTGTTCTGTGTGAAGTACCGCCGCCGCCCGGGCGTCCGCGCGGACCAGACGATCACGCACAACACACCCCTCGAGATCACCTGGAGCATCATCCCCACGATCTTGTGCGCGATCATGTTCTGGGGCGGCTACGTGACCTTCCTTGACCTCCGGACGCCGCCGCCCGACAGCATGAAGGTGAACGCCACGGCGTACCGATGGGGCTGGAACTTCCAGTACCCCAGCGGCGTGGAGAGCCCCCAGGAGTTCCACGTGCCGGCGAACACGCCGATCGAGATGGTGATGACCTCCACGGACACGCTCCACTCGTTCCACCTGCCGGCTTACCGCACCAAGTCTGATGTGCTGCCCAACCGGTACACGAAGGTCTGGTTCAACTCAGGAGAGCCGGGCACCTACCGCGTGTACTGCACCGAGTA
>JAQWJQ010000129.1 GCA_029248265.1 Planctomycetota bacterium
GGCCTTCGGCAAGGTCTACACCTTCGGTCCGACCTTCCGCGCCGAGAAGAGCAAGACGCGCCGCCACCTGACCGAGTTCTGGATGCTCGAGCCCGAGATGGCGTACGCCACCCTCGAGGACGTGATCCAGCTCTCCGAAGACATGGTCGTCGCCGTGGTCAAGGAGGTGCTCGAGCGCCGCCGCACGGAGCTCGAGACCCTGGAGCGCGACATCTCCAAGCTCGAGGCCTGCACGGGCGGCTTCCCCAGGATCACGTACGACGACGCGTCGAAGATCCTCCTCGAACACCCCGACTCCGAGTTCGTGGAGGGCGACGACTTCGGCGCGCCGGACGAGACGTTGCTCGCGGCCATGCACGACCAGCCGCTGGTCATCACGCACTACCCCAAGGACGTCAAGGCCTTCTACATGAAGGAAGCGCCGGACGATCCCACGCGCGTGCTCGCCATGGACGTCATCGGGCCGGAGGGCGCGGGTGAGCTGATCGGCGGCAGCCAGCGAGAGGAGAATCTCGACGTGCTCCTCGAGGCCATCGCCAAGCACGAACTCCCCATGGAGGAGTTCGAGTGGTACCTGGACCTGCGCCGCTTCGGCTCCGTGCCCCACGCGGGGTTCGGCCTGGGCCTCGAGCGCCTCGTACGCTGGATCACGGGCATCGAGCACATCCGCGAGGCCTCACCGTTCCCGCGGATGATGACGCGCATCCGGCCCTGAGCCGCGACGCTTCAGTCTTCGAGCAGGATCGCTTCCAGGCGGTCCGCCGCGGCCATCTGGTGCGCCCACGAACCGTCGGGCCGGAAGGCCACCGGGGCGTCTGTGGCGACCTGCCCTGAGGCGGCGCCGCCGATGGTCTTCCACTGGGTGTGGACCGCGGCGGCCCGGTTCATCGCCATGGCGGCGCGGGTCTTGACCCACGCCAGGGTCGTGACGCGCTCCCAGGTCCTGGGGCTCTTCGCTTCGTCCGGGGTCTCGGCGCGCAGGACGCTCAGGAGGAACGCCGCGGCCCGGCGGTAGAGCGCCTCGCTCCGGACATCGGTCGGTGCGAGGGCGTTCGACGCCGAGACGTCGACCCAGCCGACGCTGGCCTCGAGCACGACCGCCGCGCATTCCGTGCGGACCGCGAGCACCGGGTGCGGAGCGTCGCCGCAGGCGAGCTCCAGCATGCGGTCGGCGACCCCGGCCATGAATGCCCTTGAATCCAGGGACCTGGCAGCGACCAGGTCCGCGCCGAGGTGCCCTCGGACCTCGACGGCCTCGCGTCGCTCGAGTCGGGCCAGCAAGAGGGCAGCGATTCTCGGGGCGCGCGCCGTGTTCCGCTCGCGCTCGAGCACTGCGCCGAGGAGGACAGCCGCGCGGGTCGCGGTCTCGGGGTCGCCCTCGTTCATCTGGCGCGCGAGTCCGTCGCAGGCCTCATCGTCGATGCCGGCCTCCACCAGCGCGCCCGCGTGCGCGGGGAACGCGGTGGCGGAGACCGCCGTCCAGTCAGGGGCCTCCTGCGCCCTCCGCGTCCACGCCAGCGACGCGGCGGCCAGCGCGGAGAGGAGGAGGACGGCGTGACCGAACTGCACGCGGACACGAGTGGGGGGAGCGGGCATCGGGGGAGCGGTCAGAGGAACGGGCGGAGGATCGGTTCCAGGGCGTCAGCGTAACGAACCATGCCGAGGTCGGTGGGGTGGGAGCCGTCCACGGTCGCCTCCCCGTCTTCCCCCAGGAAGGGCGCGTCAGGGACGTAGGTCAGACCGCCGATCCCGGCGCGCACGAGGTTCCCGTGGGCGGCGCGGAAGGCGGCGTGGTTGCTCTCGTGGTGGCGCGCCCTTCCTGGGAGGAAGCGGGCGTTGGCGTTGACGCGGTCCTCCACCATGACGATGGGCGTGTCAGGTCGCACCTCGCGCAAGGCCCTCACAAAGGGCTCGGTGCGCTCCGCGACGAGCTTTGGCGAGAGGTTGGGCAGGCAGTCCAGCACGAAGGCCCGGGCGTCGAGCTCCCCGAGGAGCGCCGCCAGCTCCAGCTCCAGCCGCCCGTTGCCGCTGAACCCGAGGTTGAGGATGGGCGTGTCGAGGCGGCGCCCGAGGATGTTGACGAAGGACATGCCTGGCCGCGAGGCGCAGGCGCCGTGGGCGATGGAGGTGCCGTAGTAGACGAGGGGCGGCGTCTCCCGCGGGGCGATGGGCGTGAGTTCGACGCCCTCTGGGACCGCGACGCGCACCGAGGTCGCGCCGTTGTAGAGGGGGAGGTAGAGGCGGTAGGTCAAAGGGATCGGGGAGAGCCCCTTCACCTCGGCGGCGTAGGACTGGGAGCTCGGGCGCGGGCAGAAGGCCCATCGCCACGGGCCGTCGCCCTCGCGGGCGTAGAGGTCGATGCCGCTGACCCCGGTGGCGGGCATGTGCGGGAGGGCGAGGCGCGCCTCGGAGAGGTCAACCTCGAAGCGCAGCGCAGGCGTGGCCGCGTTGAACGTGATGAACATCCCGCTGGTCTGGGTCGAAAGGCGCCACACCGGATCGCGGACGAGCTCCTGGGCGCGGGCGGGCAGCCGGTGGTACGGGGCCGCCACGTCCTCCCAGCCGCGCCCCTCGAGGCCGAGCTCGTGGGCTTCGTGGCGGACCCAGCCGTCGGGCGCTGGAGCGGCGGGCTTCGGCTCCTGGGGTACGGCGGGGGAGCGGGCCTCGGCCGGCCGGGTGCCCAGCACGGCGGCGCCGAGGCCGGCGGCGAGGAGGTCTCTGCGCGCGATGTTCATGGGTCCAGGGTACCGTGCAGGGCCCCACGCCCCGCTGCAACAACGATGACGAACCCCCACCTCGCTGCGCTTCTCGCCATGCTCGCCCTCGGATGTGCCTCCCCGGTGATGACTGAGGTCGCCCCGGCGGGCGAGGCCCCCCCGAACGTCGTCCTCTTCTTCACGGACGACCAGGGCTACGGCGACCTCGGCTGCTTCGGGCACCCGACGATCGCGACGCCCCACATCGACGGGCTGGCGGCGGAGGGTCTGAAGTTGACCCAGTTCTACGTGGCGAGCCCCGTCTGCTCGCCGTCCCGCGCGGCGCTGCTCACCGGCTGCTACCCCAAGCGGATTGGCATGGACGACCACGTGGTGTTCCCCGCCGACCAGTGGGGGATGAACCCGGAGGAGGAGACCCTGGCGGAGGTCCTCCGCGAGCGCGGCTTCGCCACGGGTTGCTTCGGCAAGTGGCACCTCGGTCACTGCGAGGGGCTGCTGCCGACCGACCAGGGCTTCGACCGCTTCGCAGGGGTGCCGTACTCCAACGACATGGCGCAGTTCCACCGCAAGGCCGGCACGAAGTACCGCTTCCGCCTCCCCTGGATGGAGGGGACGGAGGTCCTCGAATGGGAGCCAGACCAGGCGCAGCTCACGCGCCGGCAGACCGACGCGGCGCTGGAGTTCATCCGCGACGTGGGGGAGGACGAGCCCTTCTTCGCCTACGTCCCGTTCTCCATGCCCCACATCCCCATCTACGCGTCCGAGGACTTCACGGGGGCCAGCCGTCGTGGGCTCTACGGTGACGTCATCGAGGAGATCGACGCCAGCGTCGGGCGGGTCCTCGAGGAGCTCGACGCGCAGGGGCTCCGGGAGGACACGCTCGTGATCTTCACCTCCGACAACGGTCCCTGGCTTCCTTACGGTCTACAGGGGGGCTCGGCTGGCCTGCTGCGCGACGGCAAGGGGACCAACTGGGAGGGGGGGCAGCGTGTCCCCTGCGTCATGAGCTGGCCGGCCCGACTGCCGGCAGGGATCACCCTGCGGACGCCGATGAACACCATGGACCTGCTCCCGACGATCGCCGGTTGGACGGGCGCCTCACTCCCCGTCCGCCAGATCGACGGGCTCGACGTGGGCGCCGCCCTCGAGGGGGATCGCGCGGCGGCGGCGGCGCTCGAGGATCGGCCGTTCGTCTACTACACCTCGCGCGGGGCGCTGGCGGGCGTCCGGCGCGGCTCTTGGAAGCTGAAGCTGCCCGAAGCCATGCTCTTCAACGTGGAGCGGGACCCGTCCGAGACCAAGGACATGGCCGCCAAGGAGCCGGCGCTCCTCGCCGAGCTCGAGGGCCTGGCCATCGAGCTCGCCGGGGGCATCGAGGGCGCAGCCCGACCCCGACGGGAGGACGCCCCGCGGGTCTTCGACCCTGAGCGTCCCGGTCCGGACCGCTAGCGGGCGTCGACCGTCCGCTCGGTGCCGGGGGGAAGGAAGGCCCGGAGGCCCAGGCCGTCCGAGATCCAGAGCACGGGCGGGTCTCCCTTGATCGAGGGGGCCTCCCAGGCGACGTAGGACCAGGAGCCGGAGCGGCGGATGAAGAAGGCGACGTCTTCATGTTGGTCCTCCTCTTGACGACGGTCCTCGGTGACCCGGTACCAGTCGTTCTCGATCTCGATGGACCACCCGCCGCCGTCCGCGGTCGCGGTTCGGAGGGCGCCGCTCTCGCTGCCGGTGGGGCGCTGGACGGTGAAGAGCCCCTGGAAGCCATGGCGCAGTGATTCATCCAGGCCGATCAAGGAGGAGGGGGCCGAGTCGTACTCGGGCAGCAAGCTCGATGTCCAGGAAGCCACGCTACCGTCGCGCAGGAGGGCGCGAGCCTCATCTCCGATGACGACGGGACCGAACACGGGCGAGGCCTCGAGCTTGCGGGGGCCCTGCAGGGTGCCCGCCTCCGGGTCGAGGAGCCAGGCGCCCCCCGTCTCCGTGACAAACAGCTGTTGCCCCTGGCGGCCGGGCAGGGTCACCGGACGCCGGGCGATGCCGGAGACGTCCTTGATGTCGAGCCGCCAGCGAATCTCGCCGCCCCACGCCACCCGCGCGATGGCGCCGTTTCGGTCGCAGACGATGTAGTCGCCGGTGCTGCCGTCGCCGACCGGCGCGGGGATCGCGTCCACACGTCCGGCCACCTCGAATTGGACCGCAGGCGACCGCGAGAGCGCGATCTCGAGGTCCTGTGGACCGCGGACCACCAGGGCGCGCGAGTCGAATCCCTCGAGGTCGAACCGCAGGGTCCAGGTGTCGGCAAAGGTCCCTGCCAGCTCGAAGGGGGTGTGGAGCGGCTCTTCGAGGGGCGTCCGCTCCCCATCGCGGAGGACCGTGACGCGGGCGCCGGGCGGCGTGGAGGAGACCCGCCACGGGAGCGTGATCCCCATGGGGTCCTCGAAGGTCTCGCTGAGGATCGCGAGCGCGGCGGGGTGCTCGCCGCGGGAGGCGGCCGCCCGAGCGCGCGCGACCGAGTCGAGCTTCTGGCGGGTGGCGGCGACCTCCTTCTCCAGGACCCGGCGGACCTTCCCGGCGGGGTCGTTGCGGAGGATGCCCTCATAGTGCTCCAGGGCGACGTCGAATTGACCCAGCTCGAGCGCCGCGTGGGCGAGCTCGAGGAGCTGGTCATTCTCCTTCAGGATCCGCGCGTGCTCCGCATCAAGGCGCTCCACTGAGCGCGTCCGCTTGCGGCTGATCGTCCGCTCGGTCAGCTCGGACAGCTCCGTTCGGAAGGACGCGAGCATCGGTGAGGCCTGCTCCTCGTCGGTGAGTGCACGCTCGAGCATCTCGATGTTCTCGAGGACCATGCGCTCGACAGTGATTTGGCGGGGCGCGTGGATCGTGGGCGGACCGAGGGCGGCGATCTGGACCCGAAGTCGCTCGGTGATCGAGGAGAGGATCTCCGTGCCGCTCCGCCACGGGCGGCTCATGATGCGGAGCGCTGGCGGCTCCGGGAGCCGGCGGTACATCTCAAGCGCGAGGAGCATCTCACCCTCTACGGCCTCTTGTCGGGCGTGATCGAAGGTCGCGTCCCACTGCTCGATGAGCACGACCTCCTCCTCTTGGATCTTGTCCTCGAACATCATCCGGAGGTCGAGGATCTCCACCGACAGGTCGGTCCGGAAGTCGTCCTCCAGCAGCGCGAGAGCCTCGGCTGGGCGATCCACCATGCCCGCAATCGCTGCGATCCGGTCTCTCCGTTCCTCGCTGGAGCGGAGCTTGGTGACGCCCATGGCGACGAAGGTGAGGGCGATGGCGCCGCCTATGGTCGCGTGGCGGCGGAGCTTCTTCGAGCGGCTGGAGCGGCGCCGTGCCCTGGTCAGCAGCTCCCGCGCCTCCCGGTGGCGAGGGTCGTGTTCGAGGAGGGTGCGGAGCGGTGCGAGGAGCCGGTCCGCGTGACCCTGCGCGAGCATGTCCGTGCACGCCGTCAGGATCCAAGGGGCCGCGTCGGGCACACGCGAAGCGCCGAGCAGGCTGAGGCCGAGCTCGAGGCGCTCGGAGACCGCGCGCGGTTGCAGGTGCGCTGCGATCGCGAGGGCGGGGCCGCTGCACACGGGAGAGTGGTGGTCGCGGAGGTCGCGGGCCAGGTCAAGGGCCTCACGGGGGTCCATGCCACAAGCGTCGCCCTCGTCCCGGAGCCGGGCAGCAGCGAGGTGCAGTCGGACGGCGCGATCGCCGGGGAAGAGCCGGAGCGCCTCGGTCCAGTGCACGACGGCGTGCGAGGGGCTCTGCAGGGTGGCGTCGAGGCGACGCAGGAGGGTCCTCACCTTGGAGGCCTCCATGGAACGCAACGAGAGCAGGAGCCGTCCGGCGAGCCACTCGTTGGTGAGTGCGTCTGCGTCGGCGGGATCCAGCGGACCCGGCGCGCCCTCGCGGCACCAGAAGGTGAGCCTGCTGGCGGCTCGTGAATACTCCGCACGTTGCATCTCCTGGATCGCCGCGTGCAGCTGCTCGAGGGGGAGGGCGTAGCGGAGGCCGCCGGCCTTGATGCCCTTGATGAGGCCGAGCTGGACCTGGCGGAGCGGTTGGGCCAATCGGTCCGCGATCTCCTGGATGGTGGAGGAACCGTCGCAGTTCTCCTGGAGCTCGGTGGGCATGGTGCCCAGGTCCTCTCGTGAGGTGACGCAGGGGGTGCCGTCGGGGTGGGGGAGACACGGCTCCCCGGCGAGCTCCACCTCGTCCTCGATGCGGGCGTACTCGAGGAGGAGGAACTCGATCTGGGTGGGCGGGCAGTGGACGCGCTGCTTCTGGCTCCCCTCGGGAGCCAGGACCGTCGTTCGGTCACCGAGGGGGCCCGGGTCGAAGCGGAAGTGGACGCCGCCGCCGTCGAGCAGGGCATAGAGGGTCTCTAGGCGGCCGGCCTTGGCGATGGGCTCGAGGCGCTCTGCGGTGAGCTCGAAGGCGGGGTCCTCGGCCCAGGCGTCTCGGGCTCGGATCGCCCACGCCTCGGTCTCCTCATCGGGGTCCGGAAGAAGCCAAGCCTTGCCCTCTGCGACCCCGAGAATCGCCCTCTGAGCACCCACCGCGGTGAGTGTGAGGGTGC
>JAQWJQ010000149.1 GCA_029248265.1 Planctomycetota bacterium
GACCTTCGCGAGCAGGTCGGCCTCGTACCCGTAGTAGGGCTGGTCGTTGATGCCGTGTGCCTGACCGTTGCTGATCGTCTCGTATCGTTGGTGCACATCGGCCCCGTCCTTATCGCCTGGTGCGGGGATCATCCCAAAGACGTCGTAGACCTGAAGGGTCTGGTTGGTCGGCTTGGTGTGGGCGAGCACGATGGATGAGCCGCCCAGGGCGCACCCCGCTTCGATCAGGACTCCCTCCCGTCCGGCGCTCTCGCTCTCCTGCACGAGCCGCACGAGGGCCGCGATCTTCGGGTGGCTCAGGTACGTGAGGCCATCCTCCTTGACCGCGCGCCACGCTTCTACGATGGCTGGGTCGACGGAGGGGTACTCGAACGGTTTCGTCCGGGTGAAGGGGCGAAGGAGTTTCTTGACGAATCGAGAGGCCATGCCGAACGTCCAAGTGGAGGCCACGAGGTCCTGGTGAGGAGGGGTGGTTTCGATGGTAGCGAACTCCCATGTGAACCTGTGTCTGGCCTTTGATGTTCCACCATCTGTCCAGTGCAAACGCTCCCGTCCGATGAAGTGGGGCCGCGCTAGCGCAGGGGTGTGCAGTCGACTGGCGGTACGGAAAGAGCCGGGACGCGTGGAGCAGGAGCGCGCGCCGTCTGGCCCTCGACCGCCGTGCCGCGTCGAGGGCCCGGGCCGGTGGACCCCATCTGCCATGGAGCCTCGAGTGCGAGAGAGGGCGACCCCGGCGGCCTCAACCCTCTTCAGGTAGATTGCGGTGCGGCGCCGGCCCCGTACATTAGGTTGGGGGGTCGGGGGCTCGCAGTAGTGGCCTGAGCTACGTACGGACGAGAGACGCCGCCAGGCCGGCTTGACTCGAATCGATCATGGATCAGCGACCGAACCCCAGATCATCGGCAGAGCGCGGTGAAGGTCTCCTGGAGGGGGCGGGAGAGGGTGTGGTGGCGCGGTCCTTTCGGAGTCGAGCACCGGCTCCGGTTCTTGGGCCAAGGCCGTCGCGGAGGGAGCGGCGGTTGTCCGGGTACCGAGCGGGAGTCCTCATAGGCGCGGCGGCCCTCGTGCTGTTCTCGTTCTTGCCGGACGGGCAGGTCCTGGCCAAGGGGCCAGCGAACCCCGGGCACGGAGCGCTGGAGTGCGCGGATTGCCATGACTCCGCGCCGGGGACCGTCCGGCAGCAGGTCCAGGCGGCGGTCGCCTTTGGGTTGGGGCTGCGGGAGGCGCCGCCGCTCGTCGGACGGTTGCCGGTCTCCAGTGGAGTTTGCTTGGACTGCCACGAGCGAGAGCGGGACGTCCACCCGACCCGTGACTTCGTCGAGCCCAAGTACCTTGATGAGCGTGAGGAGATCGCGGCACACGAATGCCTCACTTGCCACAAGGAGCACAGCGGGCGGCACGTGGCGAACACCGGCCAGTACTGCTACGCGTGCCACCAGAACCAAGGGCTCATAGAGAACCCGATCCAGCCGACCCATCCGGCGCTGGTCGCCTCGGAGCGCTGGGATACCTGCCTCCGCTGCCACGACTACCACGGGAACCATGAGTGGGTGGAGCCCCGGACGCTCGAGGACGCCATCGATGGCCGGTCTGTCCTGCGTCACCTCGACAGCGGAGCGCCCCTCTACGGAGAGAAGATCGAGCCGGCTTCCAGCGGGAGGACGCGCTAGCTCGCGCGTGACGCCGATGTTCTCCCGCGTCTCCGCCTTGCTCGGGCTCATGGCCCTCTGCATCTACCTCTTCGTGACCGCGCCGCCCCCCCTCGAGGACGGGGGGCAGGTGACCTCGAGCGCGACCGTCTCCATCGCCAAGGCCTTCACGGTGCTGGCCGTTGAGAACGACGGCGCGCGCAAGATCTGGACCGACGAGATCGTCGGCGCCGGCCAGAAGGTCGGGCTGCGCTTTGACGAGCATTGGGCGGACGAGGGTATGGAGGCTGGGCCGCTCCCGGCGCTGTTCTTGGCGGAGACGGCGCGTCAGATACAGCGGATCTCGACCGACCTCACGCTGTCCCTCGGTTCGGACGCGCCGATTGTGCCGAAGCACCTTTTCCGCGGACCGCAGGCGACGGCGTTCGCCACGCTCCGCGCGACCGGCGCGCCCCAGTTCTTCGAGGACGCCGACCTGGGGCGGCAGGTCGCCATGTTCCCGGACCTCGCCTCCGCAGCGGCCTGCGTGACCTGCCATAACGCGCACGAGGATTCCCCCCGCCATGATTGGGTCCTGGGTGAAATCATGGGCGCGACCACCTGGACGTACCCGAGGGCCTCGGTCTCACTGGCAGAGATCCTGGAGCTGGCCAAGGTCTACCGTGCGGGGACCCGGCGCGCCTACGAGCGCTATCTGGAGCGGGCTGGCTCCTTCGAGGTGCCACCCGAGATCGGCGACCGCTGGCCCAGGGACGGCGAGCGGGTCCTGCCTAGCGCGGACGAGTTCATGAGGGCCGTCGAGGGGGCGGTCTCGAGCCGGACGGTCGAGGCGCTCTTCGAGGCTGCGAGAGCTCGCTGATGGTCGGCTACCCCAAGCACACGCGGCTCCCTGTGGTCGTGGGCGCGCTCACCCTCGGCGTCGGCGCGCTGCCCTTTGTCGGCGCCCCGACGCCAGCGGGCCTCCTCGAGCTCTACCAGCAGCCCACCTACCGCGTGGTCACAGGCCTGGTGCTCACCGTCCTGGTGGCTTGGCAGTGGTCCTTTGTCTTCCTCCGCCGCAGGCCCCACGCGGACGTCAAGGGGCTCCTGGTCCAGCACCTGTGGCTGGGCGCTGCGGCGCCGCTGCTCTTGCTCGTCCACGCCCTCTCCTCGGGATACGGCTACCAGATCGCGCTCGTCTGGGTCTTCCTCTTCAACTGCGCGCTGGGCCTCCTCAGCCCGCGGGTTGCGGGCCGCCAGCAGCGCGGCGTCGACCGTCTCTGGCTCCCGCTCCACATCGTGGGATCGATCAGCGTGGTGGCGCTGGTCGTGATCCACGTGGTCGTGGTCACGCGGTACCACTAGGGGGCCGCAGGACGTTCGCCAGGCGGCCCTGTTCAGCGGGGGAGGGGGGTGAAGTGGTGGCGCCGGGTGCGTGGGCGCACCCTCAAGAGGCCGGCGCGGCGTCGCTGGAGAAGAGCGTCTCTCTACGGCCGCCGGCATGCTCGAGGTCGACCACCAGGCGTGCGGCGGTGGGGGCTTCGGCGGGCTGAGCAGGCGGGCACCAGTGGCGTCACTCGACCTCGGGTGCGGCGGCCCAGGTCGCCTCGTCGCCCCCTCCCAGGGGCACGGGAGGGCCTCCAGCCATCGAATTTCCTTGGATGAGGTTGAGAGTCATTCTCAATTGACCTAGGTTCTCCGACCCTTGTTCCCGCGACCCATCCCTGCTTGACCCCTCCATGAGCGCGCCCATTGCCGTTCTCTTCGGCACAGAGACTGGGAACTCCCAGGACTGTGCCGAGCGACTTGCCACCGCCATTCGTGACCTTGGCTTCTCTGCCGAGTCCATCGACATGGGGCACTACGACGCCGACCGGCTCGGCGGCGAGGCGCTCGCTCTGATCGTGACGAGCACGTACGGGAACGGTGATCCGCCCGCAAATGCTGAGGCGTTGCTCAACCACGTCTCGAACACTTCCACGCAACTCGAGGGGGTCTCCTTCGGTGTGTGCGCACTCGGGGACAGCACCTATCCGCTCTTCGCGCAGTGTGGCCGTGACTTTGATGAGCGCATGGAGAAGCGCGGCGCGCGCAGGGTCATCGAGCTCGTCGAGTGTGACGGGGGCTTTGACTACGACGAGCCCTTTGAGGAGTTCAAGGAGCTCTGCCTCGCGTACGTCCAAGACCACTGGAATTCGGAGGCAAGCGAGCAGGGCGTCTCGCCTCAGCCGACGGTCCAGGCAACGGTCCAACCGGAGGCCCCAGCGTCCGAGGTGGGGGACAGGGCGTCGGCGCGCCTGGAGGTCGCCGCACGCCTGTCTGAGCGACACCGTCTGACGGGCGCCGGCTCAGGAAAAGACACCTGGCACGTCGTCTTCACCTTGGAGTCGTCGACGGCATACGAGCCGGGCGACTGTTTCTCCGTAAACCCGGTCAACGACCCTGACGAGGTCGCGTCTGTCCTCCGTTGGCTCGGGGAGCCAGAGGGAACCGGAGTCGAGCAGCAGCTGAGCGCCGAGTGCTGCCTGCAGCGGGTCACCACAGAGCTTGTCGCCGGGCTCTCTCCGTTCAGCGCGACCGCGGCTGCGCTCGACGCCGACCGCTCTTCTCTCGGTGGTTATGCCCGGGAGCATCACGTCCTGGACCTTCTCTCGGATGCCCCCGAGGGGTCCCTCGCCAGTGGGCAACTCCTGGGTTGCCTCCGTCCCTTGGCGCCGCGCGTCTACTCCATTGCTTCGAGTCCACTGCGGCGCCCCGACGAGGTCCACTTCACCGTCGACGCGGTTCGCTACGAGCGCCACGGTCGACCTCTCGTGGGCGTCGCCAGTACCTGGCTGACCGAGCGCCTCGAGCTTGGCGCGTCGACGACCCTCACCCTCCACACCAACCCGCGCTTCCGGCTCCCCAGCGGCGACCAGCCCGTGATCATGATCGGCCCCGGGACGGGCATCGCGCCGTTTCGCGGCTTCCTTGAGGAGCTCGAGGCACGGGAGGCCTCCAACCCCACGTGGCTCTTCTTCGGTCACCGCTCCGCCGCCACGGACTTCCTGTATGGCGATGAAGTCGAGGCTCACCTCTGGTCTTCTCGCTTGAATCACCTGACGACGGCATGGTCTCGCGATCAGCCGGAGAAGGTCTACGTGCAGGACCGCATCCGTGAGTCCGCCAGGGAGCTCTGGCTCTGGATCTCCGAAGGTGCGCACGTCTACGTGTGTGGTGACGCGGCACACATGGCGCCCGGCGTCCGTGCCGCGCTCCAGGAGGTCGCGGTGGAGCAAGGCTCTGTCGTCGATCCCGTCGCATGGCTGGAGGCAATGAGGGACGAAGGTCGGTACGCCGAGGACGTCTATTGAGGCCCAGGCGACCTCCGCCGACCTTCGACACGCCATGACGCACCAGAAGCCAGCTGACCACGAGCCTCGACGCGCTCCCCGACGGAAGGGGTCTGGGAAGCGTTGGAGCAGGTTCCTGAAGGTGCTGCGCAGGTTGCACCTGTGCACCGGTCTCGTCTTGGTGCCGTGGGTCCTCCTGTATG
>JAQWJQ010000093.1 GCA_029248265.1 Planctomycetota bacterium
CCCCAGACCGGGTCGAAGAGCCACATGAAGGGGCACTCGGCGAGAGCGGCCTCGGCGGCGGGGCCGGCGCCCTCGGCGAAGATCTCGAGCTCCTGCTCCCGTGCCTCTGGCCCGAGGACGAGGAACGGCACCCCGTCCCTCAGGCCCACGGGGACGGAGCGGGGAGAGGGGGCGCGCCCGGGCCCCTGAAGCAGGACCTCCAGGCCCCGGCGTGTCGCGGCCGCGGTGATGGCCGCGGCCTGCTCCGGCGCGACGAAGCCCCCCACGAAGGCTCGCCGGCCCCAGTCGAGGTCGTCGTGGCCAGGGGCGAAGGGCTCCCCCGGCTGGGAGGCCACGGGGAGGACCCCGGCGTTCACGGCCTGCAGCAGCCCTTCGCGCAGGTCGTCGGTCTCCTCGTCGAGGTCCCCTGCGCCCCAGCCCGGGAACCGGTCGATCGCCCCGGTCAGAAAGTGTCTCGTGAGCCGGAGGAGGTCCTCGAGGGTGCCCGCGCTCGACCAATCCGCGGCGCCCTCAGGCGGGCCGCTCAATCGTCCTCCGGCGCCTCGACCCGGCGGAGGATGTCCGCCCAGTCGAGGTCGAGCGGGTTGGCCTCCACGCCCTCGGTGGCGTCGACCTGGGCCTCGATGTCCTCGACCCGGGTGGAGTGCATGGGGTGAGTGCTCATCCAGCCCAGGACTCCCGGGGTCTCGCCGTTCTTCTCCTTGAGGATCAGGAAGAACTCGCCGAGCTCGCGGGCGTCCAGCCCTGCGCGGATCATGGCGGTGGTCCCGAGGACGTCTGCCTCGGTCTCCTGGGCGCGATCCCACTCGCGCCCCTTGGCGAGGGCCAGCACGTCCCCGGCCATGCCGACCAGACCGCCCGTGCCACCGAAGATGAGCTGCACGCCCGCGAAGAGCCCGAGCTGATTCGCGACCCGGCGGAGCCCGTGGCGCTGGAGCACGTGGGCCATCTCGTGCCCGATCACCCCGGCGACCATGTCGGGGCTCGTCGCTTCTCGGATCAGCCCGGTGTAGACCGTGATGTAGCCGCCGGGCAAGGCGAAGGCGTTGACCTCCTCGCTGTCCACGACCCGCACGCTCCAGGTCACCTCGGCGGGGTCGACGTCCGTGTCCTCGAACCGGTCGCTGAGGCGGTCGACCATCTGCTCGATGGCGGCCTGGACCTCCGCGTCTTCAACGACATCATCGGTCTCCATCGAGTCCTCTGTGACCCGGCCGAGCTCCTCATCGACGGAGTAGGGGAGCTGGTCCACCGTGGCGTCCATCGTGGAGCGGAAGCACCCGGGCACCGCGGTCACCAACACCCAGGCGAAGGCGATGAATCCCACGCAGCCGATGAGGCTCGACCCCTTGAACCCCACCTGGCCGCCCACCAGCTTCGCGAGTTCTCGGTCGAGGGTGTTCCCGGCGGCCCCCTCGAGTGAGCGCAGGAAGCCCGGTTCATCCGAGCCGAGGACCCTGGTCCGTGTCACGACCAAGACGGCGCCGTCCGCCTCGTCCCGCCGGAGCTTGACGTGGCGCCAGGGCTCTATTGCCCCGCCATCGGCCGCGATCCCTTCCAGGTCCAGGGTCAGCTTCGTCGGGCGTCGTTGGCCCCCGGCGACCTGAAAGCCGTCGAGGACCATGTGGGTCTTGAACTCGTCCTGCATGAGAGAATCGTGGTCTCGGTGCAGGCACAATACCGCCATGCGCCTCGGAATCGTCCTGCTTGCCGTGCTCAGTGCGAGCTGCGGTACCCCGCCGCAAGATCCGCCCACGGATCGGGGCCCCAACCTGCTCCTGCTGGTCTCGGATGATCAGGGGGTGGTGCTGGGGTGTTACGGCGCGGACTCCGTGCAGACCCCGCGCCTGGACGCCATCGCCCAGGTGGGCCGCCGCTTCACCCGGGCCTACGCGCCGAGCGCGGTCTGCACCCCGTCGCGCTCCTCGATCTACACGGGGCTCATGCCGGCGCGGCATGGGGCCAGCGGCTTCGGACCCATCGCGGACGGCATCCCGGTCTGGGGGGAGCTGCTCGGTGAGGCGGGCTACCGCACCGGGCTCATCGGCAAGGTCGGCGCGAAGCCCCTGCGCCGGTTCCCCTTCGACTTCCTCTCCCGCTCGGGCCGCGCGGACGAGGGAGCCCGCAGCCTCCAGTGGCACGTGGATCAGCTCGACGCCTTCCTGGAGCAGGATGACGCCCGGCCCTGGGCGCTCGTCGTGAACTTCCGTGACAGCCACTGGCCGTTCCCCACGGACGGCGCGCCCTACGGGGAGGGTTCGCCGCCGCCCCACGATCCCGCGCGGGTCGACGTGCCGGGCGCGCTCGTGGACACCCCCGCGGTCCGGGCGGAGCTGGCTCGCTTCCATGACGGCCTGCGTCGTATGGACGCCACGGTGGGGGCCATGCTCGATCGCCTGGCCCAGGAGGACGAGGCGGAGGACCTGATTGGGTTCTTCACGAGCGACAACGGCCCGCCGTTTCCGTTCGCCAAGACGACGCTCTACGAGGCGGGGATCCACATGCCGCTCGTCGCCTTCGGGGGCGGCGTGGAGCCGGGAGTGGACGACCACCTGATCTCCCTCACTGATTTGCTCCCCACGTTCCTGGACCTCGCTGGCGCGGAGCGCCGACCCAGCGCCTTCGACGGCCGCTCTCTGGCGCCGCTGCTCGAGGGGGGGGACCCTGCGGGCTGGCGCACCTCCGTTTTCGGGACCCACGACGCCCACCGTGTGGAGCCCGCGGTCCCGTCCCGTTCGGTCCGCTTCGACGACTGGAAGTACATCCGGACCTGGAGCGAGGGGCTGCGCTTCGAGAACGGCGTGATGCTGACCTCGGACACCTGGCCTGAGATGGTGGGCCGGGCGGCGGAGGGCGACGCGGACCTCTCACAGCGGGTCCAGCGCCTGCAGTTCCGGCCGGCAGAGGAGCTCTACGACCTCAGCCGCGACCCACAGGAGCTCGTCAATCTCGCGGGCGACCCCGGCACTGCGGAGGCGCTCGCCGAGGCGCGCCGGCTGTTGGCGGAGACGGACCTGGTCAGCGACCCCGGCCGCTGATCACTTGCGCGCGGCGCCCAGGCTGAGGAGGGCGTAGCTGGTGGCGAGCACCGGGTTGCCCTCCCACCAGCGCGGCGCGTTGCGGTTGGCCCAGCTCCCGTTGCCTCGGTCCTGCAGGGAAAGCAGCCGGCCCGCGAGCTCGGCTCGCCAGTCGTGTGTGACGCCTGCCCCGTCGACGACCTGGTCGACGCCGTAGACGTCGAGGGCCTTCGCCATGGTGTGGAAGTAGTAGTACAGGCCCTGGTACGGCGCGACCGGGTCGCCGCCTGGCGCGAAGCCCGGGTTCACGTCGAGGGTGTAGTTGTCGCAGAGCCACTTCCAGCAGGCCTCGACCCGAGGGTCGTCCTGGCTCAGGCCCGCGAACACAAAGCTCTTGAGCAGGGCGTAGGTCATGGACCCGTAGGAGCGGGGGACCTTGGTGCCGTCTGGGAGCTGGACGAAGCCGGCCTTGGAGTCGCCAGGCGCGTAGCCCGCGCCGCCGTCGTCGCCGGACTTGATGACGATGCCCTTGCGGGTCAGTTCGACGTCGTTGGTCTCGGAGCGGTTCTGGCAGCGCTCCAGGAACTTCAGGGCTCGTTGGAAGGCGGCGTCGTCCCGGGAGAGGCCGGAGGCGGCCAGGGCCTCCAGCGACATCTGGAGGTTGGAGAGGTCGGGGCGCTCGTCGCCGCCGTAGCCGATGCCGCCGTAGTAGAGGTCGCCCTCGGAGTAGCCCTCGCCCTCATCGGCCTGGAGCCCGATGAGCCAGTTCCGCGCGCGCAGCACCTGCTCGGCGTACTTGGGCTCGGAGGAGAGGGCCATGATCGACGCGGAGGTCACGTAGTTCGCGAGGCGCCCCTGGTGGATGGAGCCGTTCGCCTTCTGGTGCGTCACCAGCCAGCCGAGGGCGTCGTCGATCGCAGCCTGGATGTCCGCGGGGCGCGGCTCGGGGACCTCAAGGAGGGCGCTCGTGACCATGGCGGTCAGGCCGGCGTCGGGCTCACCCGGCGCGCCCCAGCGGGCGTCCTCTCCCGCGGCGATGAGGAAGCGCGCCCCGCGCAGGACGGCCTCGTCGATGTCGACGCGTGTCGCCGGCGAGTAGCGCGGGAGCGGAGAGGGCTTGCCCGGAGCGGCGGCCGGCGGGGCGACCTGGCTGCGGATGCGCGTCAGGGCCTCGATGCCGCGGGCGGTCTCGGTGACCTTGCCGCGCGGCCCACTCCAGGAGCCCTCGTCCGCGCGGTCTCCGAGGAGCTTGAAGGCGAGGCGGGTCGCGCTGGGCTCGTCCACGGGGACCGCGATCTGCTCGAGTGAGGGGGCGTCGACGCCGTTGCTCGTCAGGTACTTCAGCGCCTTGCCGAGGGGCGCGACCGAGCGGTCGTCGATGTGCACCGAGAGCGCGGCGGCGGCGGCGCGGGTCGTGGCCAGGGCGGCCCCCTCGGGTCGGTCCGAGTCCACGAAGGAGCCGTCCTCTCGCTGAAGAGAGAGGAGGTAGTCGAGGGCCCTCGAGACGAAGGGGCCGTCCGGCCGCTCGTACTTGCGGGGGCTCCTGGCCAGGGCGAAGAGCACCCACGCGGTGCCCTCAAGATCGCCGCCGTACGCGCCGGTCTCCGGGTTCTGGGTGCTCCTCAGCCACCGGATCGAGAAGTCGATCTCGCCCTTCAGGTCCGGGAGTTCGTCGGCCTTGGGGGCCTGGGCGGAGGCGAGCCCGGCGAGGACCAGCGCGGCGAGGGCGATAGCGAGGGGGAGTGTGAGCAGTCTCAGCATGGCGTGGATACCGTAGTCGGTCCCCGCGCGCAGGTCACCCTCTCCCAGAGGGCTGGGCGCGGAGCCCTGGTCTCCCCCCGCAACGGCGTGGGGCCGGGGAGGTTCACCCCATTGTCCACATCCCTGGTGCCCCCATGGCCGACGCCCCCTTCATTCCGCTGGAGTTCAGCCGCCTGGATGAGGGGGAGATGCGCGCGCGGGCGGCTGCCTTCGCTGCCGAGGCTGGTCAGCGGCGGTCGATCCGGTCCTTCTCCCCTGAACCGGTGCCGCTGGAGGTGCTCGAGGATTGCATCCGCGCCGCCGGGACGGCGCCCTCGGGGGCCCACAAGCAGCCGTGGACCTTCGCGCTCGTCACGGATCCGGGGCTCAAGGCGCAGATCCGTGCCGCGGCCGAGGAGGAGGAGCAGGCGAACTACGGAGGCCGCATGAACGATGAGTGGCTCTCGGACCTCCAACCCTTCGGCACGGACGCGAGCAAGCCGTTCCTGGAGGTCGCTCCCGCCCTCATCATCGTGTTCCGTCACGCCTGGGAGCTGCAGGAGGACGGGAGTCAGGGGCAGAACTACTACACACAGGAGTCCGTGGGCATCGCGAGCGGCATGCTGCTCGCCGCGCTGAACGCCGCCGGGCTCGCGACCCTGACGCACACCCCCAGCCCCATGGGCTTCCTCGCGAAGGTGCTCGACCGACCCGCGAACGAGCGCGCGTTCCTGTTGATCCCGGTGGGGTACCCCGCCGAGGGATGCCAGGTGCCCGCGCTCGCGCGGAAGGGGCTCGACGAGGTCCTGGTTCGATACTGACAGAGCCCGAGAGTGACCGAGCCCGAGACTGACAGCGCCCGAAGCGGGCGGCCCGCCTTGCGGCGCCTCGCTCGGCTTCAGCCCTGATCCGCGCGGACGACCTTGACCGCGCTGCCGTAGGCCACGACCTCGGCGCAGTTCTTTGCGACCTCACTGGTCGCGAAGCGGAAGCCGACGACCGCGTCCGCGCCGAGGGCGAAGGCCTCGGCTTTCATGCGGTCGAGGGCCTCCTCCCGCGCCTCGGCGATGACCTTCGTGTACTCGTGGACCTCGCCGCCCACCACGCCCTTGAAGGCGGCGATCAGGTGGTGTCCCCAGTGGCGCGTCCGGACGGTGGTCCCGCGGACGAGCCCCAGGCTCTCGGTGATCCTCGCAGCGGCGACTTCATCGGTGGTCAGAATCAACATGTCAGCGCTGGAGGTGGCGGTAGGGATCGAGGGGGATCGCGCGCAGGCGGCGGCGGAGCACCGACCCGAAGAGCAGGGCGAGGCCGAGGACTCCGGCTCCGGCGAGGACGCGGGTGGGGGCGGGGACGGTGTCGTCGAGCAGGAACTCCCCGCTGGCGACGGCGACGCCGATGGACACCGACAGGGTGAGCAGAATCCAGCCGGCCGCGGTGGTCCCCCGATAGGTGCGGTCCTCCTTGAGATCGGACCAGTCGATCTCGGCGGGCTCGGGGAGCCCCACCTGCCGGGCGAGGACATCGAGGGCGCGGTGCTCGGCGACGAGTCGTAGGAGCGCCGGCTCCGCCTTGAGGCGGGCACTGAAGTTCGTCGCCTCCTCCGCACTCAACTCGCCATCGGCGTAGGCCATCGCGAGGAGCTCATCCTCGCTGGGCGGAGGCTCTTCAGGGGCGTGGCTGCTTCGGTCCAGCATGGTGGTTGGTTCCGGCGCGGAGCGTGGCTCAGCGCGGCGAGCGTCCTCCGTCGCCCGGTTGGTTCAGCAGGTCATCGATCCTGGGCGCGAGGAGGACGCCCAGCCGCTTCCGTGCGTGGAAGAGCCGGGACATCACCGTGCCCTCGGGGACCTCCAGAGCCTCCGAGATCTCGCGGTAGGAGAGCTCCTGGTAGTGGCGGAGGACCAGGATCTCGCGGTCCCTGGTCGAGAGCCGCGCGAGGGCGCCGTCGAAGTGCTGACGTCGCTCCTCCACCATGAGGCGTTCGCTGGGGCTCGGCGCCGACTCGTCCTCAAGCTGGAGCCCGTGGCGTTCGCCGTCAGCGTCGAGGGGGGTGAGTGACGTGGTGCGCGCCCTGCCGCGCTTCCGGAGGAAGGTGAAGCAGGTGTTCCTGAGGATCCGGTGGAACCACGGGAGGAAGGGCTGAGCCGGGTCGTACGTCTCCCTCGCCGTGTAGGCCTTGAGGAAGGCCTCCTGGGTCAGGTCCAGGGCATCTGCGTGGGAACCTACGAGGGAGCGTGCGGATTGAACCGCCACCCCGCGGACCTTCAGGAAGAGGGCCTCGAAGGCGTCCTCGTCGCCCGTCTGGGCGGCGGTCATGAGTTGTGTTGCCTCGCAGTGCATCGTTGAACGGCTGTACTGCTGAGGCTCGGGGTCATTCAACGAATCCACAGAATCCGCCCGTGGCGGTGCGCCGGACCCGAGAGGGAGGTTCTGGGGCTGATTCGGCTGGTCGCTCATGCCAGAGGGCCCCGCGTGGAGGAGTCCGTGGCCAGGGAGAGGGCATGGGTCGCCGCCCTCGCGATGGCGCCGGGCGGGCCCAGGCGGCGGGCGGCCAGCTCGAGCTCCCGGCCTGCTCGGGCGCGTGTCTCGGGGTCCTCGAAGATCGCGCGTACCTGGGCGCGGACCTCCTCGACCGGGCCCCTTCCCCTGAACCCGTGCTCGGGGAGGACCTCGTGGCCAGCGAGGAGGTTGGTGGAGGCGAAGTAGGGCGTGGTCAGGACGTGGTCGTACAGGAAGGACTCGAGCCGCTTGGAGAAGCGATAGACCACCACGGTGGGGAGGCGGTGGTGGAGCACGTCCGTGAGGATCGTCCCGGAGACCGCGAAGGCCGCCCGGGCGCGGGCCAGCTCGCCGTGCAGGTCGCCGCAGGCGAGGGTCACCTCGTGTCCGGTCGCGAGCTCGCGGATCAGTGCCGCGTGCTCGTCGGTCGCCTGAAGGATGCGGACCTCGGCGGCGGGGGCCGCTTGCCGGAGCGGCCCCAGGGCGTCGAGCATCCACCGGAGGTTGCGCTGGATCACCCCCCGGCGGCTGCCGGGCAAGATGGCGAGGACGGACGAGCGCTCGTCGGGTCGGGTGACCGGGATCTCCGCCAGATCGTCCAGGAGCGGGTGCCCGATGTGACGCGTTCGAACGCCATGTCTGGAGAACCAGGAGGGCTCGTGGGGGAGGATGGTCAGGGAGAGGTCCATCGCCTTGCGGTAGCCATGCACCCGCCAGGGGGCCCAGCCCCAGTACTGGGGGGCCACGAGGTGACACGTCTTCACACCGTAGCGCCGGACCGCGTGGGCGAGGGGGACGTTGAGCGCCGGGGAGTCCACCGGAATGAACAGGTCGGGGCGGACGACGCGAGCGTGGCGGGCGGTGTCCTCGATCACGCCGACGTAGTAGGGCAGCGAGCTCAGGACCCCATCGAACCCGGTGTGCGCGCGGGCCACTGGATCCGCGATCGTCGGCACGCCGAGCTTGCGGATGCGGTCCCCGCCCAGCGCAGCGAACTCCGGAGGGGGCGCGCCCGCGGCCTCTGCTTGCGCACGAATCGCCCGGATCAGGTTGGCGCCGTGGATCTCCCCTGAGGCCTCGGCGGCGCCGACGAGGACTCGGAGCGGCCGGTCCTGAGGGAGGTCCAGGGCAGGGAGCGGGCTCAGCTCCCCGGACCCCTCGAGGACATCCTGGCGGATCTCGGAGAGGACACGCCGACGCACAGGGACGTGGGCGGCATAGCGCACCGGTGCGAGCGCCGCGCCGCCGAGGGCACGCGCGAGCTCAAGCCGCGCTGCGTTACGCGGTCGCATCCCCTGCCAGGTTCGATCAGCCACGCTCGGAGGATACGCCCAGAACCCGGTATCCTCCCTCCCGGATGGCTCGACTCCTCATCTTCTTCGTTTCCGTCTTCGTCCTGACAGGCTTCCTGGCCCAACTCCCCCTCATCGGGGCGTTGTTCCGGATCCCGTTCCTGGGCTTCTGGTTCACGGCGCTGATCGTCTCGGCTGTGGCGGCCAAGCTCGGCACCGAGGCGGTGGATGCCGGCGCCCGGCGGCGCCTCGAGCGGTCCCTCGGTGCGGTGGACACGCCCCACCACAAGGGCAAGCTGGGGGCGCTGCTCCTGTCCCAGGGGAAGGCTCGCCGCGCCATCCCGCTGCTGGAGGCCGCGTCGGCAGGGGATCCTTCCTCGCTTGAGCTTCGCTATCGGCTGGGGGAGGCGCGCCTCAGCGCGGGGGCGGACCCCCTGGAGGCGCTCGACGCCCTCGACTCCGTCTTGAGAGCCGATGAAGAGTACGCCTACGGGGGGGCCATGCTCCGCTCGGTCGAGGCGGCTCGCGCCGGAAGGCAGTGGGCCGGGGCGCTGGAGCGCGTGGCGCGCTTCGAGCGGAACCACGGCCCGACGCCAGAGAGCGCCCTGCTTCGCGCGCGAACCTTGCTCGCCACGGGGGAGGTCGAGGCCGCCGGCCGCGCCTTTGACGAGGTCGCGCCGCTGGCGGCTGCCAGCGGGCGCCGGGGGGCGTCCCGAACCTGGACGTGGAAGCTCAAGGCGATGCTGGCGCGCCGCTTCGGCTGAGGTGGCTGGAGCGGGGTGCGCTCGGTGGTCGATGGAGACCCCATGAGCGCCCGTCACCTGCTCCCACTCCCGCTCCTGGCCCTCGCCCTGGCGACAGCCGTGGGCGCCACGCTCGGTCCCCCTGTGGTCGACCGGGTGGAGAAGTTCCCCGCCCTCGGCTTCGGGTTCGCGCGCTCTGCCCGCCTCGAGGCGCGGCAGGTCCCGCCTGACGCGGCGGACATGTTGCTCATCTTCGCGCCGAAGGACGCGCCTGAGGATCGCTCCGCGCCGAGCACCCAGCGGGTCTACCGGATCTCGGCGCCGGACCTGGACGAGGTGGAGGTCCGCGAGTGGGCCCGCGGCGTGTTTCCGACGGCGGACCTGAGGGCGGAGCGCAGCGTACGTACTCGGTATGGGCGCAAGCCGGTGCGGCTCACGGGGGCCTACGTGACCGATGGGCAGCAGCGCTCGCTCTTCATGCACGCGTGGGTTGGGCCGGCGGACGCGGTCGTCTTCGTCGGCGAGTGTGAGGCGGAGCTCTATCGACGGGAGCGCCGAGCGTTCGAGCGCGCGGCGGACAGCTTCAAGTTCTTCGGTGGTCCGCCGGCAGGCGAGGACCGAGAGCGGTGGGAGAAGCGCTACCGGCGCACGGGGCTGCCGTTCGAGGCGGAGCGGATCGACCTCTGCGTCAAGCTCGCCGACGGCTGGACCGTGACGGACACACGCAGCACGATCATCCTCTTTCATGGCCCGAGACACTCGCCTGTACCCGCGCAGCTCGCAGGCGGGCTGAGCGCCGTTCGGAGCGCGCTTGGAGCGAGCCTTCCGGCCGATGAGCCGATCTCCTCGCTGGCGGTCGTGCGGATCTGTCGCGATCGTGGCGAGTACCTGACGTACGGCGGGAGCCCGGCGACGGTGGGGTACTTCAACCCGAGCGTGGGCGAGCTGGTGCTCTACGATGCCCGCACGGAACGGGAGGGGGCGATCCCCCTCGATCACCCCACGGCGCGGACGCTCTACCACGAGGTCTGCCACCAGTACCTCCATCAGGTGATGAGCGCAGCCGCGCCGCACACCTGGTTCGGCGAGGGCCTGGCGGAGTACTACGCGGGCGCCCGGATCCGCTCAGGTCGGGTGGTCGCGATCGATCCGCTGGACGACCAACTCGCGTACCTCCGGCGTCCTGACGTCCGTGCGGCGCTGCCGCCGCTGGGTGAACTCATGAACCTCAGCAAGCCGGCGTTCTACGCGGACGCCGCGCACTGCTACCCGTACAGCTACGCCCTTGTTCGGTTCCTGGAGACCAGCCCTGAGGCACAGGCTCGCGGGTCATGGAGCGCGCTCGTGGAGCGCTACTTCGAGGCTCTCCGGAGGTCCTGGCGTGAAGAGGCGCGCGGGTTGGCGCTAGAGGGCCTCTCCGAGAGGGGGTACGAGCGGGCGGTGGCGAGGAGCCAGCAGCTCGCGCTCGAGGCTGCCCTGGAGGGGGTGGACCTCCCGGAGCTTGAGCGTGCCCTTCGAGACTGGATCGGGCGAGCCCAGGGCTGACGCGCCTGTTGCGGCCCGGCCTGGCCCGGCCCGTCCGGCTGCAGGGAACCGGCCGCAGGGAACCGGCCGCAGAGAACCCGCTTCAGGGGACCCGCTTCAGGAAGGCGCGGCTCGACAGCGCGTAGGCGATCACGACGCAGCCGAGCATCGGCGCGAGGAGCGTCCAATTCATGGCGTCCTCCGTGATGATGCGCATGAACACCTTGATCTCTACAAGGCGGTACAGGGAGTAGTGGGTGACGCCCTCCACGAGGTAGAGGGCGAAGACCATCACCGAGGCGAAGAGCATCACGAAGCTGATGCGCATGGGCTCCGAGCCGTAACACGACCAGAGGAACGCGACGGAGTAGATCGCCGCGAGGAAGGCGCTCATGTGGACCGAGCAGCGCATCAGGTCCGACATCGCCATGGTCTTGTCGAACATCCCCAGGAGCGCCGGGACCGTGGTGCTGCTGGCGAAGACCGGCGCGATGACCACCAGCAGGCCGCCGAACCAACGCTCGCCCATGAGGCGCCGCCTCGAGACTGGGCGCGCGAGCCAGACCTCCATGGTGCCGCGGTGGGCCTCACCGGCGATGGCGTTGGCCCCGAACAGGACCGCGGCGGCGGTGCCGAGGGCGCTGCAGCCCTTGAAGAAGTGCTGCCCGACGATGTACCCGGACACACCGAACTGGTCGACCTGGTCCACGAGGCTGCTCAGCATCTTGATCGGTGCGGCGATCGCCTTGATGGAGGGGAGGTTCTGCTCGAACGTGGGCCACCAGTAGACCGCCGCAACGAGCATGATCTCGAGCACGACGAAGAAGCCGAGCCCGTAGAGGAGGTAGCCGCGAGCGCCACGGAACATCAGGTGCCCTCCACGCCGTACAGCGACCGGTAGAGCTCATTGAGGGAGATCCTGCCGTGCTCCACGCTGATCGGGGCGGGGAGCCCGGTCGACGCGGCCAGGCGGCCGAGGAACTCCCTGGGGTCGTCACTGGAGAGCATGACGTTGACGCGGTCTGCGGCCTCCTCGACGGAGTCGACACCGGGGCCTGCGAGGGCCTGCGCTCCGCCGTGGGGAAGTGCGCCGGGCGAGAAGCGCAGGCGGACGAGCCGCCCGGCGCGTCGGCGCACGTCCTCGGCGCTCTCGTCGGCGACGAGGCGCCCCTTGTTGAGGAAGATCAACCGCTGACAGGAGCGGTCCACCTCGCCGAGGTGGTGGGAGGACAGCAGGACCGTGGTCCCTCGCGCGGCGTCGGCGTCGATGAGATCGAGGACCTGGCTACGCTTGGCGGGGTCGAGCCCCTCGCTGATCTCGTCGAGGATCCTCACGCGCACCTCCGGGGCGATCGAGGCTGCGAACAGCAGCTGGCGCTTCATGCCGTGGCTGTAGTCGCGCACCCGCCGCTCCAGGGGCAGCTCCAGTTCGCCGGCGATGGCGCGTGCCCTCTTCAGGCTCTGGGGCCCGCGTCCACGCAGGAGGAAGCGCAGGTGCTCGAGGCCCTTCAGCTCCCCGTAGAGGTGGAGCTCTCCGGGGGCGTAGGTGGTCCGCCTGCGGATCTCGAGGCCGTCCCCCGACAGGGCGACCCCATCCACGAGGATCTCGCCCTGTTGCCTGGGGACGAGGCCCGTGAGCAGGCGCATCAACGTGCTCTTTCCGCTCCCGTTGGGTCCTAGCAAGCCGACCACGCCGCCCGGCTGGATCTCGAGGTCTGTGGGCTGCAGGGCCTGGTTCGTGCCGAAGCGGTGTTCCAGCGCGCGCACGAGGACCCCGCCGGCGCCGTCAGCGCCGGGGGCGGTAGGTGTGACCTGGGTCGAAGCGGCGACGCTCATGGCCGTGGTACGTTACCCGCCGTGGTAACGGTCCGCATCCAGGAGGAGATGAAACGCGACGCCCTCGGCGCCGTTCATCGGGTCGTACTCGAGCGCGAGGACGAGCCCGTGACGGAGCTCGTGTTGCGTTCGATCGACGGCTGGTTGGTGTGCCGCCCGTTCGCGCGGGCGCTCGCGCGGCGCGAGCAGCGGGCGCTCGCCGCGTGTCACTCGGCGGCGCCCGACCGGTTCGTGCCGCCGCCGCTGCTAGGGGAGCTGGAGCGTGCGGTGCTCGGTCGCGTGCCGGGTGTGCAGCGCGGCGATCTCTTCCTGCGCCCCTACTTCAGCGGCACCCCGTTGCACCGCGCTGAGCGGCTGCCCCTCGACTTCTTTGACCTCCTCGAGGCGGCGGTGCGGGACCTGCACTCGGTGGGGGTTTGCCACAACGACCTGCACAAGGAGCAGAACGTGGTGGTCGAGGTGTCGGGCAGGCCTCGCCTGATCGACTTCCAGCTCGCCAGCGTGCACGCTTCGCGGCGCGGGGGGCGCTTCGAGTCGCGTTGCCGTGATGACCTGCGCCACGTACAGAAGCTGCGGCGGCGTTACACGAAGGACGGCCGTGGCCCGGCGGCGATCGGGGTGCCCGAGTCCGCGCGCATGCGAAGGCGGGGGCTCGCGCTCCTCTGGCGGCGGACCGGGAAGCCGCTGTACCTCTTCCTCACACGGGGACTGCTCGGTACGAAGGACGGGGAGGAGCGCCGGGCGAGCGACGGGGACTGGCCCTCCTGGGGCGACCCCGTGGGGGCGGAGCCCGGGAGGGGCGGCGCGGGAGCGTCGGCTACAGACCGCAGCGCGCGACGAAGTTCCTGAAGACGCCTGCTCCACCCTCGGCGCAGAGGACGGACTCCGGGTGCCCCTGGAGTCCGAAGAGGGGGCGGGTGGCGTGGCGGAGGCCGGCGATGTCACCGTCCGCCGTGCGCGCGGTGATGATGAGGTCGGGGGGGAGGCCCTCCTCATCGACCACGAGCGAGTTGTAGCGAGCCATGGGGAAGGGGGCCGGGAGCCCGGCGAGCACGCCGCTCCCGTCGTGGTGGATCGGACGAACGGCGCCGTGGACCAGCTCTGTGGCGCGGCGGATCCTGGCGCCCAGGGCGCTGCCCAGGGCCTGGTGCCCGAGGCAGATGCCCAGGACGGGGGGGGCGTCAGGGCGAGCGGCAGCCAGACGGAAGATCTCCTCGCTGCAGCCGGCCATCGCGGGCTCCCCCGGGCCAGGGCCCACGATGACCCCGGCGGCGCCCAGGACCTCCTGGGCCGGGCTCCGGCGGCCGTCGAGCACCGAGACCCCCACGCCCAGCCCCTGGAGGGCCTGAACGAGGTTGTAGGTGAACGAATCCCGATTGTCGACGAGGGCGATCACGGCCTTGTTGTACCCCGCGGCGGCCAGGGTCTATCGTTCCGCACGATGAACATCGTGATCATTGGCGCAGGGGAGGTCGGCCAGCACCTCGCTGGGGTCCTCAGTCGTGAGGAGCACTCGGTGACCGTGGTGGACCCCGACCCCTCGAAGTCGCGCAAGCTCACCGAATCCCTCGACGTGCAGTCGCTGGTCGGGGACGGGACGCGGGCCGACACGTTGACGGACGCAGGAGCCTCCGCGGCGGACCTCGTCATCGCGGTGTCGGACGACGACCGCGTGAACATGCTCACGAGCGTGATCGCCAAGAAGCTGGGCGCCAAGCGCGTGATCATCCGGCTCAAGGACACGCGCGTGCTGGCGGACTACCGTTACTTCTACAAGGACGCCCTCGGCTTCGACGTCGTGCTGTCCACCGAAGAGCTCGTGGCGGAGGAACTCTTCGGGCTCGTCCGGGAGCACCACGCGCTCGAGGTGGAGACCTTCGCGAACGGCCAGGTGCAGCTGAGGCGCTTGCGGCTGAAGGGGAACTCCGAGCTCACCAGCAAGCCGCTCGGCGAGTTGAAGATCCCGGCGGGCGTCCTCGTGACCGCGGTCTCCAGGGGGGGCGAGCTGATGGTGCCGTCGGGGGACGACGAGCTGCACGGCAAGGACCAGGTCTACGTGCTCGGCTCGTCGGATGACCTGGATCGCTTCGAGCGCCTCGCGGGCGAGAAGGTCGAGTGGAAGCGCTCGGTGGTGATCATGGGGGCCGGCGGGATCGGCCGTGAGATCGCGCTGCGCCTCTCGAAGGCTCCGGGGCTCAGCGTCCTCGTCCTCGAGCAAGACTCCGCCCGCGCACGGGCGCTGGACCACGAGTGTTCGGGCGCCCTCACGGTGATGGTCGGAGACGCGACGGACATGATGCTCTTTCGGGAGGAACGACTCGCGGACGCGAGCGTCTTCGTGGCGACGACCCACGATGACGAGAACAACATCGTCGCCTGCCAGTTGGCCAAGTCCTTCGGCGTCAAGCGGACGGTGGCGCTGGTGGAGAAGTCCTCCTACGCCGAGATCTTCGACCTCCTTGAGGGCGTGGATCAGGCCATCAGCCCGCGGATGATGTGCGCCAAGGCCATCACGCGGCTCGCGCGCGCCGGCTCGCCGCGGGCCATCGCGGCGATCGGGAACGGTCAGGCGGAGGTCATCGAGCTTGAGGTCGGGCTGAAGGAGCCCGTGAAGCTCCGAAAGCTCGGGCTCCCCCGTGGCGTGGTGCTTGGCGCCCTCGTTCGGGACAACGCGGTGACGATCCCGGGCGGTGAGACCCTCGTGCGGAAGGGCGACACCGCCGTGGTCTTCGCCATGCGTGAGTCTCTTGAGGAGGCCGAGCGCGCGCTCGGGGCCCTCTGATCGTGGTCCGCGACGGTCTCTATCGGGCCCGAGCCCACGCTCGGACAGGGGGCGCACGATGAACTTCCGCGCGGTGGCGCAGATGCTGGGCGTCGTGCTCCTCCTGATGGCTGGCTTCCTGGCGGTCCCCGCTGGCGTGGGCGTCGTGATGGGCGAGCGCGGGCCGGCGATCAGTTGCGCATTGGCGGCCCTCGTGACGGCGCTCCTCGGAGGCCTCGTGACCTTCGTCTTCCGCGGAGCGACCCGAGATACTCGTCAGCGACCAGACTACTTCCGCCGCGAGGGCCTCGCGACGGTTGGCCTCGCGTGGCTGGTCGGCGGCGTCGCGGGCTCCCTGCCGTTCCTCTTCGAGGGCACCATCGTGTCGCCGCTGGACGCGTTCTTTGAGTCCGTCTCGGGGCTCACGACCACGGGGTCGACGGTGATGACGGCGGCGCAGATTGACTCCATGCCGTCGGCGATCGCCTTCTGGCGCAGTTTCAGCCAGTGGCTCGGGGGCTTCGGGATCGTCATGGTGTTCGTGGTGATCTTCCCCACGGGCGGTCGCAGCCTCTTTCGGTCCGAGGTCCCCGGGATCTCTCGTGAGGCCGGGCACCAACGGGTGCGCGACGCGGCGCTGATGCTGATGAAGATCTATCTCGCCCTC
>JAQWJQ010000168.1 GCA_029248265.1 Planctomycetota bacterium
CCCTCACGCGAGAGCTACGGGGAGACCCACAGCGCCTCCCGCTTCCACGACTTCCAGTCGCGCCGGCTGGGGCTCCGCTATCGCGACGCCGAGGGCAAGGTCCGCCACTGCCACACGCTGAATAACACGGTGGCAGCCTCGACGCGGATGCTGATCGCCCTGGTGGAGAACCACCAGAACGCAGACGGGACGATCTCGGTCCCGGCTCCCCTGCAGCCGTATCTCGGTGGCCGGGACGTGCTCGGGACTCCGCTGAGCTGAGGCGGCCCCGCGCGGGCCCATGCTGCGCGAGGCCCCGCTGGGCGGGGAGGTCGCGGCCCTGGGGCCGGAGTCGCCAGGCGGCTCTGTGCGTGCCTCCGGCCGTGCGGCGAGGGGGACTGCCGCGAGGCGACCCGCGCCGTTCTGTGGCCGCTCGAGCCAGGGAGCGCGTGTCGACCATTGGGCGCCGGCCGCATGAGTCGGGCCCCTGGCCCCGAGGTCCGTTGGCCCTCAGCGGGCGCGGTCGCAGCCCGACGTGGTCGCGGCGTGGCGGTGCCCCGTGAACCCGGCTGGCGTACGGGTGGGAGCGCGGCCTTGGGGGAGGCCGTTGGTCGTGAGGCGGGCTCGAGCAGCGGGAGGCCCGTGCTCCGCTGGAGGGGGCGCTACTGCTTGGAGATGGTGTCCACGCTGGGGTTCCCTCTCCCGCCGGCATCGCCCCGGGTCCCACTGCCGCCCTTGGTGCCACCACGCGGGGCCGTGGCGGTGAGCCCGCTCCCGGGGACCAGCTCCTCCTCGCCACCGGCGTCGGGGTCGCTGGCGGTGGCTCCTGGAGCGAGCGGTAGGCCGAGGCGGGGGATCTCACCCTCCCCGGCGCGCAGCGCCTCCGGGAAGCGAACGACGCGCGTGTAGGTCATGGTGCGGCGGTCCTTGCCGCTGAAGTCCATGGACTCACGGTTGATCCGCGGCTTGAGCTCGACGGTCAGGGAGAGGCGAATCCAGGCGGGCAGCCCGACGAGCTCCTCGTCTCCGGACCCCTCGCCCCAGGCGTCATAGGGCTCAGCGTCCGGCCCATCCTCGGTGAAGATCTCGATGTTGAAGCCCTTCACCTGGTCGGACAGGAAGATGTACGAGCCTCCCTCGAAGGGCTCCTGGTCCACACCAAAGTCCTCGCGGCGGTAGACCTCGAGGAACTCGTCGTTGCTGACGTTGGGGCGGAGCATGAACCCCACCTCATTGATGTCCGCGCGGATGCCCTGGGAGCCGTCGTCGAGGGTGACGATGAGGCTGTCGGTTGTGGTGGCGAAGTCAATCCGGTCGGCGTCGAGGCCGTTGACGGTTCGGTCCGTGACCTCGAGCCAGAGAGGCCTCGGGCGGCTGGTGGTGAAGAGGCCGCGCAGGTCCTGGGTCATGAGCTCGAGGACCGCCGGGCCGGCGAGCTGCATCTCCTGGTAGTTGTGGATCGTGTCCCGTGTGCGTCGCGCCGCTTGCATGAGCTTGGAGATGCTCACGAACATCATGCTCATGATCACGATGACCAGCAGCACCTCGACCAGCGTGAAGCCGCTTGCGGTGAGCGGGCGCGCCTGTGCGCTCTGGTTGCGTCTGTTCATCGGTCGCCTCCCATGCCGGCGGCGCCTTGCGGACCGCCTTGGTTGCCTTGAGCCGCCTGCTCCTGCTCCTGCTCGAGGAGATCCTCCTCCGAGGGGCCGTAGACCTGCTCCCAGCGGATCCAGCGCTCGAGCACAAGCTCGTCAGGGAAGTCCGAGAACTTGGGGTAGTTGACCCGCAGCTTGATCTTCTCGAAGGGCTCGGTGTTCTCCTCGTCCTCCTCCGACTCGTCCTCCTGGGACTCGTCCCAGTCGCGGCGCGCCTGGAAGTTGTCGAAGGGGCGCTCGCTCCCGTCATCGGAGGCCTCGGCGAGGGCGTCCTCACCCAGGGCGACCTCCCAGAAGAAGTCCGGCTCATCCTGCTCGGCGAAGCTGCCAGTGAGTCCGGACTCGATCTCGTCTTGCCAGAGCCCGGCGGAGATGAGGCCCATCATCTCCGTCCCCAGCTCATAGGCCGTCTTGCGCGCGCGGTTGTGCGCGGCGCTGAACTTGGCGCCCTGGAGCCCCTGCAGCATGACCGTGAGCACAATCGCGACGATGGCGATGGTCACAGCAGCCTCGGCCAGGGTAAAGCCTGCCCGCGCGACGGCGGCGTGGTGGTGGCGGATCCTCACTGGAAGTCGCCTTCGTCAGGGGCCTCGCGGATGAAGACGTCACGGTGGAACTTGAAGGTCCCGGTGAGCGCCATGACCTCGATGGTGAAGTAGTTCTCGTAGGCAGGTTGCTTGAGCACCACCTGGTGGTCCGAGGCCGCCCCCCTCGGGTCGAAGCGCGCGAACACTCGCCCGGTGCCATAGACCTCACCCGCCACGCCCACCGTCTCGAGCGCGACCCCGTCGGGGAGCTGCATCCAGCTCCCGTAGGCGCGCTCCGTGTCCTCGTTCTCTCCCTCCTTGAACCGCCCTCCTCCGAGGACGAACGGGGTCACGCGGCGGTAGCGCTCGCCGTCGAGGTCATACTCGACAAAGAACTCGAGGGACCGGCTGATGGCCTGGCTGCGGGTCTCACGCAGCATGGCCGTCAGCGTCCGTACGGCGGTGTTCAGCCGCTCCTTCGGGACGAAGGCGTCGTAACTGACCGAGATGATGTAGGTGCCCATGCCGATGACCGCGGCAACGACCATGAGCTCAACGAGGGAGAACCCTCGCCGGCGCGGGCCGCCATGCGGCCTCTGTGGTCGGGCGGCTCGGCGCACGGATCAGACCTCGCCGTTGCGGATCATCTGGTTGTTGAAGTCGAGGTTCTTCCCTTCGCCGCCCTGGGTGCCGTCGGCGCCGTAGGTCCAGATGAGGTAGCCCGAGTCTCCGCTGCCCTCCGGCTCGAAGATGTACTCGTTGCCCCACGGGTCCTTGGGGAGGGTCGTCTGCTTCAGGTAGCTGGCGCCGAACTCATCCTTCTCGACGAGGATCTCGAAGCTCTCGGGGAGGCGGCTCGCGTTGTCGATCTGGAACGACTCGACGGCGCTGTCCAGGGCGGTGATATCCGCCTTGGCCTTCGAGATGCTGGCGGTGGAGAGCTTGCTCACCACGTTGGGGACCACGACGGTGGCGAGGAGGCCGATGATGACGATGACGACCATCAGTTCGGCGAGCGAGAAGCCCGCGGTGCTGGTCCCTGGGCGGCGGCGTTGAATCTTCATGTGTACTGGTGGGTAGGCACGCTCAGGTGCGCGCGGTGGCCGGTCGGGTCAAACCTGCCCGATGTCGAGGATGGGCTGGACGATGGCGAAGACGATGTAGCCCACGACCCCGGCGAGGAGGACGATCATGATGGGCTCGAGGAGGCTGGTGAAGCGCTCCGCGGCGACCTCGATCTCCTCGTCGTAGGCGGTGGCGATCCGGTCCAGCATCTGCTCTAGCTCGCCGGACTGTTCGCCGACCACAACCATGTAGCCGACGGTCGAGGGGAAGGCGCCGCTCTGACGGAGCGGCGTCGCAATATCGGTGCCCTCCACGACGCGCTCGCGGATGTGTCCGGTGGCGTCGGCGACCACTCGGTTGCCCACGACGCTCTGGGTGATCTCCAGGGACTGGATGACGGGGACCCCGCTCTGCAGCAGGGTCGAGAGCGTCCGGGTGAAGCGTGAGACGGCGGCGCGCCGCATGAGGTCCCCGACGACAGGGATACGCAGCAGGGTGCGGTCAATCACCAGGCGTCCGTTCTCTCCCTTCGAGTAGGTGCGCTCGAAGAGGAAGGAGATCAAGCCGATGACCAGGAACACCGCCCACCACCAGTTCTTGAGGAACTCGCTCGCGCCCACCAGAATGCGCGTGGAGGGCGGCAGCTCCTTGTTCTGCTCGATGAGCATGCGGGTGATCTCGGGCACGACCTTCGCCATGAGGATGGTGACGACGATCATGCCGATGGCGATCATCATCAGCGGATAGGTCAGCGCCCCGACGATCTTTCGGCGCAGGGCGCGCTGGCTCTGCATGTAGTCGGCGAGCCGGGTCAGCACGGTGTCGAGGTTGCCGGCGGCCTGGCCAGCTCGGACCATGTTGACGTAGAGCGGCGTGAACCAGCCCGGGTGCTTGGACAGCGAGTCGGCGAGGTTCGCGCCCTGCTGAATGTCCTCTCGCAACTCGCGGCAGAGGGTCTCGACCTTCTTCTGCTCGGCCTGATCCACGAGCGCCGAGAGCGACTCGTTCAGGGCGATGCCCGACCCGAGGAGCGTCGCGAGCTGGCGGGTCATGCCCGCCACGATGTCGGCCTCCCGGGCTCCGGGGCCCTGGCCCGCCGAGCGGGACTCCATCATCTTCGCAAGGCGGCCGCCGCCACCAGCGGACTTGGCGCGGACCTTCTTCCCCCCTCGCGTCGCCGAGATGTTCGAGACGATCAGCTTGTCACGGCGCAGCTTGGCGCGGGCGTCACGCTCCGTGTCGGCGTCGATGACGCCGGCCTTGGTCTGGCCGCCCGTGGTGAAGGCCTTGTACTCGTAGATCGGCATAGCGAATGGGGGGGCGCGCTCGGCTCAGACGTCCAGCTGGGTGACGCGGAGGACCTCATCGGGCGTGGTTGCCCCCTGGAGGATCTTCTTGCGGCCGTCTGCGCGAAGGGTCTGGAAGCCCTCGGTGACCTGCTCACGCTTGATCTCGGAGGCGCCGGCGCCGTCCATCACCATGGTCCGGATCCTCTCCGTCACCGGGAGGAACTCGTAGATGGCTGTCCGACCCGCGTAGCCCGAGTGGAAGCACTCGTCGCACCCCGGTCCGTACGCGATCTGGCCGTTGAGCTGCTCCGGTGTCATGTCGACCTTGCGGAGCTTGGCGGCCCACTCGTCGTCGATGGGCACGATCGTCTTGCAGTGGGGGCAGATCGTCCGCACCAGGCGTTGCGCGATGATGAGCACAATGGACGATGCCACGAGGTAGGGCTCCACCCCCTGGTCGACCATCCTCGTGATCGTGCTGGCCGAGTCGTTGGTGTGAACCGTGGAGAAGACAAGGTGCCCTGTGAGCGCTGCGCGGATGGCGACCTCGGCCGTCTCCAGGTCGCGGATCTCGCCGACCATCATGACGTCCGGGTCCTGGCGCAGGAACGAGCGCAGGCCGGAGGCGAAGGTGAGTCCCTTCTTCTGGTTCACCTGGACCTGGCTGATGCCGCCGATGGCGTACTCGACCGGGTCCTCGATGGTGAGGATGTTCTTCTTGGTCGTATCGATCTCGGCCATCGACGCGTACAGCGTCGTGGTCTTGCCCGAGCCCGTGGGGCCCGTCACCAGGACGATGCCGTGGTTGTAGTCCAGGTACTCCCGGATCATCTCGAGGTTCTTGTCCTCAAGGCCGATCTCATTGAGCCTGTAGAGCTTGGCGGTCTTATCGAGCAGTCGCATGACGATCCGCTCGCCCGTGCTGGTCGGGACCGAACTGATCCGGACGTCGACCTCGCCGTCGCCGATGCGGATCGTGGCGCGGCCGTCCTGCGGGAGGCGACGCTCGGCGATGTCCATCTTGCCCATGACCTTGACGCGGCTGATGATCGCGTCCTGGACCCGCTTGGGGACGGCGTCCATGTCATAGAGGATGCCGTCGATCCGGAAGCGAACCTGCATTCGGTCCGGGTAGGGCTGGAAGTGCACGTCTGAGGTGCGGAGCTTCAGCGCCTGGAACAAGATGGTGTTGACCAGTTTGATGATCGGCGCCTTGTTCGAGACGTCCAGGACGTCTTCTGAGTCGTCGATTTCGGCGGCCAGCGAACCGATGTCGTCGTCCTCCGACACCGCGTCCAGGGCCTCATTCACCCCGTCCGCCTTGTGCCGGTAGGCGCGCGCGATGAGGGCGGTGATCTCCTGGCGTGGCGCGAGGACCGCGTCGACCTCAGACCCAATCATGGCCGCGAGGTCGTCCATGGGGTGGGGGTCAAGGGGCGTGCAGGTGGCCACCTTCAGGACGCCGTCCCCGGACTCGAGCGCCACGAGGTTGTAGTTGCGCGCGAAGTGCACGGGGACGCCGTCGACGAAGTGGGCGGGGACCTTCGTCCCGTCGAGGCTCTTGCGGAACTCGTAGCCGAGGTGCTTGGCGTAAATCTGTAGGAGGGTGGTCTCCTCCATGAAGTCCTTCGCGAGGATCACCCGATCGATGGAATCGCCCGAGACCGCGGAGACGCCGCGGCATTCTTCGAGCTGGTCCCGGGTGAGTCCGGCGTCCAGGAGCATTTCTCCGATGCTGACCATGGGATGGTGTGGCGCGCGAGCGCTCAGTCCTCCTGGTTCTCGTCGTCGAGCATGCGGGCGGCTTCGAGGGGGGAGAGCCCCACCTGGTCGCCGGCGGTCTCGCCGCGCTGGGGGGGCGTGTACAGGGGGAGGTCGAAGCCCTCGAGGCTGACCGAGGAGCCTGCCGCGTCGCTTGACATGCCGTAGGTGGGGTCAATCTTCCGCAGTCGCTCGATGCCGATCTCCTTCGACGCCTCGAGCTTCTTCTCGTAGGAGAGCTCCGCCAGGTCGGCGAACTCGGTGTCCTTGAGGATGTGCGGCGTGACGAAGAAGTAGAGGACCGTGCGGTCCCGGGTGCCGGTCTCCCGTGAGAAAAGTCGCCCGAGGATCGGGATGTCGCCGAGCCAGGGGACCTGGGTCCGGGTCGTGCTCTCGTTATCCACCACGATGCCGCCGATCACCATCGTCGAGCCATCGGGCACGTTGATCTGGGTCTCGATGGTCCGGGTGACGCGCGGGGGAGGGATCGGGCCCTGGACTGCGCCAAGGAAGGTGGAGACCTCGAGGTACACGTCGAGGCGCAGGTAGCGCGAGGCGCTGATGGAGGGGGAGATCTCCATGGTGATGCCCGCCTCCTCGTAGCCGTTGAAGTTCTCCTGGGTTTGGCCGCCGACGCCGCCGCCTGTTGCGGTGATCTGCGTCGTGGGCTGCTCGTCCAGCGTGGAGACGGTGGCGACCGAGTTGTTGTTGACCAGCACGCTGGGGACGTTGAGGACGTCCGAGTTGCGCTTCTCTTCCACCAGGGCGACGAGCATCGGGATGGAGAACTCGTCCCCGTCGATGATGCCTGCGGTGACGCCCTGCCCGACCGTGGGGACGCGCAGGTCCGGGACGCCATCCCCGTCGGAGTCCGTG
This sequence comes from Planctomycetota bacterium, assembly GCA_029248265.1. GTDB lineage: Bacteria > Planctomycetota > UBA1135 > UBA1135 > Saltatorellus. The sequence goes on from JAQWJQ010000168.1 coordinate 7,153, forward strand.
ATGGTCGAGAGCCCGAAGCCGGTGACGCCGAAGCCGCCGCTCTCGCCGACGCCGGGGATGTCTGCGAAGCCGAGCTCCACGCCGATGTCCAGGAAATCCTGGCCGGTGAGCTCGATCAGGGCGGTCTCGATCAGGACCTGATCCTGACGGCGATCGAGTCGCTCGATGAGCGACTCCAGCTCTTCATATCGCGTGCGGTTGGCGGCGATGAGCAGCGAGTTCGTCTCGGCGTCGGCCACCACGACGTACTCGCGGGCGCTGCCGGTGGCACGCGGGGCGCCGCCTCGCTGGTTGGCGTTGGCGGCCCCCTGCTCGAGCTGGACGGCGTCCTGGAGGAACTCGTCGAGGGTCTCAGCGAGGTCCTCAGCGCTCACGTTCTCCAGCGCGTAGATGTGATAATTGCGCTCGCGCTCGACGACGTCCACGTCCAGCCGAGCCACCAGCTCCTTGATCCGCGGCATGTCCTCGGGGAGGGCCATGACGAGCAGCGAGTTGGTCCGCGACTCGGTGAGGATCTTGGCCTCGCTCTGGTTGCGGTTGATGGCTCCCTGGGGTCCCTGGGCCTGGGGGCCGGCCGAGCGCGCCTGGTTGGCGGCCTCCAGGAGCTCCTCGACCGTTGCGGCGATGTCCTCTGCGGAGGCGTACTCCAGCTTGATGACGTCGAACTCTGCGGGGGTGGGCTCCGTCTTCGAGGCGGTGTCGATGATTTTCAGCATGTTCGCCAGCGCCACGACGTTGCTGCCGAAGCCGACCAGGACCATGGACTGCGAGTTGCCCGCCGGGAGCATCTGCTGCGTGTTCGGGTCGGTGATCATCGACCGCATCGAGTTCGAGACCTGCCGCACGTCCGTGTTCGGCAGGCTCACGACCGTCGTGATCAGGGTGGCCGGCTGGTCCTCGTATTCAGCGAGGCGCTCGGGCTCCACGTAGATCGCCCCGGCGCGGAGGTTGTTCCGAGCCGCCGTGGCCAGGGAGTCGATCTTGATGACCGAGATGTCATCCTCGCCGATCTCCGTGCAGACGAAGTCGGAGATGATCATCATCACCTGGAAGAAGGAGTAGAAGCGCTCCTTCTTGATCGTCTTGGCGCCGAGGAGGTTGACCTGCTGGTTCTTGAGCAGCGCCTCCGTTTCTGCGCCCCAGGTGAAGTTCAGCTTCGTCACTTGCTCGCAGGCCTGTACGAACTGGTACAGGGTCATGCTCTCGTCTTCCTCGCTCTGGGCGAAGTTCAGGACGTACGTGCCTCCCTGCTCCTGGATGACGTAGACCTCTTCCTCGTCCGCCCCCTGAGCCGAGGCCGAAGCGCTGACGGCCAGCGTGAGGGCCAGCAGGCAGGCCCCCCTGGCAAGAGCACGCAGGATCCGCGCTGCGCCGCGGTTGGAGCGGAGCAATCCACCGTGATCGGGGAGACTTCGGGCCATATCTGCCGGAATCGAAGGATCCTGGGCGGTGGCGGCGCGTTGGGGAGCGTGGTTCATCTGGCGGAACTCGTCTCGAGAGTCGTGGTGCGGACAGTCGGAAGTGGAGCGCAGTTCACCGCCCCCGGCGAGGGCTTCTGGGCGTAACTGGCTATTTGGTGGTTCTTTGCGGCAGGCTTCTGGCGTTGCTGGTCGGCGAGCAGCAGGGTCCGTGGGACGGAGCCGCGGCCTGGGACAGCGGGCGTCACAGGGGAGACGAAGCGTGCGCCCCTATCTTCCCGTCTAGCACCTGCTGTTTCGACCCGCAGATCAGTTCGATTCACGTTTCTTGCATCGCGGTGGCTTCTCGCGGACCTATTCCGCTGGGCATTTCGGGCTGCGGGGCTTCCGTCACCGGCGTCATTGACCCACGGTCCCTTCCACTGTCACGCTCTATCGCCATGGCCGAGCCCCTTTCTGAACCTGATGATCCCCGCGTCGACACGAGCTCGGCGCCCGCGCCCGAAGAGCACGCCGCGGGGCCCGGGCGGAGCGCCCCGCCCGCGGGGGCCCGCGAGGCCTCCCGCGACCCGGCTCCTTCGGCGGGCGGCGGGGCCGCCGGTGTCTGGTTGATCGCCCTCGCCCTGGTGGGCGCCGTGGCCGCTGATGCCCTCGGGGGAGCGGAGGGGACCGATGCCCGGGGCTGGGCTCAGCCAGGCGCCTTCGCTCTCCTGAGCGCGGTGGCCACGGCGGTGACCCTCACGCTCGCGTTGCTCACCGGTCGACTGCGAGGCGCTCGCGATGAGTGATCTCCTTTCGGTTCTCTCGGCCTTGCCTTCGGGGACGGCCCTGGTGGTGATTGGCCTTGCCTGCGCGGTGTCCCGAACGGGCGCGGCTGCCGCGCTCGGCCTCGCGGCGGTGCTCCTGGAGTGGACCCTGCTCGATGCTGAAGGGCTCGCGCTGACCGGCGCGGTCTCGGTGCTGACGGTGATCGCGCTGTCAGCCTGCACTGGGCTCGCCCAGCGCTCTGACCTCGAGCGCCCCGCGAGGTTCGCCCTCTCGCTCCCGATGGCTGGGCTCTTCTTGATGGCCCTCCAACTCGATCACCTCGGCGGCGTGGCGGGGCTTCTCTTCCTGGGCGCGCTCCTGGAGCGAGCCATGGTCCCGCGCGGCAACGCCGACGGGCGAGACCCGGCCTCTGGAGCCCCGACGGGCAGCGCCCGCGCCTGGCGCGCCGCCGGGCTCATTTCCGCGGTGAGCGCGGGGTTGCTCGGCCTGGGCGCGCTGGGGCGATGGCGTGACGGCGGGGAGCTCGCCGTGGAGTGGGTCGGGACCCCCTTCGCCGGGGACGCTCCGAGCTCGTTGATCTTCCTGGGCCTCCTGCTGCCGCTCGCCATTCCGCCGGGCTGGGGGGGCGCCGCCCAGGGGCTCGCGGCGGGTCCAGCCCGCAACGAGGTCGGGGGCTTCTTGAGCGCCGGATTGCTGCGGAGTCTGACGCTCATCGTGCTCTTGGGGCGCACCTTTTCTGGTTCCGACGCGCTGTTGGACGTCGGCCTCGCCCTCGCCGTTCTGGCACCGGTCCTCGCGCTGATCGGCCGACAGACGGCCGCGCACTCGCTGGGCCTCCTGTTCTACGGCGTCATGGGGCTGTTGCTGGGGATCGCAGCCATCGCCTCGGACAGCGCGCAGGGAGCCCTGGGCCTCTCCATCCTTGGCGCGGCGCTGGCCGGGAGCGGAGCCGCGCTGGGCCTGGCGCTTTCGACCCACGCGAGGGCCCGGGAACCCGGGCTCGGAGAGCGCGGCCTGGGGCACGTCTTTCCGCTGGCCTTCGCCTTCTCTCTCCTGGCGGTGCTGGCGCTGATGGCGCTGCCAGGCACCCTGCTCTTTGAGGGGCGGTCCAGCGGCCTGGAGGCCATGTCCGCGGACGGGGCCAACGCCGAGGCGCTCGCCTTCGCGTTGATGGCGGGCCCCCTGGCGGTCTTCGCGGGGCTGCCGCTCCTGCGCTTGACCTTCTTCAGCCCGGGGCTGGACGGAGGGCACGTCGAGGGCCGGAGGCCCACCATCTCGCCCGCCATCACCCTCTCCTTTGTGATCACAGCGGGGGCGCTGCTGGCCCTGGGCCTCGTTCCGTCGGCTGCGTCGCCGCTCTTGCCATCAGGGACACCGCCCGCTGACCGCCTGTTGACGGCGACGCAGCAGCTCCAGATCCTCCTCGGGGCGGCGCTGCTCGCTCGGGTCGTCCGACGCGAAAGCCGCACCGGTCGAGCCTAGCCCCGTTATCCTCCGGCCCATGGGACCGAGCGAACTCTTCGAGCCAGGCGACCTTCTCCTTGGCTTCGATCCAGCGGACAAGTGGGAAGCCATCCACTCGCTCGTGGACCACCTCTCCGAGCGGGGGCGCCTCGAGCCTGAAGCTGTGGAGTCGGTCCGCGAGGCCGTGCTGGCCCGCGAGCGCTCGATGTCCACCGGCATGGAGTTCGGGGTCGCGATCCCGCACGCGGCCGTGGATCACCTCCCCGGGATCGTGGGGGTCATGGGGGTCGTTCAGCGCGAAGGCGGCCTCGAGTTCGAGTCCATCGATGGTCAGGCGACTCGGGTCGTGGTGCTGCTCGTGATCCCCAAGGAGCAGAAGCTGCTGCACATCCGCACGCTGGCTGACATTGCCCGAGTCCTCGCGAAGGAGCCCGTGCGCGAGCGTCTCCTCGCCACCGCCGACGCCGAGGAGGCGCTGGCGGCGCTGATCGCGGGCGCTTCCTGAGATCGAGGCCGGTCGCGCCTGCGCCCAAGGGGCCGGGCGCCCAAGAGGCCGGGGAGAAGGAGGCCGGGGATCAGGGCGCCGGGGGTCCGACCCAATCGCGCATCCGCGCTTCGACCATCTGTGAGATGGCGTCTGCGGTCTGACGGTAGAGCTCCAGCGATCCACCGAAGGGGTCCGGGACGTCTCCGCCCTCGGGATCTAGCAGCTCGACGTGCGCCGCGGCGCCCGGCGGCAGCATGGAGAGGAGCGCGTCGCGGTGGGACGCGGTCATGCAATACACGCGGTCTTGCGCGGCCACGAGGGAGTCCACGGTCGGGGTCGAGCGGTGGTCGCTGAGCGGGATCTCTCGCTCAGCGAGCGCCTCGACGGCGTGCCCGGAGGCCGGCGAGCCCGGGCCAGCGTAGACGCCGGCGGACCCCACCTTGAAGCCAAGAGCTCCCTCGTCGTCGACCCGCAGCTCGCGCCGCAGGGCGGCGCGAGCGAGCGCCTCGGCCATGGGGCTACGACAGGTGTTCCCTGTGCAGACGAACAGCAATCTCTGACCGGCGGTGCGTTTGATCTCATCCATGGTGACGATGCCCTCTCGCAGGAGTTCTATCCCACCGGGGCCGAGCCGCGCCACCGTGGAGGCCTCCCCGATGGCGGACGGGCCTCCGTCAAGGATGGCGCGGAGCTCGCCGTCGGGGAAGGCGCGGGCGACTGCGTCCGCCGTCAGGGCGGGGGCGGCGCCGGCGCGGTTCGCGCTGGTCATGATGACCGGGAAGGGCGCGGCGCTCAACACGGCTCGCGTCGCCTCGTGGGCCGGGGCGCGCACCCCGGTCCAGCCATCCGTGGAGATGAGCTCGAGCCCCGGAGTCGAGGCCCGGAGGACGAGCGTGAGAGGACCCGGCCAATAGCGGCGGGTGGTTCGCTCCACGAGGGCGCTCAGGGCGACGCCGTCCCCGAGGTCCTCGATCCCGCCCACGTGCCAGGTGTAAGGCCGGGGCTCGCTGTAGCCCTTCACCGCCGCCATGCGCGCGAGGGCTTCGGGGCGGTCAGCGCGCGCCGCGAGCCCGTAGACCGTCTCCGTGGGCATCGAGACCACATGCCCGGCCTCCAGCGCCTCCAGGAGGCGTTCGGTGAGGTGGGGGCCCGGGGGCTGCCCAGGGGGACTAGGGGGATCGTGCGACTCGCTCAAAGGAAGGTCACGGGGGGGCCGTGTCCGGTTAGTCTGCCGCCAGGCGGTCGCGCTTCGACACGTTTTTGCGCGATCCGCCCAGCAGCCATGGAAGACGAGATCGATTGGGATAGCCGGCCCGCCGTAGGCCCCGCCGACGAGGTCAGCGGCCGGCGGCGGATGCTCGCTCGCCTGGCAGGCG
>JAQWJQ010000173.1 GCA_029248265.1 Planctomycetota bacterium
AGACGAGCTTGCGCATGGGCTCCATCTGCTTCTTGAACGCCTCGCCATATTCGGCGAAGCGGCCCGCCGAGGTGTCCCCGGCCGTCAGCGCCTCGTCGACCGCGTCTGCGGCGAGCACGCCGCTGGTCAGCGCGAAGTAGACGCCCGACGAGAAGACAGGGTCCAGGAAGGAGAAGGCGTCGCCGATCAGAACGAGCCCGTCACTGGCGCAGTGCTTTGAGCGGTACGAGAAGTCCGAGGTGACCCGGAACTCATCGGTGCGGCGGGCGTCCTCGAGCCGGCCGCGGAGCCAGTCCTGCTTCTCCACCTCGCGGCCGAAGATCGTCTCCAGGTCCTTGGTCTCGCCGAACAGGTAGTCCTTGTCCGCGACCAGTCCCACCGAGACCCGGTCATCGGGCAGCGGGATGTTCCAGAACCAACCCTTGTTGGGCAGGTAGGCGATGGTCGTGGTGCCCTCGTCGTACCCCTCGTCCCGGGTGGCGCCCTCGAAGTAGGTCCAGATGGCCATCTTCCGGAGCTTCTTGTCCGGCACGCGCCAGCCGAGCCGACTCTGTGAGAACGTGTCCCGGCCTGTGGCGTCGATGGTCACGGGCGCCTTGAAGGTCAGCTCGTAACCCGCGGGGTCGTTGGCCCGCACACCCTGGACCTCGCAGCGGTCCCCGAAGATCAGCTCCCGGGCGCGGGTCTGCTCGAAGAACTGCACGCCGCTCTCCTCGGCGTTGTCGCGCAGGAGCTTGTCGAACTCGGAGCGCACCACCTGCCAGGTCTTGGCGCGGGGGTGGTCGGTGTGCTGGAAGAAGTAGAAGGACCGGCTGACCTTCCCCTCCTGGCTCGCGAACTGGACGCTGTGCTTCGGGAAGGAGAAGCGCTGCTTCTCGAGGGCCCCCGCGAGCCCCATGCGCTCGAGCGCGTCATAGCAGAAGGGGATCAGCGACTCACCGACGCTGTAGCGACGACGCGGCTGCTTCTCAAGGACGGCCACACGGCGGCCCTTCTTCGCCAGCACGGTCGCGGCGGCGCAGCCTGCGGGGCCGCCACCAATGACGATCGCGTCGAAGTCGTGTTCGGGGGTCGAGATCATGGCACTTGGTCTTCGTGACGGGTGCGAGCGCGGACGCGGCCTGCGGTGGCTCCTCGTCCGACTTCTCCAGTATGGATCGAAAGCCGCCCTCTCGGCAGCCCAAGGTCGCCTCTCCGGCCTCCGAACGCGTTCGATTTCCGTCATCGGGATCCGCCATCGCGACGGCCCGCCGCACTCGCTGCGACCGTCTGCGACAGCCGCCCCCCCTAGAACAGCGTGAACGTCACGCCCAGCGCGTCGGAGAACCCCGTGCTCGGCGTGGCACCGGGGTCATAGAACCAATATTGGAAGTACCAGGTCTCCCCGGGGAGGATCGGCAGGAGACCGCCGAGGCCATCGGGAACGAACGGCCGGTTCAGCAGCACCCGCGCCCGGCCGATCACCATCGAGGTCGAGGTCCACCAACCGGTCTGCCTGAATGAGGGCCAGAGCGACCTCCTGAACCTCCAACCAGCCTCCTCCAACCGCGTCGCGCTCGAAGACCTTGATGGTGTCGAGGCTCCCGCCGCCGGAGTCCGCCGCGACCATCAGCCGGTCCCCGTCCACCGCCATGATCTCACCGAAGCTGGGACTGGTCGTTCCGGAGGCCGGGAGGATCTCCGAGGGAAGGCAGGGCGCAGGAGCTTGCGCGAGCGAGAGGAGGAGGAGCGAGAGCATGGCTTGTGGCTTGAACGGCAACGGGAGGAGGCAGTGGACCCAGACTGCAGGTTGGCTTTCCTGCCCGGGGAGCACCCCCCGCTTCTTCAAGTCCACTTCCATGATCTGAGACCATCCCATGCGGCATCCGCCCTCTCCTGTCTCACCTGGATGCAGGGACGAGGAGGGAGCCAACGCAGGGGCTCGACGGGGAGCCCCACGCGCTCGAGCGCATCGCAGCTGTGGAGAGGCCTGACGGCCTGCACCGACCGCCGTGGCAAGAGGGGCCTCGCGAGCGAGCCCCCACGGTGGCGCCCTCGGACCGGCCGCAGGGGCCCCTGGCCCCGGCCAACTTCCCTCGCAGGCCCCCTTCTATCGTGGCCCAGCCGCCGTCAGGTGCCCCCGGGAGAGGATTGAAGCGTCTTCATGCTCCGAAGCGGCCCCAGCATTGAAAGAGTCTTGCTTGCGCTGCGGCGACCAGTCACGGACGATTTGGGGACCTGCGGGCCGAGTTCGCTCTCCCGTGGGCCCACTATTCCGCCCGAACCTCGGGACCTCTGGTCCATGACGGCGACGGCATCACCCGCGCCTCCGGCGCATTCGACTCTTGTCCGAACCGTCCCTCACGCAGCACGCGTGGTCGGGGCCGAGCTGGAACCTCCCGCTCGACCGCGCCGCCCACGAGAGCTTCTGTCAGAGAATCGATCGGTCCGCGAGTGTCAATCGATCTTGAAACTCTGATGAGCTCACGCCTCTTTGTCGGCAATCTCTCCTGGGATACGACCAACGACACCCTCCGCCAGGCCTTCGAGTCCAGCGGCCACCCCGTCAACGACGTCCACATTGTGATGGACCGCGAGACCGGCCGCCCCCGCGGCTTCGGCTTCGTCGAACTGTCGGACGACAACGCAGCCCAGAACGCCATGGGAACCATGGACGGTGAGATGGTCGACGGCCGTCCCATCCGCATCAGCGAGGCCCGCGAGCGCGCCCCGCGCCGCGACTAGTCGCGCCGCTGGTCTTCGGGCCAGCTGCGAAGCGAAAGGCCGCGCTCCTCGATCGAGGAGCGCGGCCTTTCGCGTGGAGGCGAGAATCGTCCGCCGCGCGCCGCGGTGACACCCGGTGGATCGGCCCCCCAACCCGGCGTACGGTCGCCTGGTCCTGCCCTAAGCGGGCCGGCCGCCGACGAACGTCCCCACCGCCCGCAGCCCGGCATCGAGGGCCACGAGGTCAGCGCGCGCGCCCGGACGCAGAGAACCGATCGTCTCCTGCAGTCCGAGGAACCGAGCCGGCGTCTCCGAAGCCATGCGCAGGGCGTCCTCCAGCGGGATTCCGCAGTCACGAACGCTGTTCCGCACGGCGCTCGCCATATCGAGGGCGGAGCCAGCGAGGTTGCCCTCCTCGTTCACGCAGCGGCCCCCATCGAGGCGGACCCGCTGCCCCCCCAACTCGAACTCCGTCTGTTCGGTGCCGACGGGATGGACCGCGTCCGTCACGAGCATCAGGCCAACGGCTCCGCAGGCCCGCCAGGCAGCGCGGACCGCGCCGGGGTCCACGTGGATCCCGTCCACGATGATCCCGCTGAACACGCCGGGGGTCGCCAGCACGGCCCCCACGAGGCCCGGCGCCCGGCCCTCCATGGGGCTCATGGCGTTGTAGAGATGCGTGGCCCCACGGACGCCGGCTGCGAAGGCAGCCCTGGCCTCCTCATAGGTGGACGCGCAGTGGCCGAGACACACCTGCACCCCGGCCTCGAGCAGCCGCTCGAGCACGCCTCCTCCAAGCGCGCAGGCGGCAGCGGTCACCACGGTCACCCCGGAGGCCCCCCCCAGGAGGCCCTCGAGGTCGCCCTCGGCCGCCTCGCGCACGAAGGCGCGGTCGTGAGCCCCCGTCTTCCTCGGGTCCAGGAACGGCCCCTCGAAGTGCGCGCCGAGGATCCCCGGGACGCCTTCCGCCCGGGCCTGCTCCACGGCCGCCCGCGCCGCGACCATCTTCTCGCGTGAGTCGGTGATGAAGGTCGGGAGCAGCGAGGTGGTCCCGAAGCGGCGGTGAGCCGCGGCGATGGTCCGGAGCGTGTCCACGTCGGGCGTGTCGTTGAAGAGCACGCCGCCGCCGCCGTTGACCTGGACATCCACGAACCCGGGCGCGAGGTCCACGTCGCCCTGGTCCAACACGGGCACCGCCTCTGGGATCTGCGAGCGCGGGACCACCTCCAGGATGTGGCCCCCCGCGAGCAGGACGGCGTGGTCCTCCACCAGACCCTGCGGCCCGAGGGTGTGGATGCGCGCGGCTGCGATCGCGGCGTCTGCGGTTCCCGGCGGCTGATTCATCGCCTGCGATGGTACGACGGCGGGAACCCCGGGGCTGCCCCTTGCGCCCGGCCCCGCCCCACGGGACAGTCCTCGGCATGGCCGCCCCAGAGGATCACGCCCACGGAGACGACGCTCCCCGGCTCGACGGGCCGCAAAAGCCCCACCTGAGGTGGACGGCGGCGGTCCTCGGCGCGATCGCGGTCCTCGGGCTCCTCGCCTACCGCGTCTGGGTTGGAGGTGCTCCGCCTGCCCAGGAGCCGGTCGGCGTCACTGCAGGCTCGGGTGCTCGCCCCATCGCCCAGCCCGAGGACCCGGTCGCCGCCGCGCTCCTGGCCGCGGAGCAAGCGCTCGATCGCGGGCTCATCGAGGAGGCCGCACTCCGAGTGGAGGAGCTCCGGGAGGTCCACGGTGACTCAGGGCCCGCCGCGGACCTGGAGCAGCGGATTCAGCTCCGGGTGGCGGCGCACATTGCCGCGCTGCGCCCCATGGCATTTCGCGTGGAGTCCTTTGAGACCGACCTCGACGCCGTCTTTGCGCGGGTCCGCCTCGGGGGAGAGATCGTCCACTCCTCGGGGCTGCTGGTGCCGTCCTTCTCGCGGGCGAGCGGCGCCCGGCGCGCCAACATCTTCACGGTCCGAACCTCCTTTGACCGCGGGGTGACCCTTGAGCTGGTGGAGCCCGGCGGGCTGATCAGTCGACCCGAGGTCGTCTTCGGGCCCGTGGAGGTCTCGGCCCTCCCCCACCTCACCGGCGGCATCGTGGAGTTCGAGGACCCGGACGCGCCCGTGAAGAACCTCGTGGTGCGCTACACCGCGAGCCTCTTCCAGCCCGGCCTCACGCCTGACCGAGCTCCCCGAGGCATCGATCCAGGCGCCACCCCGAGCGAGCTGGTACGGGCCGTCGCTGAAGCCCTCGACGGGGCCCGGCTGTCCGAAGCCGCCGAGCTCCTGACCCGGCTCGAGTCCCAGGAACCGGACCACTCCGACGCCGCCTTCCTCCGGCAGCGCCTCGAGGACCGCGAGGTCGCCCTGCGCCGGAATCTCCGCACGGTGCGCCTCGTCCTGCTGGAGGTCGCCTGCGATCCGGCAGCGGACGGCTCCCCCTGGTCCGGCGACGGCTCGGAGCCGGACTTTGAGGTGCGGGCCGTCGCCGACGGTGAAGAAGTGGCCGAGACAGGCGGAGGCGCGACGGCTCCCTTCCTCGTGATCGAAGACAACCTCGCGCCGCCGCCGGGCAACGTGCTCGAGGTGACCGCGCGGGGCGACGCCACGGTCGAGCTCGCCGTGTACGACACCAGCCCCACCTTCAGCTCCACCCGCGTGGGCGCCGTGACGCTCCCCGTGGTCCTCGCCGAGCTGCCAGGTGGCAGCGGGACCCTGACCATGGAGCGCGAGCCGAGCGTGCTGGTGCTCCCCGCGAACGACCCCAACCGGGTCCGCAGGGTCGTCCTGCGCTACTCCGTGCTCGACTGAGCTCACTGCTCGGCAGACCTCACCCGCCGGCAGACTTCCCCCGCCGGCAGAGCTCACTGCTCGGCCGGAGTCCCCACTCCGCTGGGCTCTCTGCTCCGCTGGGCCTCCTGCTCCGCTGGGCCTCTTTCTTGGCTGGGCTCCCTGCTCGAGTGGGGCACAGGTCGCCCAAGGGGCTGGGCCGCGGGCCCTCCCGGGAGACCTCAGTCCTTGTCGATCTCCGCCACGGATTCCTCGGCCGGCTCGGCGGCCGGCTCGACATCGGATCCGGCCTCGGGCAGCCGCAGCAGCGGGGTCCCGAGCGCCCGCGCCGCGGCGTCGATCTCCCGCAGCTCGACGTCGAGCACGGGGGCGAGCCGCTCCAAGGCCCGCTCGATGGCGGCGGACAGCTCGGCGGCCACGGCGACCATCTGAGCGGTCGGTCGGAACTCCCCCTGGAGCGCACCGGAGCGCACGCCGGCGAGCTTATCTGTGAGCCGGATCGGATAGTTCAGGGGGTCCTGACGGCTGCGGTTCTTCGTCTGGTAGAGCTCCTCCTCCACCGCCTTCATCACCTCCAGCGCGCCGTCGATGCGGTCCTCGAGGGCCTCGACCCCGTCCGTCTCCGGGAGGCGGCCCTTGAGGCCCTCGAGGTCCTCCCGCGCAGCCCGCAGGTCACGGATGGCCTTGTGGGCGCGGGTCAGGAGTTCGCCGGTGGAGCGGGCGAAGCGGTACTGCTCCACCAGGTCCATGCCGGTGGCATCGGAGCGGGGGTCGGCGAGGACGAGCCCCGAGACCCCGGCGGTCTCGCCGTCCACGGTGAGCTCCACGCGGTACTGGCCGGGCGGGACCTTGGGTCCGCCGAGGCCGCCGTTCCACAGGATCATGTCGTCAAAGGACTCGGCCCCCGTGGCCCGTAGGTTCCACGTGAAGCGGTGGAAGCCCGCCCCCGTGGGGAGCACGTTGCTGCGCTCGGCGGCGAACTCCCCGTCGCTCTTCTCGCCCTCGGGCGTGAACGTGTGGATCACCGCGCCGTCGTAGTCCTTGATGGTCAGCTCGACGCCCTCGGTATCGGTAGCGAGACGGTAGTCGATGGTCATGCCGAAGGCCGGGTTCGTGCCCGCAGGCTCACCGCCGCGGCCGCGGCCGCGCCCGCGGCCGCCCATGGCGCGCGTGGCGTCCATCGGTGCGTAGAGCACCGTGGCCCCGGCGTGCATCGCCGCGTCGAGCTGACGGAGCGGCGTCAGCTCATCGAGGATCCAGAAGCCTCGGCCCTGGGTCGCGACCACGAGGTCACCGCGGGCGATGGCGAGGTCCGTGATGGGCACCACCGGCAGGTCCAGCTGCAGCGGGTCCCAACCCTCGCCGTCATCGAAGGAGACGTAGAGCCCGCGCTCGGTGCCCGCGAACAGCAGGCCGCGCCGCTCGGGGTCCGCCTCGACCGCCCGCACGAAGTGGTCGCCCTCGATGCCGCCCGAGAGGTCCCGCCAGGTGCGGCCGAAGTCGATGGTGTGGAAGAGGTACGGGCGAAAGTCGTCGAGCTTGTAGCGCGTGCCCGCGAGGTACGCGCCGCCCGACGTGAAGGGGTCGGGGATGAGGTCGTTGACCTGGGTCCACTCGGGCAGCGCGCCGGGGGTCACGTCCTCCCAGGTCGCGCCGTCATCGACACTCACGTGCACCCGGCCGTCGTCCGACCCACACCACAGGATGCCCTCCTGCAGCGGGTGCTCGAAGGCGGCGAAGATCGTGCAGTAGTACTCGACCCCGGTGTTGTCCTTGGTGATCGGGCCGCCCGAGGAGACGAGCAGGGCCGGGTCATTCCTCGTCAGGTCCGGGCTGATCTGCTTCCAGCTCTGGCCCAGGTCGGTGGAGCGGAAGAGCACGTTGGAGGCCGCGTAGAGCGCGGGGCTCCCCTCCTCCCCCGGCGCCACGTCCAGGTCCCCGTGGGGAGAGAAGAACAGGGGGAAGTTCCACTGGAACCGATAGCGCATGCCCTCGGCGCCGGCGCCCATGGGGTTGTCCGGCCACACCGTCACGTTGCGGCGCTGGCCCGTGCGGTGGTTCCGCATGGTCAGGTAGCCCCCGTAGGAGCCGCCGAACACGAGGTCGGGGTCCGCGGGGTGGGCGGCGATGTGGCCGCTCTCGCCGCCAGCGGTTGGCTCCCAGTCGCGCACGCCGATGGAGCCGCCGTCCAGCGAGCGGGACCGGATCCGCACGGCCGAGTTGTCCTGCTGACCGCCCAGGAGCCGGTACGGGAAGGCCGTGTCCACGGAGACCCGGTACATCTGCGAGGTGGGCTGCATGTCCTGGTCGGTCCACGAGGCGCCACCGTTCACGCTCACGTTGGCGCCGCCGTCGTTGGACTCGATCATCCGCGCCGGGTCGCTCGGGGCGATCCACAGGTCGTGGTTGTCCCCGTGGGGCGTGGAGATGCGCTCGAAGGTCTTGCCGCCGTCGGTGGAGCGGTGGAAGCCCACGTTCATGACGTAGACGGTGTCCTCGTCGGCGGGGTCGGCCACGAGCCGGGAGTAGTACCAGGCGCGCTGGCGGAGCTTGCGCTCGCTGTTGGTCCGCTTCCAGGTGTCCCCCCCGTCGTTCGACCGGAATACGCCGCCCTCCTCGGCCTCGATGATGGCGTACACCACCTCGGGGTCCGCGCCGGAGACGCTCACGCCAGCAATGCCGATGGTGCCCTCGGGGAGGCCCTTGTTGGCGCTGATGTCCGTCCAGTTCTCACCGCCGTCCGTGCTCCTCCAGATGGACGAGCCATCGCCTCCTGAGCTGAGGGAGTACGGCGTGCGACGGATTCGCCAGAAGGTCGCGAACATCACCCGCGGGTTGCTCGGGTCGAGGGCGAGGTCCACGCAGCCCACGTCATCGCTGACGAACAGGACCTCGTCCCAGGTCTCTCCACCATCCGTTGTGCGATACACGCCGCGCGTGGGGTGCGGCCCGTAGAGGTGCCCCATCACGGCGACCCACGCGGTATCTGGGTCGCGCGGGTGGATCCGGATACGCGAGATGTGGTGGCTGTCGGCGAGCCCGATCATGCGCCAGGTCTTGCCCGCGTCGTCGGAGCGCCAGAGCCCGTCCCCGTGGCCGACGTTGCCGCGCACGGTCTTCTCACCGCCGCCGACGTAGATAACGTTGGGGTCCCACTCGCTCACCGCCACCGCGCCGATGGACCCGCCGAAGAACCCGTCCGAGACGTTGTCCCAGCCCTCGCCCCCGTCGGTGGTCTTCCACACACCGCCGCCGGCGGCGCCCATGTAGTACGTGTCCGGATCACCGTCGAGGCCGCAGACCGCCGCCGAGCGACCGCCGCGGTAGGGGCCGATCTCGCGGAAGGAGAGGCCCTCCAGCAGCTCCGCGGGGGACGAGCCGCCCTGGATGGCGACAGGAGCAGCGGAGAGTGAGAGGGCGCAGGCGAGGGAGAGGAGCATCGGTCGCGGGTCGGGGTGAGGGAGGCCCCAGGTTAGGCGCACGCCGCCGACCGCGCCCGCTCCACGACCGGAGCCTTTTGCTGCGCTGAATCGCCCGCGGCATCCTGCCCCCTTTTGCGACGGGGCCGCGAAGCCGATACGTGCACGAGGCCCGGGGGTGATCGCTGGCCGACCACCCCCGGGCCCCATGGGACACGCGGACCTGCGCCCTCGCGGTCAGCGATCGAGGGCGTTGATCACCCTCCGGATCGCCTCCATCCGGCTGTTCGGCGCGCTGACGAGGAGCGAGTTGGTCTCCTCGTTGGCCCGGATCAAGACCTGGTGATTCTGCCGCGTGCTCGAGTCGCTGAAGACCCCCTTCAGGGTCTCGGCGATCGCTTCCGCGCGTCCTGTGGACAGGGCGATGATGAGCTCGCCGCGCTCGACCTGAGCGCTGGCCGCCGCGGCGTCCATGGCCTGCAGCATCTTGGCCTGCTCGAACACCCAGTCCCCGAACCCGCCGACGACCATGGAGGTGCTGTTTCCCGCGGGGAGCAGCATGGTCGTGACCGGATCCGTGATCATCGTCTTGAGGCTGTTGCTCAGCTGGCGCACGTCGCTGTGGGGAAGCGCCACGACCACGTGGAACTGCAGGGCCGGATGGCGGCGCGCCAGCTCCAGTTGATCGGCGGTGATCAGCTTGCTGGCCTGCTTGATCTCGCTCCGCTCGGTGGACTCGAGGCTTCGAATCCTGAGCACCCTCGGCGACGCCGCGCTCTCCACTGCGAGGCTGAAGCCGGACTGTCGGAGCATCACCTCGAAGATCCGCTGAACATCCGAAGCCGGAACCACGAGACTCCGGTCCAGCTGCACCTTGGCCGCCTCGAGCATCACCTTGGTCTCCTCGCCGAAGGTGATGTGCTGGCCGGTGAGGACGCCGTACGTGCGAGTCAGGTTGAGAAAACTCGGCCCCGCTCCTTGGTCGTCGAGGACAACCTCGAGCGCTCCGGTCGCTGCAGGAAAGAGCTCGTCCTCGACGACCGGCGCAATGGAAGGCTGAACGGCCGCCTTGAAAGGCGAAGCGTGAGCAGGCGCGAGGAACGGTTGGATTAGAAAAAGGCTCAGGCCTAGGCAGGCCGTCAGGTGGACTCTCATGGAACAATCAGTGGTGAAGAACAAGTGAGGGGTGCAGCGGGCACGGCGCCCTCCGGTGCGTGGAGAGACGCGCTCGCCTCGCTCCTATTCCACGATTTGCGGCCATTCGCACGGCCTTCGGGAGCCGCGCCCAGAGGAACAGGTCCGCCCCCTTGGGACTCCGCTGCCCTACCATCTCGTGGCCTCACGCCAGCGGAGCAGACACGGGGTGGTGAGCCATGGAAGAACAGCGAAGCAATGAAGACGAGGCGGTGTCCCCCGCGAAGCTCCGCTTTCACCGCGAGCTGTTCTCCCGCCCCTCGCTCCATGGCTCTCGCAACACGCTCCGGCCCGAGGACGCGCGCCTCTTCCCCGGCGAATCGCTCCCTGCGGCCTTCGCCCGGGCCCTCTGCGAGCGCAGGGCGACCTGCCTGAAGGAGCTGCTCGAGGCCACCGAGGTCTTCGCCCTCGCTCGCAAGGCGGTGCGCGCGCCGGTGGTCGCGGACCTGTGCTGCGGCCACGGCCTCGCGGGGCTCCTCTTCGCCATCTTCGAGCGCGAGGTCGAGCGCGTCCACCTCGTGGACCGCGAGCGGCCGGCGAGCGCCGACCTCATCCTGCAGGCCGCCGGTGACGTGGCCCCCTGGGCGCCGTCCAAGGTCGAGTGGCGCCGGGAGCAGCTCAAGCGCACCACCCTCGAACCCGGCACAGGAGTGATCGCGATCCACGCCTGCGGCCTGCGCACCGATCGAGCCATCGAACTCGCCGTCGAGGCCGGTGGCGGCATCGCGGCGCTCCCCTGCTGCAGGCCCCACCGCGGGCACCCCGCGCCCGAGGGTCTCAAGCTCGCCCTCGGCGCGGACGAGGCCATCGACGTGCACCGCACCTACGCCCTCGAGCAGGCGGGGCACCGGGTGCGGTGGAAGACGATCGCCCCCACCATCTCCCCCATGAACCGCGTGCTCATCGCCTCAGCCCGCCGCGACGTCGATGCTTGATCCGCTCAGCCGTTGCGTCGCGCCTTGATGCGATCACGGTTGAGGAGGTAGGTGGGCGACAGTGGAAATTCGTCCCGGATCCTCCGATAGAGCGGCGCCGCGCCCGCCCGATCCCCCTCGGACCAACGGCGGTCCGCCTCCCGGAGCAGCGCGGCGGGGCTCGCGCCGCTGCAGCCGCCACCGAGGCCCAGCTCTCGCTCGAGCACTCCGCAGAGGCCGCCGGAGGTCGCCCGGTCCAGGAGGTCTCCGATCGCCGCATTCACGTCCAGAGTTGGCCTCAGGAGGGTCCCTCCGACCTCGACCGACAGGGTCTCACCCTCCAGCCACCGGAGCGCCCCCTTCGACCCCGCGAGGGCCGCATCTACCGGGACGTTCCAGCGGAGGTCCACGGTGCGATCGAGGCCCACCGAGCCAGTGAAGTGGGTCTCCAGGTCCCCGAGGGTCCAGGTCCACGGGTCCGGGTACGTCACCCGCCCGTCGGCGAGGGACCAGCTGAGGGGCCTGGTGGCCTCGACCCGGGTGGTCTCGACCCCCGCCTGGGCGAGCGCCAGAGGCAGGCCCGCGGCGCCGAGCCCGTCGAGCAGACCCGTGACCAGCGGCGAGCGCGTGAGGTCCACCTCGCGGAGGGTCAGGTTGCCCGTGCCAGTCCAGGCCGAGGGGTCCGACCAGCGCCCGGGGGCCACGCCGCCTATGGAAATCGTCGCGTCCACGAGACCCAGGGTCCCGCTGGCGAGCGCGGCGCCCGAGGGCAGAGGCGCGGCGGGGTGCAGCCTCGCCACCAGCGGCGCCAGGGTCGCGTCCAGGGAGGCCCCGTCGAGGCGGAGCCACGCGCGGAGCTCCGGGTCGGCGGCCACGTCCATGCGCACCTGGCCCTCCCGCGCTTCCAGCACGCCCTCGAGGCCAGGGCTGGCGCCATCTCCGGCGCTCGCGAGCTCGGCGCGGAGCCGGACCGGGGCCTCCTCGACGATCGACGCGAGCTCGCCGGCTCCGTCGGGAAACTCCACCGCGAGGCCCCGGAGCTCGGCGGTGGCCTGAAGGGCGAAGGGCGCGTCGGCCCGTAGGTCCTCGGCGCCACCCTCCACGTGTACGTCGGCAGTCCCTTCGAAGCTCAGCTGTTCGTCCGCCTCGACCCCGGCGATCCGCATGGCCTCCCGGACGACTCCGAGCTCGAGGTCGGTGACGTTCACCCGGTCGATCTCCAGCCCGGGGCCGGCGTCGGGCCAGAGGAAGAGGTCGGCGTAGAAGTCCCCGACGCTGCCCGTGCCCCCAAAGACGTGGCCCTCGAGGCGCACGGCGGTGGACTGTTCGGGGCCATCGAGGCCGATGGTGAAGGTGACATCTGCGAGCTGCAGCGTGCTTTCAGGAGAGCGAACGAGCACGGTGCAGTCCGCGAACTCGATCCGGCCATGCAGGTCCAGGGGTCGACGGCGGGGCGCAGGCGGGTCGCCCCCCGGGCGAGCTCCGTCGCCCGGAGCATCACCGGCCGGCTCGTCCGATGGGCTGTCCCCATCGGGGGCGAGGAGGCACGCCACGTTCCACCGGCCGTCCGCGCCGCGCACGAGGTTCAACTCCGACCCGTACACGTGCACGGCGAGGTCCTTGCGCCCGGAGAGCCACGAGCGAAGCCCCAAGTCGATCATCCCTCGCGTGGAGAACAGGACCGTGTCCCCGGCCTCGTCCACGACCCGCAGGCCCTCCAGGTCCACCTTCCCGTTCAGGCGCAGGCTCAAACGCTCCAGGGTGACCTCGCCCTGGAGCTCGGCGGAGGCCAGGCGCTCGAACTCCGCGCGGAGCCAGCGCCCGGCCATGGGCGGCCCGAGCAGCAAGGCCGCGCCGAGCACCAGGGCCAGCCCCGTGAGACGCCGCGGCCAGCGGGAACGCCCGCCCCCTGGCAGCGGAGCGCCAGATTCATCCCTGGGAGGGCCTGCGGCAGTCTGTTCAGGGGTGGTCATGGGCTGAAGGATTCGGCCTCCAGAGGGGAGGGTCGCGCGAAACCAGTCCACGGAAGCGTATCGAGACTTGCGAGAGAGTTCGCGGTCGTCGAGCCTCCCCTCTCCATGAAAGAGCACGGAACCCAACATGGCCGCCCGGGCGTTCTCCTCGTGAACCTCGGCACCCCCGACGCGCCCCGGACCCCTGAGGTGCGCCGCTACCTGCGGCAGTTCCTCTCGGACCCGCGCGTCCTCGACATCCACCCCATCGGCCGGGCCGCCCTGCTCAATCTGATCATCCTCCCGCTCCGGCCGCGCAAGTCTGCGGAGGCCTACCGGGAGGTCTGGACCGAGGAGGGCTCCCCGCTGCTCGTCCACGGCAAGGCCCTGGCCGCCGGCGTCCAGGAGCGCCTGCCCGAGGCTGAGGTGGTCCTCGCCATGCGTTACGGCAACCCCTCCATCGAGTCAGGGCTGAAGGAGCTCGCGGCCCGCGGCTGCGACGAAGTGGTCATGATGCCGCTCTTCCCGCAGTACGCCTCCAGCTCCACAGGCTCCGCGGTGGAGGAGGTCTACCGACAGGCGGGCAAGCTGTGGAACACGCCCTTCATCCGCGTGGTGCCGCCGTTCTACGACGCTCCCCAGTTCGTTGAGGCCTTCGCCGCCGTGGCCCGCCCCGTGCTCGAGGAGCTCGAGGCCGACCACGTCCTCTTCAGCTATCACGGCGTCCCCGAGCGCCATGTGATCAAGAGCGACGACACCGGCAGCCACTGCCTCAAGACGCCTGACTGCTGCCAGTCCATCTGCGCGGCGAACCGCCAGTGCTACAGCGCCCACTGCTACGCCACCACGCGCGCCGTGGTGAAGGCCCTCGGCCTCGAGGAGGGCTCCTACTCCACGGCCTTCCAATCCAGGCTGGGCCGCACCCCCTGGCTGACCCCCTACACCGACAAGGTCGTCCCCGAGCTGGCCAAGGCCGGCGCGAAGCGGGTCGCCGTGTTCTGCCCCTCCTTCGTGGCGGACTGCCTCGAGACCATCGAGGAGATCGGGATCCGGGCGCGGGAGGACTTCGAGGAGGCGGGCGGCGAGCGGCTCGCGCTGATCCCGTCCCTCAACACCCACACCGCGTGGGTCGACGGCGCTGCCGAGCTCATCCGAGACGCGCTCCCCGTGGGGACGGCAGGCGCCTCCATCTCCGGGTAGGCCCACGCCGGGCCCTCCGCGGGCCCTCCGCCGGCCTCGCGAGGGGGCGGCGCGGGAGCGCCCTCACGATAGAGGGTGAGACCGGACCGGATCCACGGGCCCAGCGGCCCGTGGCGCGGCGACCGGAGCGTGATCGTGCGACCTTGGGGACCTCCCGATGGCGACGAACGAAGGACGATTTGCCCCACGCGGAAAGACCCATCGTCCCATTCGAATAAGAACCCATCAAGATATCTCGATGGATGCTATCCTCTCCCCAATGGCTCTCTCTACCACCTCGCGCCTCCTCAAGACCCTTGGGGACGAGACGCGGCTGCGAATCCTGAACCTCCTCCGCAAGGGCGAACTGTCCGTCGGGGAGCTCCAGGAGGTCCTGAACATGGGCCAGAGCCGGATCTCCACCCAGCTCACCCACCTCAAGGAGGTCGGGGTCCTCGCCCACCGCAAGGCCGGCCGCCGCAGCTTCTACAGCCTGTGCACCTGCCGCTTCCTGGGGCTCATCGTGCAGGTGCTCGACGACGCGGACCTCGCCGACGAGTTCCGCGCCGACGACGCGGGGTATCAAGGCGCCATGGAGAAGCGGCGGCAGGAGTCGCGCTCCTACTTTGACCGGGTCGCTGCGGCCTTCGACGAGCAGGTGCTCCCCGGCCGCACCTGGGAGGGCCTCGCCCGCGGGATCCTGCGGCTCGCGCCGTGCGCCCGCTACGTGGACCTCGGCATCGGCGACGGGATGCTCACGCTCATGCTCGCCGAGATCGCCGAGACGGTCACGGCCGTGGACGTCTCACCGGAGATGCTGCGCCAGCTCGAGTCCCGGGCCCGCGGCAAGGGGATCACCAACATCGACACGGTCGAGGCGGACATCGTGGACCTGCCGCTCGAGTCCGGCTCCTACGACGTGGCGGTGCTCAGCCAGGCCCTGCACCACGCCCATGATCCCGGCCGGGCGCTGCGCGAGGCGCGCCGCATCCTGCGCCCCGGGGGCCAACTGCTCGTGCTCGACCTGCTCGCCCATGGGGAAGAGTGGGTGCGCGACCGACTCCAACACGTCCACCTCGGCTTCACCGAAGCCGACCTCAAGAAGCACATCGAGGCCGCAGGGTTCGAGAGCGTCGCCGTCGACCGCGCCGCCCGTGACCCTCAGCCTCCGCACCTGATGACCCTCCTCGCCACCGGATCGGTGGCGGCCCCGACGAACAGCGCCGGCGCACCACGATGACCACGATCGACCCGACCCAGTCCCCCATCCTCCGCCCCTCTGCGCCGCGCGCGCGCTTCGACGAGCTCCTCGCCGAACGGATCCTCGTGATCGACGGCGCCATGGGGACGATGATGCAGAAGCAAGGTCTCACCGAGGAGGACTACCGCGGCGCCCGGTTCGCGGACGCCGAGGCGACCTTGAAGGGCAACCACGACCTGCTCTCCATCACCCGCCCCGATGTGCTCCTCGGCGTGCACGAGGCCTTCCTCGAGGCGGGCGCCGACATCATCGAGACGAACACCTTCAGCGGCACGACCGTCGCCCAGGCCGAGTACGGCCTCTCCGACGCCGTCGAGGAGATCAACCGCGCCGCCGTACGGGTCGCCCGAAAGGCGGCGGACGCCTGGACCGCGAGGACCCCCGACCGCCCGCGCTTCGTCGCCGGCGCCATCGGCCCCACGAGCAAGACCCTCTCCCTCTCCGAGAAGGTCGACCAGCCCGCCTTCCGCTCCATCACCTTCGAGCAGCTCAAGGCCGCCTACGCGGACCAGGCGCGCGCCCTCGTGGAGGAGGGCGTCGACCTGCTGCTGGTGGAGACGATCTTCGACACCCTCAACGCCAAGGCCGCGGTGGTGGCCATCGACGAGGTGCTGTCGGACTACGCCCACCGCCCGCCGCTGATGCTCTCCGTGGCCATCACGGACGCCTCCGGTCGCACGCTCTCTGGCCAGACCGTGGACGCCTTCTGGAACTCGGTCGCCCACGCGCAGCCGCTCTCCGTGGGCGTCAACTGCTCCCTGGGCGCCAAGGACATGCGGCCCTACGTGGCCGAGCTCTCGCGGATCGCCCCGTGCTATGTCTCCAGCTACCCCAACGCGGGCCTCCCGAACGCCTTCGGCGAGTACGACGAGGCCCCGGAGACCACGGGTGCCCTGCTGGAGGAGTTCGCGGAGAGCGGCCTCGTCGACATCGTCGGCGGCTGCTGCGGCACGACCCCGGACCACATCAAGCAGATCTCCGACCGGGTCGAGCGCTTCCGCGGCCGGGACCGCAGCGGCGCCCGGCAGCTGCGCGAGACCAAGGCCTACTTCAGCGGGCTCGAGACCCTCGCCGTCGACGAGGACACCAACTTCCTCATGGTGGGCGAGCGCACGAACGTCACCGGTTCTGCGCGCTTCCGGAAGCTCATCACCGCGAACGACTACGAGGCTGCCCTCGAGGTCGCCCTCGACCAGGTGCGCGGCGGGGCCAACATCCTCGACGTCAACATGGACGAGGGCATGCTCGACTCCGAGGCGTGCATGACCACGTTCCTCAACCTGATCGCCACCGAGCCTGAGATCAGCCGCATCCCGATCATGGTGGACAGCTCCAAGTGGAGCGTCATCCAGGCCGGCCTGCGCTGCCTCCAGGGCAAAGGGGTCGTGAACTCCATCTCCCTCAAGGAGGGCGAGGAAGACTTCCTGGCCAAGGCGCGGGAGATCCGATCCTTCGGCGCGGGCGTGGTGGTCATGGCCTTCGACGAGGAGGGGCAGGCCGCGGATACCGATCGAAAGGTCGCCATCTGCAAGCGCTCCTACGACCTGCTCGTGCAGGCGGTCGGCTTCGAGCCCAAGGACATCATCTTTGACCCCAACATCCTCGCCATCGGGACGGGGATCGAGGAGCACGCGGGCTACGGAGTGTCCTTCATCGAGGCCACCCGCGAGATCAAGGCCTGCTGCCCCGGCGCGAAGATCTCCGGCGGCGTCAGCAACCTGTCGTTCTCCTTCCGCGGTAACAACGTGGTCCGCGAGGCGATCCACTCCGCGTTCCTCTTCCACGCGATCCGCGCGGGCATGGACATGGGGATCGTCAACGCCGGGATGATCCAGGTCTACGAGGACATCCCGAAGGAGCTCCTCGAGCGCGTCGAGGACCTGATCTTCAACCGCCGCGAGGACGCCACCGAGCGGCTGACCGAGTTCGCGGCGACCCTCACCGGCGGCGGGAAGAAGCGCGTCATCGACCTCTCCTGGCGGGAGAACACCGTCCAGAAGCGCCTCGAGCACGCCCTCGTCCACGGCATTGTCGACTTCATCGAGGACGACACCGAGGAGGCCCGCCAGGACTACGACCGGCCCCTCGAGGTCATCGAAGGGCCGCTCATGGACGGCATGCGCGTCGTCGGCGACCTCTTCGGCGCCGGCAAGATGTTCCTGCCTCAGGTCGTGAAGAGCGCGCGCGCCATGAAGAAGGCGGTCGGCGTCCTTGAGCCCTACATCGACGCCGAGAAGGCCGCCATGGAGGCGGCGGGCGAGACAGACGACGCCAGCACCCGCACCAACACCGGCGGCACGGTGCTCATGGCGACCGTCAAGGGTGACGTGCACGACATCGGCAAGAACATCGTCGGCGTGGTCCTCGGCTGCAACAACTACGAGGTGGTCGACATGGGTGTCATGGTCCCCGCCGACAAGATCCTCGCCAAGGCCCGCGAGGTCGGCGCGGACATGATCGGCCTCTCGGGGCTCATCACCCCGAGCCTGGACGAGATGGTCCACATGGCCAAGGAGATGAAGCGCGAGGGCTTCGACATCCCCCTCTTGATTGGCGGCGCGACCACCAGCGCCCAGCACACCGCGGTCAAGATCGCCCCCTGCTACGGCGAGCCTGTGCTCCACGTGCATGACGCGTCGCGGAGCGTGAACGTGGTCTCCGACCTGCTCGACCCCGAGCGCAAGGAGGAGGTGCGCGCGGCCAACCTCGAGCGACAGGCCAAGGTGCGCGAGACCTGGCGCCTCCGCCAGGAGCGGCCGCTGCTCTCCTTCGAGCGGGCGCTCGAGAACCGGACGCAGCAGGAGTGGACCACCGACGTGGTGCCGACCCCCGCCTTCACGGGCCGCAAGGTGCTGCGCGACATTCCCCTCGCGGAGCTCGCGTCGCTGATCGACTGGACCATGTTCTTCGTGGCCTGGGAGATGAAGGGCAAGTTCCCCCAGATCCTCGACGACCCCGACCAGGGTCCGGCCGCCCGGGAGCTCTACGAGAACGCCCTGGAGATGCTCGACGGGATCGTCGCGGAGGGCTCCCTCCGCGCCGAGGCGGTCTACGGCTTCTGGCCCGCTCACTCCGCGGACGAGACCCTCGTGCTCTTTGACCCCGCGGCGCCGGAGGAGGAGACCGCGCGCTTTCCCATGCTGCGCCAGCAGCAGGTCCACGCCGATGACCGACCCAACCGCAGCCTCGCGGACCTGATCGCGCCGGCCGACGCCGACCTCGAGGACCACCTGGGCCTCTTTGCGGTGGCCATCCACGGCGCCGAGGAGATCGCCGAGCGCTACGAGGACGACAAGAACGACTACGACGCCATCCTCGTCAAGGCCATCGCTGACCGCATGGCCGAGGCCGCGGCCGAGTGGCTCCACCGCCAGGCGCGCATCGACTGGGGCTACGAGACCGGCGAGACCTTCTCCCCCACGGACCTGCTCCAGGAGCGGTACCGGGGGATCCGCCCGGCCTTTGGCTACCCCGCCTGCCCGGACCACAGCCAGAAGGCCCTGCACTTCGACATGCTCGGCGCGGACGAGATCGACTGCGCCCTGACGGACCACATGGCCATGACCCCCGCCGCCTCCATCAGCGGCTTCTACTTCGGTCACCCCGACGCCAAGTACTTCGGCGTGGGCCGCATCGACCGCGACCAGGTCGAAGCCTACGCCGACCGGGCCGACCTCTCCCTCCAGGAGACCGAGCGCTGGCTTGCCCCCTGGCTCGCGTACGACGTCTGAGCGAGCAGGTGCCGTCGTTCTCCTGACCGCTGGCGTGATTGAACCCTATGGCTGAAGTCGCCCTCAATCATGTTGCCACTGCGCTGGTCCGCTTCGAACGGCCGCTCAACTGGATCGCCGTCATCTGGTCCATCCTCAGCATCGCGGCCTACGCACACTTCATCTCGCTTCCCGATGTCCCGTACATCACGGACCGGAACGCGTGGATGATCGCCGCGCCCTGGAACACGATCTGGTGGGGCTTCCTCCGACCCGAGATCGAGCGGCGCACTGAGGAGATGCGACGCGAGCAGTCCGACGCCGCCGAGGCCAAGCCCGAGCCCTGAGGGGGGCTCCCACGGGTGCCACCCGAGGGCGTGGTCGGCCCGGAGCTCGACGAGACGCTACCCCCGATCCGCCTCGAGTTCGGCGATGCGCTCCCGGAGCCGGGCGTTCTCCTCCACCAGGCCGCCCGCGGCTGGGGCCGAGGGGGCGGGCGCTGCCCGCTCCACGATCTGGTCGCGGGTCAGGTAGACGCCGCTCAGCATGGACGTCTTCACGTGCGCGCGGTGGAGGTCGCCGCGCTGGTCTCGGTAGACGATCTGGTAGATGCGCGAGTCCTTCTCGCCGAACCAGCCCGGACCGAAGGGGTCCCAGCTCCGGTCCACCAGCTCCCAGCCCTGGTCGCGCACGTACTGCTCGACCCGGTCCCCGTCGAGCCCCCCTGCCATCAGCCGAATCACCAGCGAGACCACGACGGCGAAGACCACGAATACTGCATACATCTCCATGGTTCGAGCCTACTACGGCGCGGGCAGCACATTCGCCCCATCCCGGGCGCTTCAGGGCCGGTCCGGGGTGCCTCCTGAATGAGCTCCCGACCGCGTCGCACCGGACGTCGCCATGCCGGACGACGCGGGGCCCCGCGAGCATCGCTGCTCGCGGGGCCCCGCGCGATTCGGACCCGGCGGTCTCGCTCAGCCCTTCATGAGCTCGAGGAGGTGCTGCGCGCGCTTGGCGCTCTGGGTGCCCTGGTACTTCTCGGCGATCTTTGCGAGCTTGCGGTCGATCCCCTTCGCCTTGAGCCCCTTGTCGAAGAGCGTCGCCTCAGCCTTCGCGAAGAGCTTGGCGGCCTCCATCTCGGGCTTCATCTCCGCGGAGTCGAGGGTGGCGCGGAGCTGCTCCACGCGCGCCTCCAGCGCCTCTTCCCCGGAGAGCCCTTTCTTGAGGTCGCTGAGGAGGTCGCCAGCCTCGACCACGAAGCCGTGGTCGACCATCCACTGGATCCTGTCGACCTTGCCGCTGGCACGTTCGCGCAGCTCCGCGGCGAGGGCCGTCGCGGCATCGGCGTCGTCGCCGCCCTTGGCTGCGACCTTGTCCGCCTCGGCGATGCCCTTGGCGAGGTCGCCCTTATGGAAGGCCTTGTACGCCTTCTTGAGCGACTTCGGCAGGTCCTTGGGACCCTTCGACGCCGCCTTCACCTCGGCCGCCACAAGCTCCTCGATCTGCGAGTGCAGCTTGGTCGAGTACCCCTTGAGGATCACCTCGCCGCTCGAGTCGAGCAGGGCGAAGTTCGGGATCCCCCGCAGGCCCACGTTGAGCGGCCGCTCGGTGGTCCACATGGCGTGGGTCCCCAGCCACTTCTTCTCGAGAGCGAAGCGCTCAACCTTGGCGTCGTCAGCGCCCTGGACCTCGACGAAGAGGACGTTGACGGCGTCCCCGTACTCTTCTGACATCTTGAGCCCCGCAGGCACGGCGGAGCCAATGCAAGGGCCTCAGCGCGTGCCCCAGAAGTCGATCAGCGTGGGCTTGCCCTTGAGGTCGGCGAGGCTCTTGGCGCCCATGCCGTTCAGGATCGGCTGGCGGAACTGGTAGACCGGCGTGGAGCCGACTTCGACGCCTTCGCTCTGGACAGGCATGGCCGCGTTCGCGGCGAGGACCAGCCCGAGGGCGAGCGTGGTCGTGGCGAGGATCTTCATGGGTGGGAGTCTAGCAGCCGTCTTCCGCAGGCGGTCGTCCCTGGCCGCTCCCCCCCCCAGGCGCCCTCACAACCCCCGCCATTGAGCACAGCCTTTACCACCAGCGCCGCGGAGCCCTGAAGGGTGCGGGCCGATGGCCGTGGACCAGGAGCCGTCCGGCCTCCCCTGCGCTCCCATGCACTCCGCAGGGCTCCACAGGGGGCGCACAAGCCGACGCTCTGGATCCGAAGGGCGGTCGGAGAGCATGAGGCTAAGATCGGCCATGCTCTCCACGCTCCTCTCGATCGCTCTCAGCGGCGCCCCCGTCACCGGCCTCGCACCCTTGCCCCAAGGGGTCGCTCAAGGCGCGGTGCTCGTCGAGGCGGAGGCCTTCGACGATCTTGGGGGGTGGGTGCTAGACCAGCAGTTCATGGACCTCATGGGGTCCCCGTTCCTGCTCGCCCATGGCATGGGCGTGCCGGTCGCCGACGCGGCCACCGCGGTGGAGGTCGCGGCGCCCGGCCCCATGCGGGTGTGGGTGCGGACCCGGGACTGGGTGGCGCCATGGGGCGCGCCCGACGCACCGGGGCGGTTCCAGGTACTGGTGGATGGAGCGCCGCTGGAGACCACCTTCGGGGTCGAGGGCGACCCCTGGCACTGGCAGGACGGCGGCGTGGTGGAGGTCGGCGCGCAGGTCCGCCTCGGGCTCCACGACCTCACCGGGTTCGAGGGGCGATGCGATGCGATCCTGCTGGCCCCCGCCGCAGAGGACTGGACGCCGCCCGACGGCGGCCGGGAGCTGGAGGAGCTTCGGCGGACGCTGCTCGGGATCCCCAAGGTGCCCACGGACGGCGGTCACTTTGACCTGGTGGTCGTGGGCGGCGGCACGGCGGGGACCAGCGCAGCGGTGACGGCGGCTCGCCTCGGGCTGAAGGTCGCGCTGATCCAGGATCGGCCGGTGCTCGGGGGGAACTCGAGCTCCGAGGTGCGCGTATGGCCCGAGGGGCACGTGAACCAGCAGCCCTATCCCCGGATCGGCGACGTGGTCATGGAGCTCATTCCCGAGCGTACGAGCGACTCGAAGAATGCCCAGGGCGCCCACGTGTTCGACGACGACCGCAAGCTGAGGGTCGTGCGCGCCGAGCCGAACATCACGCTCCTGCTCGGGCGCCGGATGAACGGGGCCGCGGTCTCAGCAGGCAGGATCCGCAGCGTGGTCTGTGAGGACGTCCGCTTCGGCGGGCAGACCCGGATCTCCGGGGACCGGTTCCTCGACTCCACCGGGGACGGAGGCCTCGGCTACCTGGCCAGCGCCTCCTTCGAACAGACCGACACCGGTCACATGGGCGCCAGCAACCTCTGGAACATCCAGTGCCTGTGCGAGGACGAGGATCCCCTCTCCTCCGAGCTCGCCGTCGCCTGCGAGGAGGCCACCTTCCCCCGCTGCCCCTGGGCCGTGGACCTCACCGAGCGGCCCTTCCCCGGGCGCACCTGGGGCTCCACAGCACCCGAGCCCGGCGCCTCCCCCATCAGCATCGGCAACTGGTACTGGGAGAACGGCTTCGACCGCGACCCCATCGCGGACATGGAGCGCATCCGCGACCAGAACTTCCGCGCGGCCTACGGCGCGTGGGACGCCATCAAGAACGTCG
Organism: Planctomycetota bacterium; assembly: GCA_029248265.1. GTDB lineage: Bacteria > Planctomycetota > UBA1135 > UBA1135 > Saltatorellus. The sequence continues at coordinate 22,720 of JAQWJQ010000173.1, forward strand.
AGCGGCGCTACCCCGCCCACCGACTGAACTGGGTGGCCTACATCGCCGGCAAGCGCGAGTCCCGCCGGCTCATGGGCGACGTGATCCTCACCGGCGAGGACCTGCGCGACGGCGTCGAGTTCGAGGACGGCTGCTTTCCCTGCACCTGGGGCATCGACACCCACCACCCCGACCAGCGCTACGCCGAGGGGCACGACGGGGACGAGTTCATCGCCGACTTCACCCGCGGTGAGGGGTACGAGTACCAGGGCCCCTACTGGGTGCCCTACCGCTGCCTCTACAGCCGCAACATCGGCAACCTCTTCATGGCAGGCCGCGACATCAGCGTCACCCATGAGGCCCTCGGCGCCGTGCGAGTCATGAAGACCACCGGGGCCATGGGAGAGGTCGTCGGTATGGCGGCCTCGCTCTGTGAGGAGTACGACTGCTCCCCGCGCGCGGTGTACGCCGAGCACCTCGATGAGCTCAAGGCGCTCATGGGCCGCGGCGTGGGCCGTCTTGAGGAGCACGCCGCCCTGGACGACGGCTCGCTCCTACTGCCCGCGCAGACCGCCCGCGTCCACGGCCGCTCCGTCCGATACGAACCCGCGCTGGACGCCCTGGGCTACTGGCGCCGCGCCGGTGAGAGCGTCGCGTGGAGCGCCCTCCCCGCGGAAGGAGGTCGGTTCGAGGTGCTGCTCGAGGTGGCCTGCAATACCGGCGACGAGGGCGGCCAGGTGGCGGTCCGGGTGGGCAGCGACGCAGAGCTCGTTGGGGTGCTCCCGGACACCGGTGGCTGGGACCGCTTCGTGGACCTCCGGGTCGGCGAGGCCCAGCTCGACGGCGGCGCCGTGAGGATCGAAGTGCTCGATCGCAAGGCGACGGGCCCGCTCATGAAGCTCCGCGCCGTCCGCCTCGTGCCCCTCCGCTGAACCGCGGTGGAGATCAGGGGCGCCCTTGGAAGCGGACCCCCTCGCACCGCTAAGCTCGCTCCATGATCGGCAAGCAGCTCCTCGCTCGCTGGGAGAGCGCCCAGCGATGGCCCCTCGGCCGGGCGCTCTTCAGCCTCCTGCTCGGCCGCGCGGTGCCCTACACGGGCTCCATCCGGCCGCTCGTCCTCGAGCTCGCCCCTGGCCGCGCGCGGGTCGCCATGAAGGACCGCCGCCGCGTGCGCAACCACCTGCGCTCCGTCCACGCGATCGCGCTCGTGAACCTGGGCGAGGTGGCGAGCGGGCTCGCGCTCCTGGTGGGGCTCCCCGAAGGCGCGCGAGGGATCGTCACCGGCCTGCGCATCGAGTACCGCAAGAAGGCACGCGGCCGGCTGACGGCGGCCTGCGACTGCGAGGTCCCCGAGACCACCGAGGCCCGCGAGCTCGACGTGCTCGCCCCCATCACCGACGAGGGCGGCGACGTGGTCGCCGTGGTCACCGCCACCTGGCGCATCGGCCCAGTGAAGTCATGAGCAACAGCGAAGTCATGAGCAACAACGCCGCCCCCACCGACGCCTTTTGCGCCCTGACCGGCGCCGAGGTGCCCCTGATTTGCGGGGCCATGTACCCGTGCAGTAACCCCGAGTTGGTCGGCGCCGTGGCCGCCGCGGGGGCCATGGCCATCGTGCAGCCGCTCTCGCTCATCTACGTCCACGGCCGGGACTTCCGCGAGGGCCTGCGGGAGATCCAGCGGCTCTCCGGTGGCCGCCCCGTGGGCTTCAACGCCATCATCGAGAAGTCCGCCAAGGCCTACGAGAACCGCATGCGGCGGTGGATCGACGAGGCCCTCGAGGAGGGCGTTCGGTTCTTCGTCACGGCGCTCGGCAACCCGCGCTGGGTGTGTGAAAAGGTCCACGCCGCGGGCGGCACCGTGTTCCACGACGTCACCGCCCGCAAGTGGGCCGAGAAGGCCCGCGACGCCGGCGTAGACGGCCTGATCTGCGTCAACGACCGCGCCGGCGGCCACGCCGGCACGCTCTCTCCCGAGGCCCTGATCGACGAGTGCGGCGACCTGGGGCTGCCCCTGGTGGCCGCAGGAGGCGTCGGCGATCCGGCGGGGTACGCACGCCTCCTCAGGCTCGGCTACGGGGCCGTCCAGATGGGCACCCGCTTCATCGCGACCGAGGAGTGCGAGGTCCACCCCGACTACTGGAAGGCCATCATCGACGCGGGCGAAGAGGACATCGTCCTGACCGAGCGCCTCTCCGGCGTCCCCGTCGCCGTCATCAATACGCCCCTCGTACAGCGGGTCGGCACCAAGGCCGGCCCTATCGCCCGGCGGCTGCTGAGGGGGCGGCGGACAAAGCACTGGATGCGCACCTTCTACGCGCTGCGCTCCCTCCGGGAGCTCAAGCAGACGATCAAGAAGGGCGTCACCTACAAGGACGTCTGGCAGGCCGGCAAGAGCGCCGGTTCCATCCACGAGGTGGTCTCCGCCGCAGAGGTGGTCCGGACCTTCGCCGACGCCTGGTCCGCCGTCCGCGCTGGAAAATAAGAACGCGCCCGCCGCTCGGGTCGAGCCGCGGGCGCGTTCGGAGCCGCGCCAGAGGCGCAGCGCGGGGCATCAGATCAGAGGAAGGAGATCGTGAGGCCGTTGGTGAAGTTCGACGTCACAGTGCCGCCCACCGCGTCTCGGTGCCATGCCTGGAAGCTCCAGGACTCACCCGGCTGAATTGAGACGAAGCCGGTCGGCGAGGGCTGCTGGGTCAGGTCCAGCTGGAGATCGAAGGTGCCACCCGCGCCGGAGTTCTTGATCTGTCCAGGACCCACGAAGCGCCCGATGGCGCCGCCCAGGCACAGGTTCCCCTGGCTGCCGCCAGGGTTGGCCACGTTCGCCGTGGTCTCGCTCGAGAGGAAGAACCCGAACGAGTTCGGCGGGAGATCGCTGACCGTCAGGGTGACGTTGTTCGCGGCCGCGGAGGGGCTCCCCTCCGCCGAGATCAAGCCAGGGTTACCCGTCGAGTTCGCCACCGCAGGTGAGCAGTAGACCGAGCCGAGGGTGAAGGTCGTCACGTTGCAAGCGATGATCGCGTAGCCAGCGCCCGTGTTCGACCGGTTGCTGAAGGTGATCGAGGTCAGGATCTGCCCGGCAGCCGCGGAGAGGTCCACGACGCCTTCCGTGATGCTGAGGTTCGCACCCGGCGAACCGAAGTCGACCCGGTCTGTTCCGAGGAAGGTACCGCCGAACCAGTCTCCGCCACTGAGGCTCGCGCTGCCCGAGCCTCCGCTCTGGAAGCCGAAGGTCACGTCGAACGAGCCGCCCCCATTGCTGATCTGGTAGAGGAAGCGCGCCTCCGACGACGCGGCGATCTCGATCGGCGCCGCCAACATGGTCGTCTGGGGGCCGGTTTGGTCCGAGTTGGTCAACCAGCTGGGCTGCACTCCAACGTCATCACCATTGGCCGTCGCCTGCCAAGGAAAGGCACCTCCGGACACGGTGTTGCGATCGCCGAGGTGGACGACGTCGAGCTCTCCGGCTTGGTCCACGATGGTGTAGCCCTCGAGGAGCGGCTCCGCCGGGATGCCCGCGGAGAAGTTCAGTGCCCGGTCCGAGATGGAGCGGTATCCGTTCGGGTCGTCCGGCGCGGAGCCTTCGGTGTCATGGACGATCCCGTTGAAGTTGTAGTTCAGCGGGACAGGGTTCTCGACGACGATGCGCGAGTCCACGGTCACGTTCGCCGCCAGGATGGCGTAGCCCGCGTTCTGGTTCCCTGCGTTTTGGAACGTGATCGAGGTCAGCTCCTGCCCGGCAAAGCCGCTCAGGTTGACGGTGGCCTCGGTGATCGAGAGGTTGACCGCGGGGTTGGCTTGGTCGACAAAGTCCGTCCCAGGGAAGATCCCGCCGAACCAGTCTCCAGCGCCGATCTGTCCGACCGTGGAGCTGCCGTTCTGGAAGCCGAAGAGCACGCTGCAGGTGCCCCCGCCGTCACTGACTTGCAAGAGGAACGAAGCCGTTGAGGTGGCCTCCAACATGATCGGCGTGGCCAACGTCGTCGTTTGGGGCGTGGACTGGTCCACGGTCGTGAGCCAGGTCGGCTGAACACCGATCCCATCGCCATTGGCGGTCGCCTGGAAGGCCCAGACGCCACCTGACACTGTGTTGCGGTTGCCCAGGTGGACAATGTCAAGGGCGCCTGCGGTGTTGACCAGCGAGTAGGCGTTCAGGATCGGGTCGCTGGGAATCCCTGCAGAGAAGTCCAGGCCCCGGTCCGAGATGGAACGGTAGCCAAGGAGGTCATCGGGGAGTCCAGCCTCACCTGTGTGGACGATGCCGTTGAAGTTGTAATCCAAC
>JAQWJQ010000177.1 GCA_029248265.1 Planctomycetota bacterium
GGACGAGCTCCTCAAGGGGGTTCTCGTTCGATAAATCCGGGCTTGTGGACAGCTAGCCCCATAAGCTGCGTCGATAGAGGGGGAGCAGGACGACCGTCCTCGCGCGCGGGCCCTTCGCCCACCTTCCCGTCTCCCCACCGCCGGCTCGACCCGATCCCACGCTGAGGCCCATGCAAGCCCTCGCCCAGTTCACGGAACGCTTCGGCAGCATGCTCTCGCGGCTCCTGCTGACGGTCCTCTACTACTGCGTGCTCGGCCCCTTCGCGCTGGTCTACCAGCGCGTCTGCGACCCGCTGCACCTCAAGCGGCGCCGCGCGGGAAACTGGACCGACTGGGAGAGCACGAACGAGGATGTCGCCGCCGCACGGCGCCAGGACTGATCACCCCATGAACGTCCTCGGTCTCTCCTTCTACTACCACGACTCGGCCGCCGCCCTCGTGAAGAACGGCGTGCTCGTCGCCGCGTCCGCCGAAGAGCGCTTCAGTCGCAAGAAGCATGACTCGGGTTTCCCCGAGCTGGCCATCGAGTTCTGCCTCGAGCAGGGCGGCATCACGATCAACGACGTGGACTTCGTGGTGTTCTACGAGAAGCCCTTCGTCAAGTTCGAGCGCATGCTCCTCACGGCGATGGCCACCTTCCCCAAGAGCGCCGCCGTGTTCCGCGAGTCCATGCAGCGCTGGATCTCGGACAAGCTCTGGATCAAGTCCATGATGAGCAAGCGCCTCTCGGTGCCTCGCTCGAAGTTCCTCTTCGCGGACCACCACGTCTCCCACGCGGCGTCGAGCTTCTACACGTCCCCCTTCGAGGAGGCGGCGATCCTCACCGTAGACGGCGCCGGCGAGTGGACGACCTCCACCATGGCGGTGGGCCGCGGGAACAAGATCGAGGTCCTCAAGGAGATGCGCTTCCCGCACTCCCTCGGGTTGCTCTACTCCGCCTTCACCGCCTACTGCGGCTTCGAGATCAACGAGGGCGAGTACAAGCTCATGGGGATGCACCCCTACGGCGAGCCGAAGTACTGCGACGAGATCTACAAGCTGCTGGACGTGGCCGAGGACGGGTCGCTGTGGCACGACATGCGGTACTTCACGTACCACCACTCGACCAACGACACCCTGAGCCCGCTCTTCGAGGAGCACTTCGGGCGGCCGCGCCGCGACCCCAAGCATCAGGACACGTCGCTGGACCCGTACTACTGCGACATGGCCGCGAGCATCCAGCGGGTCACCGAGGAGATCCTGCTGAAGATGATCACCCACCTGCACGAGATCACGGGGCTCAAGAAGCTCTGCCTCGCGGGCGGCGTGGCCCTGAACTCGGTGGCCAACTACAAGCTCATGCGCGAGGGTCCCTTCGAGGACGTCTACATCCACCCCGCCCCCGGCGATGACGGGTGCTCGGCCGGCGCGGCCTACTGGGCCTACAACCACCTCCTCGACCAGCCTCGGGGGCCGGCCTTGGAGCACGCCTACCTGGGCAGCGAGCACGGGGACGAGTCCATCCGGTCGTTCCTCGAGGCCAACGACATCCCCTACCGCAAGATCGCGGACGACGAGGAGTTCTTTGACTTCGTCGCGCGCACCCTCGAAGCCGGGCACGTGTGCGGCTGGATGCGCGGCCGCTGCGAGTGGGGCCCGCGGGCGCTCGGGAGCCGCTCGATCATCGCCGACCCCCGGCGCATGGAGATGAAGGAGAAGCTCAACTCCAAGATCAAGTTCCGTGAGGCCTTCCGGCCCTTCGCGCCCTCGGTCGTCGAGGAGCGCGCGGACGAGTTCTTCGAGATCCCCGAGCCCGAGCGGCACTGGCCCGCGCGCTTCATGCTCTACGTGGCGCCGGTCCGCGAGGAGAAGCGCGAGGTCCTGCCGGCCATCACCCACGAGGACGGTTCGGGCCGGCTCCAGACGGTCTACCGCCAGACCAACCCCGCCTACCACCGCATCATCGAACGCTTCGGTGAGCTCACGGGCGTGCCCGTGATCATGAACACCTCGTTCAACCTGAAGGGGGAGCCGATCGTCGAGTCGCCCGCCCACGCCTTCAACACGTTCTCCCTCTCGGGCATGGACTACCTGTTCATGAACAACTTCATCGTCGAGGCCAGCGCCAAGAAGAAGATCGCGGAGACGGTCTTCCACCTGCGCCACGACGGCGACTCTGTGACCCAGATGGTGTCCTGACCCTCAAGCGATGAAGGCCCTCAACATTCTCCTCGCGGTGCTCGTCAGCGCCGGCATCGCGCTCGGGGTCGCCGAGGCTGGGCTGCGGGCCCTCGGCTTCGCCCCGGCGGAGGTCAACACCGAGTTCGACCCTGAGTTGGGCTGGCGCAAGACGCCGGGCAAGACCATCGAACGGTCGACGGGTGAGTACGCGGTCACCCTCACCAACGACGGGGCCGGGCTCCGAGACGACTACGACACCCTGGCGCCCGCCCCCGAGGGCGCTCAGCGAGCGCTCTTCCTCGGGGACTCCTTCGTGGTCGGCTACACGGTGAACCGCGAGGACCTCTTCGTGGACCAGCTCGAGCGCGCCCTCCAAGCCGAGGGCCGCCCGGTCGAGATCATGAACGCGGGCACGCAGGGGTACTCCACCGATCAGTCGCTGCGGTGGCTCGAGCTCAACGGTGAGGCCGCGGCGCCCGACCTCGTCGTCTACTTCGCCTACGAGAACGACATCTGGTGGAACCAGAGTCCCACCTACATGGGGCAGGACAAGCCCCTCTACGGCAGCGATGGCGTCCTCGTGGAGCGGACCTTGGCCGCCCCGGCGGCCCGGCATTGGAGCCGTGCCTCCGCCATCGGCGAGGCCTACTACCGGCTCCTCGGCGCCCCCAGCATGCCCCTCGTCACCGCCGGCGAGATCTCGATCTCCGCGGAGCTCTCCTCTCGGTTGACGGCGCCGCCGGCAGCCGTCCTGGAGGCCGAGGCCCGCACCCGCGCCCTGATCGCCGCGATGTCCGCGCGTTGCACCGCGCTCGGCGCGCGCTTCGCCGTCTGCCCGATCCCCTCGCGGACACAGATCGCCGCCGTCGAGGTCGGAGAAGGCGCGCCGCTCGACCCGGCGCGACCCCATGGCATCTTCATCGAGGCTGCGAAGAGCGCGGGCGCCGCGATCATTGATCCGCGGGGCGCCCTCGAGGCGGTCACATCGGACGCGCCCCCCTATTACCGCCGCGACTTTCACCTCAACGCCGCAGGAAACGTCGCGCTCGCGGGCTCCCTCCACGAAGCCCTGGACGGGGCGGGCCTGCTGCCGCCTCGCGCCGAGGGCACGCCGCGCATCCTCCCCACCGGCCCCGCGTACCCTGGCGCCCGCCCGCCGGCCTGGCTCCTCTGGTACCTGGGCCTGACCGCAGCCCTCGGGCTCCTCTACACGCGGACCTACCCGGATGAGGGAGGCTTCGTCGGCTTTGGTCGCGTGTCGGCGCTGCTCGCTGTCGTCTTCGGCACCGCCCTCGGGGTGACCTCACTCGTGGAGGTCCTGCCCCCGCAGGCCTCGCAGGTGACGGTGCTCGGACTCGTGATCACCATCCTGACCTTCGTGCTGTACAAGCTCGGAGATCGGGTCGGCACCATCGCGGAGCTCTTGCGGTCCTTCACCCTGCGCGGGCACTGGTACCTCATGCCGCTCTTGAGCGTCCTGCTCACCGTGGGCAGCCTGCTGGTCGTGGCGGCCTCCTCCCCACTGGTGGCGCCGTTCATCTACACGCTCTTCTGAGCCACCGGGTCGCCGAGCGCCCCAGATGGAGCCCTCGCGCCTTCCCCTCGCCCCCCCAACCATGCCCCCCCGCCCAGAGGACGCCCCCCAAGGGGACCTGCCGCGGGGAGGCCTTGCCTCCGGGCGCGCCCCTGCGACCTCTGCGATGGGCCACAGGGAGGCGCTCCCCTGGCGCGCCCTGGCCGCCCCGCTCCTCGTGGCCGCTGCGGTCCGGGCGGCCCTCGCCATCGCCTTCAGCGCGACAGAGCCCCTGGGCGACGAGCGCGCCTACCTCCTGCTCGCAGAGCGCTGGCGGACCGAGGGCGCCTACGAGGGGATCTGGGCTCCCGGCTATCCGGCCCTCATCGCCGCCCTCGGCGGCCTCCTTGGTGACTCCACGGTGAGCGCCCTGCGCGGCCTACAGGTCCTCCTCGGCGTCTGGATCGTGGCCTGCACCGGCACCCTCTCCATGGCAATTGGAGGACGGCGCTGCGGCGTCCTCGCGGCGTGGATCGCGGCCCTCTACCTGCCCCTCGCAGGCTTCTCCGGCCTGCTCTACTCCGAGCTCCTTCACCTCGCCCTCTTCCTCCCCGCCCTGGTCCTCTTGTCGAGGTGGCCCGGCGTGTCCCGCCGGGGCTCGCTCTCCCACGTGGCGGCCGCCGGGCTCCTCCTCGGGCTCGCCGCCCTCGTGCGGGAGAGCAGCGCGCTCTTCATTCCGATCCTCGGTGCGTGGGTCGCTCTCCAGGGGTCACGGGCAGGTGCACCGCGAGCCCTACCTGCGCTCACGCTCCTCGGGTGCGCCGCCGCCGTCATCCTGCCGTGGACCCTGCGCAACGCGACCTTCCACGGGCGGCTGGTCCCCATCGCGATCTCCACGGGCGGGAGCGCCCACATCGGGCTCAACGCGTACGACGTGAACTACGACCTCGCCGGCCTCGGGGAGGACCCGACGCAGGCCCCGGGCGCCCTGAGGGCCACGATCCGAGGGGCTGCACCGGAGGCCTGGACGCCCACAGCCGAGGGGACCCCCGCAGACCGCGCGCGAAGGAACGTCAGACAGGGCGTCCGCTTCGCCGTCGAGCACCCGCTCTTCTTCCTACGGAGCCGCGCCGTGGAGCTCGTGGACCTCCTGTCTCCCCTCTCGTATCCGGTGCGGAGCCTGCGCCTCGCCTCTCCCGGCCCCCCCCTCGGGCGCCCCTGGGCGCGCCTCCTCTTCGCAGGACTCGCCCTCGCCATGGTCCCGACCTTGCTCCTCCTCGCGCTCCGAGGGTGGTCACAAGCCGCGGCCAGCCCCGCCCACAGCAGCCTGCTGGTCTGGGTCTGTGCGGGCACCTTGGCGTCGGCACTCGTCAATGGCCTCACTCGCTACCGCCTCCCCGCCCTCCCGCTCCTGATCGCCTTCGCCGCGCTTGGCCTCGTCCGAACCCTCGCCCGCACCTCCACGGCCCAGGGCTCCGAGGAGGAGCGCGCCAGGCGAACCCGCGCCGCGGCCGCCGCCAGCGCGTGCCTAGTCCTGCTCTGGATTCCATCCCTTGAGGGCGTGCAACAAACGCTCTCCGCGCTGCGCTAAGCGCCGCTTCGTGTAGGTTGCCGAGAGGATGAGGCCTCACCCCCCCAAAGAACACGCCGCCGGGCCGCCCCTCTCGGGGCGCTGGCTCCCGTCCGGTTGGGCGGCGCCGCTCCTCTGCGCGGCAGTGCTCCGCGGCCTCTGGCTCATGTCGGCCGCCGGCGGCTCGTTCCGTGGGGACGAGCCAGCCTATGTCGCGCTGGGCCGGACCTGGTCCGAGCTCGGGGCCTACACCGGACAGTGGCCGCCGCTGCACCCGATGCTCATCGCCGCCTGCGTCTCGCTCTTTGGAGACGCCGGAGAAACGGCGGCCAGGGTGGTCCTGACCTTGCTGTCGGTCTGGTCCTGCGGGTGGCTCATGGCGCTCGCATCAAGAGCCCACTCCGAGCGAGCCGGCCGCTGCGCAGGGTGGATCGCTGCGCTCTACCTCCCCCTGCTCCCCTTCGCGCATGTCTTGCTGAGCGAGGGCCTCACCATCGCCCTCCTCACCCCCGCCTGCACCCTGCTGTTGGGGGTGGCCATTGGCGAGCTGAAGGGCCACCGCGCCACCGCGGCCCTCACCGTCGCTGGTGCCGCCGTGGGGCTGGCCTGCCTCACGAAGGAGGCCTCCCTGTTCTGGCTCGTGACCCTGACCCTCTGGGGTGCCTGGGCCCTGGGCCTGCCGGCTCGCGGCGGGGGCGGCTCGCGGGCAGCCGCTGGCCTCCGACGTGCGGCCCTCTTCTTCGGCGCGGCGGCCATGACCATCGCTCCCTGGTCCGCACGCGCCAGCGCAGACCAGGGCTCGTTCCAGCTCCTCGGACGCACGGCTGGCCTGAACGCCTACATGGGCTGGAACAGGGACTACATCAACTTCGATCATGTCGGGCTCGACGTCGCCCAGGCCGGCGTGCCCGGCGCCGCGCTCCGCGCGCGCCTCCTCGCGCCGCCGGCAGGCATGGCGCAGTGGCCCTTCGAGTTCCTCCCCAACGTCGCCGAGCGAAACCAGGTGGCCGTGGCCGCCGGGCGCGCGTTCATCCAGGACGCCCCCGGCTTCTTCCTCAGGACGCGGGCGGTGAAGGTCGCCGATCTGATCACGCCCCTGTCGTACATGACGCGCTACCTGCGCATGCCGCCGCCAGACCCCGGGGCGACCGGGGTCCAGGCCACGGGTGGGTACTGCAGCGTCCTGACCTCCCCGTCCTTCAGCGTCCCGCTGACCCTGATCTCCATCGCGATGGTCATGGCTCTCGCGCTGCTCGCCGCCTACGGCGCGACCCTGGTCCCGCTCTATCCGGGAGCCGCCGGGTTGCTCGCCGCAGCCTGCGCCTCCACCGCGCCCCTCGCCCTGGTGGTCGCCATGTCGCGCTTTCGGGCCCCGGGCGAGGCCCTCCTGATCGTGCCCGCCGCCGCCGCACTGGCGAGCCTGCGCCGCCCGCCCTTGCGTGGCCTCCTCCGACGCTCCCTCTTCGTCCTCGCCCTCGGCCTGCTCCTCTGGAGCTGGACGCTCGCCATCGCCCCGGTCCTCGCCTCCCTGGAGAAGCTCTGATGGACGCCGAACAGGAGCTCCAGCCGCCGCCCCTCCGCGGTGAGCGGTCCAGCGAGGGCGTCGTGCAGTGGCTGCTCGCCCTCACCTTGACCGCGGCCGCCGCGGCCACGATCGCCCTGGGGGTCACGGGCGCCCCGTCCACCGAGGAGCTCCTGGGCCGCGCCCAGACCCCCGACGACCCCCGCGCCCAGGTCCAGGCCATGCACGCCCTGATCCTGCGTGGCTACTGGGAGGAGCGCCCGCTGGAGGAGCTCACGCGTCACCTCGACTCGAGCTCAGACCAGGTCCGCGCCTTCGTCACGCGCATGCACGGCTCGCTCCTGCGCCCGCGCTGAGGACCCGGGCCCGAGGGGCTCCACGCGCCCCGATCGCTCAGCGATCGAGCAGCCCGCCCGCGACGAGCGCCTCAAGCACCGCGGCGGCCGCGATGCCGTACCCATGCACGCTAGGGTGGCTCTGATCCACCTCGCCGTAGGGTCGGACCTCGCTGTCCATGAACGGCACGAGGAGGTCCACGACGGCGACCCCCTTGGGCCCCGCGAACTCGGTCAGGTCGCGCTGGATGCGGGCGATGATGGCGAGGTCAGCCGCGTACTCCGCGGCGGGCTTGTCCGCCCGCGCCGCCTTCAGGGCATCGACCTGCCCCACCGACGGGAAGATGGCCAGGACAGGGGTCACGCCGTCCGCCTTGATGTCCTCGAGCAGCGCGCCGAGGTCCGCGAGGTTGCGCTCCACGTAGGGACGCGCCTCGGGGTGCCCGCTGTTGTGCTCCACCAGCGGCCGGTTCTGGTCGTAGTAGGGCTTGATCTCCTGTGCGCCCTCCTGGTCAAAGCCCTCGAACTCGAAGCGCGGGTACTTCTTGCGCAGCTTCCGCACCCAGTAGTCCAGGAGCGCGGTGCCCGCCAGCGGGTGGTTGAGGGGCGCCAAGGTCCCGGTCACTCCGTAGCTCAGCGGGTCGAGGTCGTTGAGGTACCACCCGAGGACCACCACATCCGGAGCCATGGGGCGGACGAGCTTCTCGTAGAGGCGGTGCTCCTGCCACGTGTTGTAGCCAGGCAACCCGACGTTCAGGACCTCCGCGTCCCTGGCGCTCCGCCGCGGACCAGAGGGCGCCACCTGCGAGGCCGTGCGAGCCGCCAGGAGGTTCTTGAGGTTGGCCTCCAGCTGAACCGGGTAGGTCTCTCCGTCCTCGACGCCCCAGCCGAAGGTGAAGGAGTCGCCGAGGCAGACCACCCGCAGGCCGCCCTCCCCGTCGAGCTCACGGTCCGGCAGCTGCCCGCGAAAGCCGAGGTCGTTGATCTCGGCCGAGTGCATGAAGACCCCCCCCGCAGCGAGGATCTGACGGGTCTGGCCGGGGTGGAAGCGCGTGCCCACCTCGGGGTCGAACCACACGGAGGGGATGGCGCCGTAGCCCTGGGCACGCAGCGCCACCTCGGTTCCGCTGAGGAGCATGAGGAAGACCCCCGCAGAGAGGGCGAGTCGAGACAAGATCCGCTTCATCTCCCTGGAGTGTATCCCCACCAGACCCCGGAGCCGGAGATACTGTTGAGGGTCTCCAAGAGCCCCCCCCCTTCCCATGCGATTTCTACGAGAGAACTGGATCTGGATCGCCGTCCCCGTGGCGATCTTCGTCGCCGCCGCCGTCTACCTCTACACCTCGGGCGGCGGAGCCTACTCCGGCCCCGGCGGCTACGAGACCCACTGAGACGCCCGGCGACGCGTCCGCGAATGAGCCACCGCGTGGCTCACTCGACCAGGTCGATCCCGAGCCGGCGGAGCAGCTCGAACCCACCGGCGGCCTCGGTGCCCACCTCGTGCAACGCGGTGCCATCGTGGATTGGCCAGCGCTTCAGGCGGTACGGGTCTGTGGAGACGTGGTTCACGCCGGCGTGGGTCGTCACGGCGCATGCGTACCCTGCGCTCTGCACGACCCCCGGGCTCTGCTCGTCGAAGTCCCAGCGGCGTCCGTAGGGGTAGGCGAAGACGTGCCCCGAGGTCCCGAGAGGCGCCGGGCCAGCCGCCAGGTCGTCCTCCGCGAACAGCTCCCTGAGGAGCGCCGCCCCGCCGGCCACCTCGCGCTGTTGACCGGTGACGTCAAGGCGAGAGAGGACGGGGTGATGGGCGGTGTGCCCTCCCACCTCGATGGGCCCAGCGGCTGCCAACTCCCGCGCCTCCTCTCGAGAGAGGTAGAGCGCTGCGACGATCTCCGACGGGTCCCCGCCCGCCTCCTCCACGAGCGCCAACAGCGCCGCGTCGCGGCGGGCCGGATCAGCGTCATACTTCAGCGTCCGCTTCAGCGCCCCAGCTTCGGTGATGCCCGCTGGCGAGCCGGGGACGTCGCCCAGCCGCGCGGCGACCCGGACCGCCGCCTCGGCTGGCCCGAGCTGCCCGACGAGCCAGCCCAGGGCGTGCAGCCAGGGGAGCGAACGCGCGGCCACGGCCCCGCCCTCGAGGAAGACCGTGGCCTTGGCCCCGGTACGCTCCAGCAGCGGGACGAGGTCATGGAGGTTGTCCCGGTAGCCGTCGTCCATGGTCAAGGCCACCATCGAGCGCCCGACCTTCCCGGCACGCAGCCGCGCCAGCCCCTCCCCGAGGGTCACGAGGTCGTGGCTCTTCCCGAGCGCCTCGAGGATCGCCTCGAGGCGCCCCGAGGAGATCTTCATGTCCGCGTCGAGGGCGCCGTTCGTCGCTGGCTGGTCCACGCAGTGCCCGTAGAGCACGAGCAGCCGCGGCCTCGAGAGGCGCCCCACGACCCGGTGGACGCCGGAGCCCCAGAGGGTGCGCGCGTACAGGCCCCGCAGGCCCGCCTTGATCCGGTGCTTGAGCCCCACGACGCCGGCCCTCAGCCGATCAACTCCGCGTCGCGATCCGCGTCGGTCCAGAACCACTTCGCCGGCTGACGAGCGACGCTGGTGATCGGGTGAGAGTCGTCGAGGACGCGCAGGATGATCGGGCGGACGTCGTCCGCCTTCGAGGGCCGGAAGCCTGAGGCCTTGAGCTCCTGCTCCCACCCGGAGCCGACGACCGCGTGGGCGCGCGCCACGGAGGCGCCAGCCTTCCGGAGGTGCCCCAGGCCGGCCTCCAGCGCCGCGGCGAACGCCACGTCGTCCACAGCCACCAGGTCGACCACGTACCCCGCCGTCTCGCCTCGCTCGGGCAGCTGCACGACGCACCAGCCGCACATGCTGCCGTCGGGCTGGTAGACGCCGTGGCATCGGAAGCGCCCGGACGGCGCGTCCACGAAGCGCCAGTTCATGTACTCGTGGTCCCGCCGGATGAACCAGGGATGGCGCGCGGCCACGGCCTCCGCCACCGCGTCCGCCTCTGGCTTGAACCGCGCGATGGGCACGACGTTACAGCGCGCGAAGAAGCGCTTGCGGAGGCGGCCCCGGGCCATCGTGCCACGCCACGCCGTCCAGGAGACGGTGGCGGCAGCGAGGCGGCTCACCTTCATGCGCTCGGCTCGCGCCCCCGCGTCCCCCACGAGGACGAAGGTCCAGGGCCGCAGCTCGCCGACCTCCTCCCAGCCCAGGTCGCGGACGAAGATGTGTGCAGAGGCCCGGTTCGGGAGCCCGAACACCACGGGCCAGCCAGCGGCTCGGGCGGCCTCCATGGTGGCGCGGTCGAGGCCCGAGAAGAGCCCGCCGCCGCGGGCCTCCGGCGCCGTCATGACGTCGCCGGTCTCGCCCACCAGGACCTCCTTCTCTCCTGCGAGGCGCCGAGGCCCGCAGGCGTAGCTGGCCACGACCCCCGCGTCCCCATCCACCACGGTGGTCAGCGCCGCCCCATGGGGCCCCTGGTCGTAGCGCCACGGGAGCACGGCTCCCCCGTCCTGCCGGTCAAAACAGCGGTCGAACAGGGCGGCCTGGGCCTCCCGGTCCGTCGACGAGGCGGAGCGGAAGCTGGCGGGGGATTCAGGCTTGGTCATAGGTGATCGTGCGTTGCCGCTTTGAGATGGTAGCGCCCTGTGAGGCAGTTCGACCGCCCCTACCTGCGAGACGCACCGGGATCCGTCTGATAGAACGGGCGCCGACAGCCCGCGCACGCGGGCCGCCCTCCAGCCCCACAGCCCTTCCCGGCAGCCTCCACCGCGCCCGCCCGGGCGCCCCCAACATCGCCAATGCCCAAGCTCATCGAATGCGTCCCCAACTTCTCCGAGGGTCGTGACCCCGCCGTCCTCGAGGCCATCTCGGGCGCCATCCGCGCGGTGGACGGGGTGACCCTCCTGGATGTGGACCCGGGCAAGGCCACCAACCGCACGGTCTTCACCTTCGTCGGTGAACCCGAGCCGGTGATCGAGGCTGCCGTCCAGGCTGCCCGCGTCAGCGCGGAGCTGATTGACATGTCCGCCCACAGCGGGGAGCACCCCCGCTTCGGCGGCATGGACGTGTGCCCCCTCGTGCCGATCTCCGGCATCACCATGGAGGAGACCGTGGAGCACGCCCGGACCCTCGCGCGGCGGCTCGGCGAGGAGGTCGGCCTGACGATCTATTGCTACGAGAACGCGGCCCTGTCCGACGAACGCAGGAACCTCGCCGTCGTCCGCGCCGGCGAGTACGAGGGCATCGCCGCGCGCGTGGAGACCGAACAGTGGCGGCCGGACTTCGGACCGGCGAAGTTCCAGCCCCGCACCGGCGCCACCGCCGTCAGCGCCAGGGACTTCCTCGTCGCCTACAACGTCAACCTGAACACCACCTCGTCGCGACGCGCCAATGCCATCGCCTTCGACGTGCGCGAGAAGGGTCGCATCCTCAGGGAGCCGGATCCGCTCACCGGCGAGGTCGTCCGCGATGAAGCGGGCGACCCGGTCTGGAAGCCCGGCATGCTGAAGGCCTGCAAGGGCATCGGGTGGTTCATCGAGGAGTACGGGGTCGCCCAGATCTCCATGAACCTCACGGACCTCTCCGTGACCCCCGTCCACGCGGCCTTCGACGCCTGTGAGGAACGCGCCTCGGCCCGCGGGATCCGCGTCACGGGGTCCGAGATCGTCGGGCTCGTGCCGCTCTCGGTCCTGCTCGACGCCGGCCGCCACTACCTCACCAAGCAGGGGCGCTCCCTGGGCGTGAGTGACACCGACCTGATCAAGATCGCCGTTCGAACCCTTGGCCTGGACGAGCTCAGCCCCTTCGACCCCCAGAAGCGCGTCATCGAGTACTCGATCCGCGACGGCGCGAGCAAGCGCCTGGTGGACATGACCGTGGAGGAGATCGTCCACGAGACGGCCTCCGAGTCCCCGGCGCCTGGCGGCGGCTCCGTGGCGGCGGCGGTCGGCGCCCTCGGGGCCGCCCTCGGGACCATGGTCGCGAACCTCTCCAGCCACAAGCGCGGCTGGGACGACCGCTGGGAGGAGTTCTCGAAGGTCGCGGAGGCCGGCAAGCGCTGCCACGACGAGCTGCTGCACCTCGTCGACGAGGACACGGAGGCCTTCAACCGGATCATGGCGGCCTGGAAGGCGGAGGAGGCCCACCGGGCTGCCGCGATCCAGGACGCGACGCGCTACGCCATCGAGGTCCCGCTGCGGGTGATGAGGACCTCACTCGAGGCCATGGGGATCTGTGAGGCCATGGTCGAGAAGGGCATGGAGGCGTCCCTCTCCGACGCGGCCGTCGGCGCGCTCTGCATCCGTACGGCGGTCCTCGGCGCGGGGCTGAACGTGCGGATCAACGCCCAGGACCTGGAGGACTCGACAGCCAAGGCGAAGTTCCTGGCGGACGCTGGCGCGCTGGAGGATGAGGCGCGGCGCCGGGAGCAGGCCGTGGTGGACGCCGTGAACTCACGGCTCGGCTGAGCTCCACCCGCTGGCCCGGGGGAGGGCAAGCCTCCCCCTAACGAGGACGGGCGGCCCTGCGCAATTCGCGCAGGGCCGCCCGCCTTCTTTGGGTGCGGGCCCGAGGCGGACCCGCGAGCCATCCTAGTGGTGGCTCGTCACGACGTGGCGCTGGGGCGGCGGGACGAGGCCGACGGCCCGACCCACGCGCTTACGCCCGTGCTGGGGGTTCTCGATGTAGTAGAGCGCCCGCTCGTAGACCCGGCGCAGGCGCTGGGGCATGGAGTAGTACCACTGCTCGTAGGAGCGGACCATGCGCTTGCGCAGCTCCTCCAGCTCGATCTGGCTGAAGTGCTCGTGCTTGTAGCCGGACCGGTTGGACGACACGTAGTTCTCCGACAGGTCGGAGATGTCGATGGAGGCCTGGTAGTTGTCCCAGGACTCCGTCCCGATGAGCGGGTTGAACACGGAGATGCGGATCAGGTCCGGCCCCGCGAGGCGCAGGACCTTCTCGGTCTCCGCCACGTCCTGGGGCGTCTCGCCCGGCGACCCGACGATCAGGTAGACCTTGGCCCAGATGCCCGCGCGACGGGTCATCTTGGCAGCGTTGACGATCACCTCGGGAGTGAGGTCCTTCTTCAACACGTCCAGCATGCGCTGGGAGCCGGACTCCCAGCCGTAGTAGATCCGGCGGCAGCCCGCGCGGTGCATGTGCTTGAGCAGCGGGTAGTCCACGCAGTCGGCGCGCGTGTTCGCCACCCACTCGAACTTCAGCCCGCGGCGGATGATCTCGTCGCACATCTCATGGATGCGCTTCTTGCGGAGCGTCAGGATCTCGTCGACGAAGAGGATCACGCCCGGATCGTACGTCTTGATGATGTGCTCAAGCTCGTCGACGATCGCCTCGGTCGACCGCACGCGGAAGCCGCGCCCGGTGAGCTCCTTCTGGCAGAAGATGCACTTGAAGGGGCATCCACGCGTGGTGAAGATGTAGCAGAGGTGCTCGGGGTTGTTCTTGAAGTACGACTCCATCGGCAGGAGGTGCCGGGCGGGAATCGGGAGCTCGTCGAGCTTCTTGATGAGCGGGGTCGCAGGGTTGTCGACCCACAGCTCGCCCTCGCGCATGGACGCGAACCCCGCCACGTCGAGGAGGGCCTTCTCATCGTTGCCCTCGATCCCGCGGATGAGCTGCGGGAGGGTGTGCTCCGCCTCGCCCTTGAGGACGTAGTCGAAGTGACCACTGTCGAGGAAGACACCCTGGTCCACGGACGCGTGCGGACCGCCCATGATGGTGGTCTTGCCCTGCTCCTTGGCGTACTTCGCCCAGGCGATCGCGCGGCGGATGTTCGGCGTCAGCGCGCTGAAGCCGATGATGTCGTTGGCGTCGATGGCCGCCTTCATCTCTTGGTCGGTGCCGACGCGCTCATCGTGGAGTGCGATCGGGAGCCCCTCGCGCTCCATCTGGGCGCCGAGGTAGCCGATACCCAGGATCATCGAGAGCGGATCCTCTTGGACGTGAGGCTTGACGTAGGTGAGAAGTGTCTTCTGCATCGTTGGCGCCCCTGCGGAGGGCCTCGGTCAAATACTTGTGTTCCGCGGGACTGGTGGGCCACGGACGCCTGGAGGGCTTCTCCCAACAATACGGCGCTCCGCTCCCCCCGGTCCTGAGGATTGGTTCACCAGGAGTATCGGCTCATTTGGACCCCAGCAGCCGCTCGTTCCCAGGTTGATGCACGCGGAACCTCCCCTGCGGTCAGGTGACGCGCGAGCCAGGCCCCGCCGCGGCCGAATATTCCTGGAGGAACTCGTCCGTGAGCCGCTCCATAGAAAAGTGTTCCAAGAGGGCGACGCGCCCGGCGTCCCCCATACGGGCTCTCAGGTCCCCGTCCCGCAGGAGCTGAGCGATCCGCTCGGCGTAAGCGGCGAGGTTGAAGGGGTTCTCGATGAACCCCGAGACCCCGTCCTCCACAACCTCCATCGAGCCGCCAAAGCGCGTCGCGACCACAGGCCGACGCTGCTCCATCGCCTCGAGATTCACGATCCCGAAGGTGTCGAAGCAGAGGGACGGCGTGACGAATACATCCGCCGCCGCGTAGGCGAGGGGCAGCTCCTCGGGGCCGAGCCACCCGGTAGGAACGACGAGGTCGTCCACCCCGAGCCGAGCCGCCTCAGGCTTGAACTCGTCGTCGTAGGTCTCCCGGCGCCCCATCACGATCAAGCGCACGTCGGAGAACTCCGGCCGCAGCAGCGCCAGCATCTCGAGCAGCTTGCCGACCCCCTTCTGAGCGTGGAGGCGTCCCCCGATCGCCAGGACCTTGCATCCCTCCAGCCCGTGACGCCGTCGGAACTCGAGGACCGCGTCCTCGCCGGGGGGATCGTTCAGCTCTAGGGCGTTATGCACGGTGCGGTGGACAGGAAGTTCGTTGGCGCGCATCACGCGGCCCAGCTCATTGGAGACCACCGTCACCCGGTCCACGTCCCGCTCGAGCACCTGCCTGATTCGCCGGTTGCGGCCCGGCCTGAAGCGGAGGCGCTGGCATGGAACGCACTTGCTAGAGCGAGCCACCACGTCATCAAGTTCCCCGCCGTGCTCCTCACCACCGTGGAAGCAGGTGAGCTTCTGGTAGCAGAACGTCATGGCGTCGTGAGACGTGAAGATCACCCGCGCCCCGGCCTGCTTCGCCATGGTCAGGGAGTGATACCCGAGGTGCGTGTGCACCAGATGGGCGTGGACGACATCCGGTCGGAACTCCCCGAGGACCGCGGCGAGGGGTCGCTCGATGGTGCGGTTCCTGAGAGACACCCATCCCCTCCATCGGAGCGGGTAGTCCGAGTGCAGGCGAAAGACCGTTGTGCCGTCGATCACGGTGGGCGTTGCGTCCGCCGCGTCGCGAACCGTCGCCACCACCGCGGTCCTATGACCACGCGCCCGCAGCTCACGGGCGAGGCCGTACATCTGCCGGACGCTCGAGCCCACTCCGGGGTCAGCGATCTCGCAGTAGAAGAGGATGTTCACCGCGTCTTCGCCCCCAGGACGGCGTCGTAGACCTCGAGGACCCGACGTGCGTTCTCGTCCCACGAGGAGGCCTCCGCATGGACGCGCGCGCCGTCGGCGAGGCGGGCCCGGAGCGCATGGTCGCCGAGCACCTCCCGCAGGGCCCCCTCCACCGCGCCTGGGTCCTGGGGTACGAGGCGCCCCGACTGCCCGTCCACGATGGCGTCCTCGGCGCCCGAGTCGAGGGTCCCGATCGCCACCGTCCCGGCCGCCGCCGCCTCGAGGTAGACGATCCCGAAGCCCTCAAAGCCCCCGTCCGCGGCGGTGACCGGGGTGTGCAGGAAGACCTCCGCACGCTGCAGGAGGTCGATCTTCTGGTCCTCGCTGACGTTGCCCACCAGGTGGACGCGATCGCCCAGCCCGGCATCACTCGCCATGGCCAGCAGCCGCTCCTCGTAGGGGTCGCCCGCGCGGTTGCCGACGATGAAGTGGTGCAGGTCGCCCTGCTCCTGGGCCACCCGGAGCCACGCCTCGAGCGCCAGGTGGTGCCCCTTGCGCTCCTTGAGCTCGCCGATCCCCAGGGTGAACCGGCGGCCGTGCCACGGCTGCTCCCCGATCTCCCTCGGCGCCACGAAGCTCTCGGCATCCACGGCGTTCGGGATGACATGCACCTGCGCCGGCGGCAGGACCTCAGGCGGCACGATGCTCAGTAGCCGCTCCCGCGTGTAGCGCGACACCGAGATCAACGCGGCGAAGCGCCGATAGGCCGACAGCGCCCGTGACCGGTGCCGCTCATCGAGGACGGGCTGAATGGTGTAGGTGCCGTGACCGGTGGCGACGCAGGGCCTACCGGCGAGGCGCGCCGCGTCCACCGCCACGAGGCTGTGGGGGAAGTCCTTGATCGCGTGCACCAGGTCCGCCTTGCGGGCCGCGCGGAAGGTCTTCCACGTGGACAGAAGCCGAGACACCAGGAAGCGTGCCGGCGTCATGTAGAAGAAGTAGTCCGGGGGCAGCGCCACGTCGACCTGCCAGCGTCCCGGGACCTCCGGCGACGTCGGGCGGTGCTTGCGCGCCAGGAGCACCTGCACCTCGAGGCCCGGCCGTTCACGCTCGAGGGCCTCGATCAGGCGGACCGAGTAGCGGCCCACCCCGTCGAGCTCGGAGAGGGAATCTGTGAGGAAGAGGACCTTCACGCGTTCTGCTCCATGAAGGTCAGGAGGCGTCTCGCGCGGGCGCCCCAGGTGTTGGCCTGCACCGACTCGTGGGCCCGTGCCGCCATGGCGCGGCGGCCCTCCGCGTCCTCGAGCAACTCCACGACGCCACGCCCGAGCGCCTCCGGGGACTCGGGCTCCACGAAGACGGCCTCGTCCGCGCGCAGCACGTCCCGCAGGCTCGGCAGGTCGCTCACCACCAGCGGGAGCCGCGCGGCCATGGCCTCGAAGACCTTGAGCGGTGAGGTGTAGTGGGAGCTGATCCTGGGCGTCCGCCGGTTGGGGACCACCCCGACATCCGCCGCGGCAAGGAAGAGCGGGATCTCATGGGCGGCCCGGTGCCCGAGCACCCGCACGCTCGAGAGCCCCGCGGCCCGCCGCTGGAGGGCCGCGACGTCGGCGTCCATCCCCCCCACAATCAACACGGTGGCGCCACCGAGGAGGTCCTGGCGCGCAGCGTCCAAGAGCACGTTGACGCCCTTCCAGCGCAGGAGCCCGCCCGCGTAGAGCACCACGCCCGCGTCGAGGTCCAGCCCGAGGGTCTCGCGGGCGGCGCCACGCTCCGGGAGCGCGTCCACGAGGGCAGGATCGTGGGCATCGTGCTCGACCGTGATCCGATCAGGCGCCACGCCGAGCGCCTCGAGGTCGTCGCGCACACCGCCGCTGATCGCCACCACGGGCATCCCGCCATCCACGCACTTTCGCAGCCAACGACGGCGCGTCCGCCCGCCCGGGACGCGGTGGATCTCCAGCGCGACGCCAGGACGTCCCAGCAAGTGAACGGCGACCTCGAGATCCCTGGCGAGCACCCGCGCGCCCTGGAACCTCTGCTTGATGATCCGAGCCGCAGAGCGGCCGAAGCTCCACTCCTGGAGTCGGGCGGGCAGGAACTGCAGGGGCCTGGGCACCAGGTCGATCCAGTCCACGCAGCTCGCCGCCATCAGTCCGGGCCACCCACGCCGCGGCGCGAACGCGGCCCCCCCCGAGGTCGAGGCGGTGGGCAGGGTGGTGAGCTGGGCCCAGACGTCCTCCGGCGGGACGCGGGGCGTGTCGCGCCTCGCCGCATGGAGCACCACGGTGTCCGCGCCCGCTCCCTGAAATGCCTGGGCGGCACGGCACAGCTGCACGGACTGCGCCCGGACCGAGGGCATGCGCGCGTTCGCCGCGAGGATCAGCGGCGGCTCGAAAGAGGGGGGCTCAGTCATCCTCGCCACCCCCACCGTCCACGCCCACGCCGCCGCCGTAGCCGAGGCTCTTGAAGAGCCCCTCGGCGCGCAGGTCGCGCTTGCCTCGGACGACCTGGCTCTCCCGGATGGGGAGGCGCTCGCTGTGCTCGCGCAGGGCCTTGAAGAGCACTCCGGCCGCGGCCATGGCCTCGGGGTCCGCGGCGTCGAAGCGCCCCGCGAGCTCGAGGGGGTCCTGCTCGAGGTCGAAGAGGCGCGGCAGCTCCGACTCTCGCAGCAGGTCCTCGAGCGTCGTATCGCGCACCAGCTCCCGGCGCACGATGAGCTTCCAGCGAGCGTCCTGCGCGGACATGTAGCGCCCGTTCTCCGCGAAGGCCACGCCTCGGGGCGGGCCCGCTTCGCCCCGCACCAGAGGGACCAGCGAGCGTCCGTCGATGGCGTCCCAGAGGCGTCGGCTCCGGAGGAGGACCTCCTTGTCCACCGCCTCATCGTCCTTCGACGGGCCGCCCGGGGGAGGGAGGTCCGCGGGACCCGCTGGGCGGTCGAGGCCGAGCGCCAACCCTGCGTCGTCGGCGTGCTCCGGCGGCTCCAGGCCCGCGAGCTCGAAGACTGTGGGCAACAGGTCAATGGTGTCCACGAGGCCCTCCACGCGGACCCCGCGTGGCAAGCCCGCCGGATAGCGCATGAGGAGCGGCACCCGCAGGTTGTCCTCGTACATCCAGTTGTGCTCCCAGAGGCCGTGCTCCCCGAGGGACTCCCCGTGGTCCGAGGTGACGATCACCACCGTGTCCTCGAGGGTGCCTGCCGCCTCGAGCGCCTGAAGCAGGCGCCCGATCATCCGGTCGGCCTGCTCCACGCCCGCGAGGTACAGGCGACGGATCCGGAGCTCATCCGCCTCCGTCAGGGTGTACTTGCCCTCCTCGATCGCCTCGCGCTGCGCCGCGTAGAAGGCGGAGATGGGGCCGTCGTAGGCCGGGTCCAGGTGCCGCTCCCGGAACTCGGGCGCGGGGTCGTAGGGCGTGTGCGTCGAGTACAGGTGCACCATCGCCATGAAGCGCCGGTCCGCGTGCTCGCGCAGCCAGCGCTCCGCCGTGGACGTCACGAGGTGCCGGTCCGCCTTCTGGCTCAGCTTGTTGAGGACCAACCAGGGCAGCAGCCCCGACCGGAACTCGCTCCAGTCATCGTGCACGTCCACCAGCTCGTGGCCCACCAGCGCCTCGAGGTAGGCGTCGAAGCCGCCCAGCAGCCCGGAGCCGTGGGAGAGGGTGCCGGTCATGAAGGCGCCCGTGACCCAGTCCTCCTCCCCGAGTTGCTCGCCGGCAGAGGTGACCGCCTGCTTGAGGAGGATGGGCAGGGTCGCGTTCACGGGCATGCGCAGCCCGGGCTCCATGCGGATCAGCCCGTGACGGCGCGGCACCTTGCCCGTGAGGAAGGACCCGAAGCTCGGCCAGGTGAAGGGCGCCTGAGTGCGCGCGTCCATGAACGTCACGCCCTCCGCCGCGAGCCGGTCGAAGCTCGGGGTGTGCACCTCGCTATCGCCATAGGGCCCCAGCGTGTCCTGGCGCAGCGCGTCCACCACCACGAGCAGCACGTTGGGCACCCCCTCGTTGGCACCCTGGATCCGGCCGCGGTCCTCGGCCCTGCCCCAGTGAACGGCGCCCCATCCGGCGCCCACCACCGCCATCAGGGCCAGGAGCATCCGGACTCGGCGCAGGCGGGCCACCGGGGTGAAGCGCACGAGCGCTGCGCCGAGCACAAGACCGATCACGAGGATCAGCCCGGCGGCGGCGAGACGCCGGGGGTCGGTCGCGGGGAGCCCCGAGTAGACGACCGACCGCGTCCACCAGTAGAGCGCCACCGCGAGCCAGCCGCCGAGAATCAGCGAGACGGTGCGCCGCGTCACCGCGGCGCCCTCGACCGGGGGGAGCCCCAGGAGTGGTCGGAGACCCGCGGCCCAAGCGCCGACGAGGAGCCCCACCAGGACGCCGGCGACCCCGTAGTAGAAGACGGCCTGGCAGAGGGACAGGAGGCGAAGGGGGACCTCGCCCCACGCCGGGGCCCCCATGCCCAGGGCCTCCATGATGCCGAAGTGCTGGACCTGGAGCAGGAACAGCCCCGGGTCCACCCCGAGCACCCGGACCACACCGTCCACCAGCCCGACGAGCGCGCAGGCCACGACGACCGGCACCGCCCTCTCTCGGAGGAGTTCACGCGCCCCGGAGGGCGCCAGCTCGGGTTGGGGTTGGTCGCTCACGGGATCACGTTCATCCAGCGTCCCGGAGCGGGACGACCAGCGGCGGACTGAACACTACACGGTCCCCTCGTCCGCGCCGCGTCCGAACCTGTAGCGGATGTGCTCGGGTTCATCCTCAAGCACCGTAGCGCCAACGGGGGGCCGGAACCACAGGCCTCGGGCACGCCCGGAGTCCCTGAGGCGCTCCTCCACCTCCAGCGCCTCGCCGACCTGCCGGAAGCGGCGCTCGAAGCGGCCGCCTGCGGCCGAACCGTCACGGAAGGCGAGGCCGCAATCCAGGCCGACCTCCACGCCGCTTGGCCCCTGGAGCCGAGCGTCACGCACGAAGGCCGTGCTCACCGCAGAGGAAGCGAAGCAGGCTACCGAGCGGCGCAGGGCTTGGAAGGGTACGCCGAGGGCGGCGGCGCCCTCGCCGGCGCGCACCCGGGTCCGGGCGATCCAGGTGGAGAAGCGCAGATCTGCGGCACCGGATCGCCAGCCGCGGGCGAGGTTGAAGCCCCCTGCGCTCCCGCTCCAGTTGGCCGGCGCGCGGCGCTCGAGGTACGGCGCCTGGTAGAGGTCGCCCCCGGTGGCGTGACTGTACACCCGGAGCAGGCCGCCGGCGGGGCTGCCGTGGCTCCGGTTCCCCGGCGGCCGCGCGCCGCGCACCCACGCCACCACGTCCTCCGTGTCGAGCCGCGCGAGGTCCACGTCGCCAAAGAGCCGCCAGCCACGGGGCGCCGCCGGCTCGCGGACCTCGCTGGCAAGAGCCTCGGCGAGCTCGGGGATCGAGCGCGCGATCCAGCAGGCGTGGGCGGCCCAGAAGAACGGGCACTGGTAGCTCTTCGATCGCGGCCGCTCCCCGTGCAGCCCGGGGTGGTGAGATTGCGGCTCACCGCTGGCCTTCAGGTGCGAGAGCCACGACCGCCACGAGGCCCGCATGGCCTCGGCCGCGCGGGGCGCGCGGGTGCGCCGCCACTCCACGGCAAACGCCGCGATGTCGAAGGGATGGGAGGCGACCTCGTACTCGGCGCCCCAGTACCAGGGCTTGGCCTCCACCGAGCCCACCTTGATCCCATCCGGGCCGACCAGGCCGTGCAGGAAGTCGAAGGCTCCCGGGGCGCTGGTGTCCGCGGCGGCGCCCGCCTCGGTCCCCAGGGCCGACTCGAGGGCGAAGGACATGAAGGCCGTGACCCTCGATTGGTAGTAGGCGCTCGCGTCCCCTGCGCCGGGGTGCGCGGCGCCCCAGTCCTCGGGGTGATAGGGAAAGCTGCCGTCCGCACGTTGACGAGCGGCGATGCGCTGCTCCCCCACCTCACAGGCGAAGCGCAGCACCTCGTGACCTGAGAGCCTGAACGCCTGGGCCGCGCCGGTCATGGCCCACGCGCACTGGGCGGGGACGCCCTTGTCCACGATGGCGTAGCGCAGGTAGGTCTGGGCGTGCAGGACGCTGGCGTGGGCGTAGCGTTCGCGCTCGTCGGCGGGGAGGCGATCCCCGAAGGCGAGCACGAACGTGGCGAGGGCGTCGCTGCAGGCGCCGCCGTCGATGACGCTGTTGGAGCAGTTGTACGGGTCGTGGCGCCCTGGTCGGAAGGTGAAGCAGGTGCTGTCCCCTTCCCGCTCCAGGCGATCGGCAAGCCGCGCGCACTGGGCCCGGGCCACGTCGAAGAGGCGGTCCCGGTCGGCCTCCGGCGCGTGTCGGGCGAGCTCCGTGGCAAGCACCACGGCTCCGGCGCTCTTCCCCGTGTGCTCCACACCATGCTCGCGGCAGATGAGCGCCCCGGTGGCAGGGTCCGTGTGGCCGAGCACCCAGCCGAGGACGCGCTGGAGCGGCTCGACGATGGCCGCCCGAGCGGCGTCGAGAGCTGCGGCGCTGGCGGCGTGGAGCGGAGGGTCAGCCACGGACCGCTCCCGAGGACATGGTCTCCACGAGGCGGCCCATGAGTCGGTCCACGTCGTGGTCCCGCTGGACGTGGGCGCGGAGCGCCTCGGTCCGCCGCGCACGCTCGGCGACGTCCAGGTCGAGCCAGCCCGCGACGCGCTGCGCGAGCGCCGCGCCGTCCCCCTCGGGGAAGGAGCACCCCGGCGCCCAGGGCGCCAGCTCCGCGTCCGCCTCGAGCAGCGGCGCGAGTGAGTCGTTGCAGCTCACGAGCGGGCGACGCGCGGCCATGGCCTCCAGCAGCACCTTGTCCACGCTCCCGGTCCGGCTCGCGGAGACGAAGAGGTCGGAGGCCCCGTAGAGGTCCGGGATCCGGGTGTAGGGCACGGCCCCGTCGAAGCGCACGGCGTCCGCGAGCCCGAGGGACTCCACGAGCGCCCGGACACGCAGGGCGTAGGCGTCATCGCCGGCCGCGAGACCGCCGCCAGCCCAGGTCAGCTCCACGGCGCGGCCCTCCGCCCGGAGGCGCGCCACGGCGTCCAGCACGCACTCGGGGTCCTTCGCGGGCGTGAGCCGCCCCACGGAGAGCAGGCGGCCCCCGCCGTTGGCGCGGTCCGTGAAGGCCCGCCGCTCCACATCGAAGTGACCCGCGTCGATCCCGTGGCCGGTGACGATGCGCTTGGGGGTGTCCACCCGCAGGGACTCCTCCGAGGCGGTGAAGACTCCGTCCACGCGCTCGATGGCCCGCAGCAGGCGACCGTCCACCCCCTTGTGGGTGTACCAGAGGTAATGCGGGGCCCCGGCCCCGCGCGCCCAGCCGGCGGCGAGGGTCGAGTAGCGCGGCACCATGTGGGTCAGCAGCCCGTCGAAGCCCTCGGCGAAGGACCGGCGCACGGCGCCGCGATAGCGCAGGTAGCGACCCACCACGCCGCTCCGACCCAGCTCGACCCAGTCCACGTTGTCGGGGAGGTCCGAGGTGTCACCCACCTCGAGCGCGAGCACACGCACGCGCGCCGCGGCGCCAGCCAACCCGCGCACCCACCGCGACACGAACCCGAGCACCGCGTCCTCTCGATCGAGGACCTGCGTGACAAAGATGAGATTCAACCGTCAGCCTCCGGGGCCCCCGCGAGCGCGATGAGCCCCCTGGCGTACCGCTCCAGGGCCGCGTGGTACTCGAAGACTTGAACTCTTCGCGCCGCCTCGACGCCCCGCTGCACCCGGCGCGTCTCATCGCAGAGCACATCGGTGAGGGCGTCCGCGAGGCTGTCCACATCGAAGCCCGCCAGCCGCCCCGCCTCACCGTCGGCGAGCAGGTCGGTCATGACCCCCACGGGGGTAGAGACCACGGTCACCCCGGAGGCCATGGCCTCCACCGTGAAGCGCGGTCCGCCCTCGCAGGTGGACGCGCACACGCAAACCCGGCTGGTGCGGTAGATCTCCGCCAGCTCGGAGGGCTCCGCGATCCACTCGATCCACTCCGTGCGGTCGGCGAGCCCCAGGCGCGCGGCCCGCGCGATCCAACGCTCCCGCTCGGGGCCCTTGCCCACGAAGGTCGCCCGGTAGGACGACCCCCTCGAGGCGCACCGGGCCAAGGCGTCGAGGATGCGCTCCACGCCCTTGTTGGCCGCCATACGCCCCACGAACACCACGTCTCGCTGGGGCTCCTGCACCTGCGCCGGCGGATGAAAGACATCGAAGTCGAGGTACTGGCTGGGCAGGACCACGATCTGCTCGTCGGGGACGCCCCAGCGGCGGAGCAGGGCCGGCATCTCGGACTCGTTGACCACGCGGAAGGCGCGCACGTGCCGCCGCGCCCAGCCCACGTAGAGCCGCGCCATGAGCTTCTCCAGGCGCTCGGTCACCCCGCTCGCCACCGGATGTCCGGGGATGTGGTGTAGCTCCGAGACCAGCGGAATCCCCGCGGCGCGGGCGAGCCGAGCCCCACCGCGGCCGTTGTAGAAGGTCCCGTAGTCGTGGGTGACGGCCAGCCCATGCCCGTGCTCCTGCACGAGCGCCGCTCCGCGAGAGGCGATCCACCCGGGGAGGGCGCGCCGACCCGGCGGCCCCACGTGGAAGTGAACGTTGCCGTGGATCGAGCGGGTGACCACCTCCGCCCCCGGTCCGGGCACGAGGACATCCACCCGGTCGAAGAAGGTCGAAAAGTGACGCTGCATGGACCAAAACGGTCCGCGCTCGCCGATGACGACCTGCCGGTCGCCGCTCACCATGAGGAGGTTCACTCGCCGGAACCTAACATCCGCGCATAGACGTCTTCGAGCCGATCCGCGAGTGCGTGGTCAGAGTGTTGCGCCCGGACCCGGTCCCGCGCTGCGCCGCCCATCTCCAGCCTCAGCGCTTCGTCACCCACGAGGCTCGCGAGCGCCGCCGCCAGGCTCGCCCGGTCCACCCCAAACAGGCCCGTGATGCCGCTCCGGACGAGCTCGGGGACACCCCCAACCGCCGTGGAGACCACCGGCCTGGCCGCCGCGCCAGCCTCGATCATCGCCACGGGCATGCCCTCGGCAAAGGACGTCGAGAGGAGCACATCAGCAGCCTCATGCACCGGCTTCACGTCCTGGAGGGCCCCGAGCAGGTGGACCCGGGCGCGGACAGCCTCTGGCATCCGGTCCCGACGCGCCTCGACCCGGGGCCGCTCTCCACCGTCACCCGCCACCAGGAGGTGGGCCGTGGGGAACTCCGTCGCCACGTCCTCAAACACGTCGAGGGCCATCGTCGTCCGCTTGACTGGCGCCAGCCGGCCGATGACCGCGATGGCCACGTCGTCGGGGTGCAGGCTCAGCTGATCCCGGAGGGCGCCCCCACGGCGCTCCGGCAGGCTCAGGAGCGCATCAAGCCGGACGCCCGGCGGGACCACCCGCACCTCGCCTGCCTCCGTGACCCCGAGGCGAACAAGGTCGGCCGCCGTGGTCTCTGAGACCGCGAGGACCTGGTGGGTCTCCCGGGCGAGCCGGGACTCCACCTCGCATAGCAAGCGCGAGACCGGCCCTGGAAAGTAGCCCTCCAGCACATGGCCATGGAAGGTGTGGACCCGGCGGGCCCCCGGCACCGCCCGGCGGGCCGCCCGCCGCCCGACCGCGCCCGCCTTCGCGGCGTGGGTGTGGACGATGTCCGGCCGGAACTCCGCGAGGGCGCGCCGCAGCTGCGCCCCCGCTCGAAGGTCCCCGCCAGTGAAGAGCGCCGAGAGTCCCCGGCGAAGCGCCGGCACCGGGACCACCTCGACCCCCAGCGCGCGGAGCTCCTCCTCCAGGCTCCCCTCCCCGGGCCCCGGCACCCCGGCGAAGACCCGGACCTCGTGCCCGCGCTCCACGAGCAGCGGATCCGAGGCCATGACCTGGCGGGCGGGCCCGCCGAGGTTCAGGCGCGTCAGGACGCGGGCGATGCGCAAAGCGGCGCGCTGACAGCAGACGCCCTTGGAGCGACGTGCCGCGCGAAGGTGTCTTCGACGAGGTCGGACAGGCTCCAGGGGTCCGCGCCGAGGCCGAGGCCGCGCAGGAGCGCGAGGTCCGGCACGCGGTGCAGGACCTCGGAGAAGCTCGGCGACACCGAGAGCCGCGGGTCCACGTGGAGCAGGGGGCTGGGGGCCAACCCCCGACGGGCCGCGGCACGCGCGACTTCGTGGGCCAGCTCGAGCACCGTCGCACGCGCCGTCCCGCCGACGTTGAGCGGACCCCCGAAGCGCGCGACCCGCTCCATGCGCTCGCCCAACGCGAACCGCTCCGGGAACGCGAGCGCCGCGATATCCCGTGCCGCCGAGTCCACGTGCGCGAAGGTTCGTACGGGGTTGCCCCGGCCGTGGATCGTGAGGGGAGCGCTGGACCGCGCGGCCTCCACGAAGCGCGGCAGGACCATCCCGCAGGACCCGTCTTGGCCCGGACCCACGACGTTGAAGAAGCGCAGGTGCACGGCGCTCCGGCCCCCGCCCCCGAGGTGCCGATCGAAGGCCTCCTCACAGGCCAGCTTGGACGCGGCGTAGCGCCACCGCCCACTTGCAGCCAGTGCACGCAGGTCGCTGGACTCGACCAGCGGCGCCGTCGACTCCGCGTAGACCTCGGACGTCGAAGCGGCCAACACACGCGGCCGGGAGCCGGGCTGGGAGCCGGCCGCGATGGCCTCCGCGACCGCCTCGCCCAGCGCGACGTTCTCCCGCTCGCAGAGCTCCGGGTCCGAGAGCACCGTACGGACACCGACGCGGCCGGCGAGGTGGATCACGGCCTCCGGCTTCGTGGCCAGCAGCTCCTTGAGCAGCGCCCCGTCCGAGGCGTCCGCCTGGACCACCTCGAGCAGGTCCCCGGGGAGGCCATCGAGGCGCGCGAGGTCTCCCGCCGAGAGGTCGTCCAACGCAATCACTCGCACCCCAGCCGAGAGCAAGCGCCGCGTGACGGCGGCGCCGATGAAGCCGGCGGCGCCGGTGACAAGTGCGGTCTGGACCCTTTGCATCGCTGGTGGGACGCGCGGTGGAGCCGCGTCTTCCCCTCTTTGGGCGAGTCTAGCCCTTTGCCGTGCCGCCCTCACAGGGGCACCAACGCAGATCCGAGGGGAGATCCCACCCGACTTCCGACGGGAGTAGCCTCGGCCCAGAGCCCCGGAGGTCAGTACCTTGGACCCATGGATGCCAAGACCCCCCTGCGGCCACTCCCGGCGGTGTTCACCCTGCTCCTCGCCCTCGGCTGCTCCAGTGACTCCGGGGCGCCCGCTCCGGCTGCCCCTGGGGCCCAGGCCCTCGTGTTCCGCTCGCTCACGGTCGAGGCCCCGGCGGAAGCCAGCCTGGACCCCGAAGTCCGAGAGGACCTGGCCGCGGCCCTCGCGCTCCCGACGCCGGGGGAGGCGCCGGCGCCGTACACCCTGACCCTCGACGGCGTCCGAGACCTCCGTGCAGCGGTCCAGCTCCCCCGTGGGCGGGGCGCGGGGCTCGCGGCAGCCGACGGCGCGCCCCTCGGGGCGGACCATGCCGAGGTGGCCTTCGACGCCTGCCTCGTCGGCGCGGCCCCCGGCGGATCGGAGCAGCTCACCGTGGGTGGCGTCGCGCTTGAAGTGACGGGCCGTTGGCAGACCCTCACCGTGGCGGCGCCAGTGGGCGTCGGCGCCCTGGAGTTCGAGCGGGACCCGGAGGGCCCGTCGACCACCGCGCTCCTGCTCGCCGCTCCGCGCCGCGTCGACTCGGCCACGCCACCGCCGACCGTGATCCTCATCACCTCCGACACCCACCGCGCCGACCACGTCTCGACCATCAACCCGGGCTCGCCGGTGTCGACCCCGCACATCGACCGCCTCGGGAGCGAGGGCGCCGTCTTCACCAACTGCTTCTCGTCGATCAACAACACCAATCCCTCCCACGTGTCGCTGCTCACCGGCGTCCACCCAAGGGACACGAAGATCATCAACAACCACACGCGCCTGCACGTGTCGGCCAACACCCTCGCCGAGCAATTCCGCGAGGCGGGGTATCAGACCTACGCAGCGCTGAGCGCGTTCCACCTCTTCGACGACGTGAGCGGCCTCGGCCAGGGCTTCCACCGGATGAGCGCGCCCCTGCGTGGCGCCGTGGACGGCCGGGGGACCCTGGCCCGCGCCAACCGCTGGCTGGACGATTCGGCGGGGGCGCCGCTCTTCCTCTGGGTCCACCTGTTTGACGCCCACTCCCCCTACGAGCTCCCTGACGAGGAGATGCTGGCCCTCCTGGAGGGGCGCCCCGATCCCTACCGAGAGAGCGCCGACCTCGGCGTCGAAGCGCAGCGGATCCCGGCCTGGCTCGCGAAGACCGAGCTGACGGACCCTGAATTCGTCACGGCGCTCTACGCCGGCGAGGTCCGCTACCTCGACGGGCTGCTCGGGGAGTTCCTCGCCCGGCCACGCGTGAACGAAGCGAGCATCGCCTTCACGGCAGATCACGGTGAGGCCCTCGGCGAGGGGGACATCTGGTGGGGCCACTTCGGGTTGGTCGACCCGACCATCCACGTGCCCCTCGTCCTCCGCGGCCCGGGCATCACCCCAGGCGCGCGGAGCACCGCCGCGGTGCGCCAGATCGACATCGGGCGGACGCTGCTCCAGATGGCGGGCCTTGGCGAGGCGTCCTTCCCCGGGCGCGACGTCCGCGAGGTCCTCAGCGACGAGCCGGCGCCCGAGCCCAGGTACGCCATGTCGGGCCAGGGGATCTCCGCGAGCATCGAGCTCGAGGGCTGGCTCCTGGAGCTCTACCTTCGAAACGTGACGGACAGCGACTCCACGCCCGACCACCGCCTCGGTGAGGTCACCCTGTTCAACCTCCGCGCCGACCCTCGCTGCGCCAACAACCTGCTCCTCGACGAGTTCCCACGTGCCAAGCGCATGCGCAGCGCGCTGA
The DNA here is from genome assembly GCA_029248265.1 of Planctomycetota bacterium. GTDB lineage: Bacteria > Planctomycetota > UBA1135 > UBA1135 > Saltatorellus. The sequence continues at coordinate 28,420 of JAQWJQ010000177.1, forward strand.
TCCAGTGGCTCGAGGCGGCCCGCTCCACCGGGATGACCTACGAGAACCAGGAGGCCTCCCCCACCGTGCAGGCCAAGCTCGCCGAGCTTGGCTACACCGGCGGGCTGGAGTCGATCTACCGCTGGTGGACGCCGGAGCGCCGAGACAAGAACTGGCTCTCGAGCCCGTGGCAGCTCGCCTTCGAGGGCTCCTCCCCCGGACAGGGCCGCAAGCTCCTGAGCAGCGAGCTCAAAAGAGTGTCAGGTGATAGGTGACCAGCGCCGTGTAGGCGACGGTGGACACCCACAGCCCGATCCGGGCCATGCTGAAGTTCTTGTGGACCGTCAGCACCAGGAGCGCGGCGCTGATGATCGCGGCCTTCAGGAAGACGAAGCCGAAGCGGCCGGTCTTGAGCATCGCCGCCGCCACGGGGTTGACCTCCACC
>JAQWJQ010000096.1 GCA_029248265.1 Planctomycetota bacterium
CTCGATCGTGACGATGTGGTCACTGCGAGTCTCGTTGATGTGGTCGATCATCGCGGCGAGCGACGTCGACTTGCCAGAGCCCGTCACACCCGTGAAGAGGACCAGGCCTGAGGAGAGGTTGCAGAGGCGCTCGCAGATCTCCACGGGCATGCCCAGCTCCTGGAAGGTGGGCGTGCCCTCTGGGATCGCCCGGAGCACGCAGGCCACGGCCCCTCGCTGGTGGAAGGTGTTGACCCGAAACCTCCCGAGCCCTTCGATGCCGACCGAGCAGTCGAGCTCCAGCTCGCGGTCAAGGCGGGCGATCTGCTCCGAGTTCAGGAGGCTTGTCGAGAGCCTTCGCGTCGTCTCGGAGTCGAGAGGTGGGTGATCCACCGAGACCAGGGCCCCGTTGATCCGGAGCCTGGGAGGGCTCCCCACCGAAAGATGAAGGTCGGAGCCGCCCTGGCGCATGAGGAGCGCCAGCAGTTCTTCCATTGAAATCATGGGATGCCGCCCCGGTAGTCGGGGTCCGGTCTCCCATCGACGCACGGCCGCCGAATGCTTGAATGAAATAAAGCCCGGGCGCCCCCTCTGCCCCGCCCCCGCCGGGCACCAGGGCCTGTCTCAAACAAGGAAAGGGCGGCCGGCCCGGAGGAGGTCCTCCGGGCCGGCCGCCCGCCGTGATCTTGGCGACGCCGCGCGTGCGGCGCTCAAGCTCCCCTAGCGGCGATCCTTGACGACGATCTCCACGCGGCGGTTCTTGCCCTTCTGAGAGCCCTGGTTGGGTGCCACCGGCGCGTACTCACCGTAGCCCGCCACCACGAACCGGCTGTCGGAGATCCGGGCCTCGGAGACGAGGAACTGCAGCACCGCAAAGGCACGCTGGATCGACAGGTCGCGGTTGGACTTGAACTTCGACTTCTTGATCGGGTCGCTGTCCGTGTGGCCCTCGATGTGGAACTTCGCGTCGTCCGGGAAGTCGGACTTGAGCCGCGAAGCGACAGAGGCGAGGGCGCGGCGCCCTTCCTTCGAGACCGTCGCCTTTCCGGAACCGAAGGTGATCTCCGTCGGCACCGAGATCACGGTGTCGCCGGCGCGACGGCTGACGGTGATGCCTTGGTTCTCAAGCTCGGGGAACGGCACCAGCGCGGCCTCCTCCGTGAAGGACGCCGGCTGCGTCGACGGCATCACCGTCTTGGCGTTCGCCAACTGGGCGCGGAGGTCCTCCGCCTCATAGGTCATCAAGGTGACGCGCTCCTGGAGCTCGACCTTGTCCGTGCGGAGGACCGCGATCTCACGATCACGCTCCTCAACGGAGAGACGCATCTGAGTCTCGGTGACGCAGGAGGTCAGGGTGGGCGCCGCGATCAAGGTGAGCGCGAGCGCGATGCGGCGGTGAATCGGCGCGCTATTCATGGGCTGGTCAGACGTGTTCATGGTGTCCCCTCGGTCGAATTCAGTGGCCCTGCTCAGGCCCCAGGTGAGATCCCTATCCCAGCCCGAAAGGCAGCAGGTCGAGCACATCCTTCCAACCGAGGAGCACGATTCCAATACCGAGGGCCAAGTACGGACCAAACGGTAGATATCGGCCCAGGACTCGCGCCGTCCGGAGGGCCTGGGCGGCGCCCCGGAGGCGGAGCCCACGGCGGCGCTGGCGGGCACGCACGACGGCGTACCATCGGAGGATATTGAGGACGCCGACCAGGGAGCCGGCAAAGACAGCGATCTGAAGCGCCTGGAACGTGCCCTCCACGCCGATCAGGCCGCCGCCGGCCGCCATCAGCTTCACGTCCCCGAACCCCATGGCTTCGGCGCCGGAGGCCATCCTCCCGGCCCAGCCGAGCCCGTAGAGGATGCCAGCTCCCAGGGCCATCCCCGCGAGGCTCTCGGCGAGGGAGGCGACGCCGTCCACCTCCCCTCCAGACGCCAGCGCCCCGGCAACGAGCCCGGAGGAGTGCAACACAGGCAGCAAGAAGGCCACCACTGGCGCGGCCCACATCCCACCGATCGAGACCTGGTCTGGGATCTCGTACCGCTCGAAGTCCACGAAGGTGGCGACGATCAGCCCGGCGAGGACGACCGAGTCGAGGAGGAGGAACGCCCAGCCCTGGCCCCCCGCCACGCGCCACGCGACGTAGAACGCGCCAGCCCCGATGAGCTCCACGAGCGGATAGCGCCAGTGAATCGAGGCGCTGCAGCCGAGGCATCGCCCGCGTTGGAGCAGCCAGGACATGACGGGGAGGTTCTCACGCCAGGTGAGCTGCCGGTCACACCCAGGGCAATGGGATCGGGACGGGCTCCAGACCGACGCCCCCTCCACGGGGAAGCGGTGAATACAGACGTTCAGGAACGACCCGACGAACAGGCCCATCACGGTCCAGAAGACACCAAAGCCCGTGCTCTCAAGCGCCGGGAACACGATCAGGTTTCCGAGCGAGATCATCTTTCGGGGCTCCAGGCGAGTTCGACGCGGTCCAGGTAGGGCGGGTCCCAGTCTCCGCGGCGGGGATGGACCACCAACTCAACCCTCATCCGCACGGGAGCGCCCCCCCCGGAGTTCGGGTCCAGCACCAGCCCCGGCTGGTCGAACCGCGCGGCCTCGGAGAGCGACTCCTCTCCTCCCTGCAGGACATCCGCCCGCAGGAATTGAACCCGGTAGTCTCCGCCCGATCCACGATCACCGATGACCTGGGCTTCGTCCCAGAAGCGAGGGCGCTGGCCCTTCGGGACGGGGGAGGAGACCGCCACGAAGGAGAGTGGCCGCGCCAAGGGATTGTGCAGGGGCTCGTCCATGAGAAGCGGAGCGACGACGTTGGGGCTGGCCTTGGGGTTGTGCTGGTGCGGGAGCTCGAAGCCCCCCCCGTCACCCAGGAGCCAGAGCTGCCCCTCCGCGGCCTTGGGCCGTCCGGCGCCGCGGATCCTCCCCCCCGCCACCAGGAGCAGGGGGGTCTCGATGTCAATCTCCCCCGTCACCACGAGATCTCCACCGGCGATGATGACCGTCCAGCGTGGGTCGAGCACCGCCGCTCGCTTGAGCCAGGCCGACAGCGACTCCGCCTCCTCGCCGGGCAGGAAGATCCTGGAGGAGTCCCACATACCAGGGGCCGCCTCCCCGGGAGAGGACCGAAGCAGCGCGCCGTCGAGGTTCACGCGCCCTTGGGAGCGCAACACCACAAGCCCGTCCCCCGTCAGTCGGGTGGACGCGCCGGTGGGAACCGACAGCCGCGTCGCCTGGATGTCCTTGCCCACCTCCTCTGCGCTGAGCACCACCTCCCCCGACCGACCGTCTCCAGCTGCGGCGGGGTAGCGGATGTCCACGCGGCCGTTCCCAGACCACCGAGCGGTCCCATCACTGCCTCGGTCGAGGACCGGTACAAAATCGAGGTCATCAGCGAAGTCGAAGGTGTAGCTGTTGGCTCCCTCCGGAGAACGGACGTCCTCGCGCGCGACCATGAAGCGGATCGGCCGCTGCGGGACGACCACAGGGGTCCCGGAAAAGTCACGGATCCCCGCCCCTTGGGACGCAGCCTGATGGAGCTCGAAGGCGACCGCGCCGCGGCCGTTCGCGACGGGGAACGGGGTCTGCGGATAGAAGCGGAGGCGTGCCCCCGCGCTCTTCACCGCGCCCTTCGGCATCTCAATCTCGCCCTCATTCTGAAGGACCTCGATCCTGGCCACCGTGATCGCAGGGGCCGCGGGGCTGCCGGATGACCCCACGCCGATGCCGAGGCGGAACTCGTAGTCCGCCGCGCGGATCGACCGCGGGTCCACCGGCTCTGCGCAGGACAGCTCGAGGGCCTCATCCCAGGGGAGCGGGAGCGTATCCGCCGAGCCAGGTTCGCCCGCCGCGACCCGTAGCGGCTCCGCCCGCCCCGGGGAGGCATCCCGGACGACCGCGGGCCCCGCGCCGCGGGCCGCTGCGCCCGCCGCCAACGAGACCACCCTGTAGTCCAGTGAGACAGAGCGGTCGAGGGACGCCCCATCCGTCGATCGAAGGGCGCCAAGAAACGGGAAGCCCACCAGCGTCAACCTGTACCCGTGACCGGGAACGAGCCCTCCATCCGACAGCGCCGGGCCGCGAACCCCGGCCGGTCGAAACCGGAGCAGGCGACCGTCCACCGTCCAGTCCCCCTCCGCCTCGAGTCCGGTCAGCGTGTCCACGAGCCGGGCGGAGCTCCGTGTCACTGACGTCGCGTCCACCGCCGCGCTGAAGGTCAGCCGTATCGAATCGTTCAGGAGCAGGTCAGCGCCCCCTGCCACGGGGTCGGCGGACTCGAGCTGTAGCGCCGGCCCCCCGGTCGGCGACGGGCGGCAGCCCACGATCGCCCCCACAAGCAACGACACCAGGGCCACCAGCCCCCCCCGCTGCCAGAGCGAAGGGCTCTGCCTCAACTGCTCGCTCGCGCGCACGTGCGGACGCACGCCGCGCCTGGACGTCGGCACGGAGGCGGCGACGGAGGCTTCGAGCGTGCTCGCGGCGGACAACTCGGCGGTAACTGGTGAGAGACCCATGATTGGATGAAACGAACGGGGCCCGCTGATCGCAAGCGCGATCCGCGGGCCCCGTCGGACTAAGTGCCGATCCTGGGGATCAGAACTTGTACTGGACCCTCAGGAACTCGAGGCCAGGCCGCGCTCCGGAGAGGTCCACGCCAGAGTTGGCGACGTCCAGGTTGAAGACCGCCTTGAAGCGGAAGAAGTCCCAGTCGCTCGCGTTGAGCGCGCTGATGTCCGTCGCGAACGACGCGAGATCACCGTTACTGAACGAGTCCGTCGGGATCGCGCTGGGCTCACCCGTCAGCGGGTTCTCAACCGTGGCGTCGAAGCTGAGTTGGACCGAGGTGTTCAGCGGGAACGCGTCCTCCACTCCGCCAGTACGAAGGCGGTAGAAGAACGGGACCACTTCCACGTTCACGTCACCGTTCCCGACACCGAAGGCCACGAGCGTGTCCGCCAGTTCGGCACCCCGGGGGTCAACGGTCAGGGCGAGCTCGCCTGTCCCATCGTTGTAGCTGCCGGACTGGACGAGGAACTCGGCGGTGTTGCCGCTCCCCTGCTCCTCGATCCGGATGGCGAACTCTCGCGTCAACGCAGGGTTGAGCCTGTAGATGTCGTCGAAGCCTGCCCCGGGGAAGGTGAACGTCGCCGCGGCGCTGTCCACCGCGGGGAGACCGCCGCCAACCGGGATCGCCGTGAACGGGAAGATCGCCGGCAGCTCAGCCGCCACCGTGCCAACCCGACCAATCGAGCCGTCGATGGGATCGGTGCCATCGAACAGCAGCTCAACCTGGTTCGAGGTTCCGTCCGGGTTGAGGCGCGCGAGGCCGAGCGGGATCCAGACCGAGAAGGCCTCGGACCGGGCGCTGAAGAAGGGAATCAGCACGTCCGCCGGCTGGGTCGGGCTCGTCCAGCCCAGGGGCGGGGGAGCCATCGAACGCGTCGGGTCAAGGTCGACACCGTACGTCCCGGCGGCGTTCGGGAACTGAAGCTGGGTCGCCGGATCGGAGACGTGCAGCTGGATGATCCCGGGGCCACCGTCGCCGCCTCCACCGATCACCGTGCCCTCGGGCGGCTGGATCGTCGCGCAGGCGTCGATCGCGTTGCACTGCAGCCAGATGTTCTGGTTCTGCGGCGGGATGGTGGTGTTGCCCTCGAAGTGCTCGATGGGGACGGCGTCCTGACGCCACTGCGTGGAGCCGTTCTCGTTCGCCCCGCAGCGACTGTCCTTGCCACAACCGCCCTGGCCGCCGAGCGCCCGCAGGGGACGAGTCTCGTGGACCGGAACGGTGCCGTCGTCGAGGTAGAAGGAACCGACGGACGCCGCGGTGGCCTCCGACTCGATGATGATCGCGCCAGCGCTCGAGAGCACGATGTGCCCGCCGGAGCCGCCGCCGGAGCCGCCGCCGATACGGTCGAAGAAGATCGAGTTCTCGCCGCCGCCGCCGTCGCCGCCGTTGGCCGAGAGCTCGCCGTCGCCGCGGATCTCGATGTTGCCGATCGCCAGCACGAGGAGGCCCCCAGCGCCGCCGCCGCCGCCCGAGCCCTTCTCATCACCCGTCGGGTTGAAGGGGCTCTGCGGGAAGGTGTTGGTCCGCGAGGCGTCACCGCCGCCGCCGCCGCCGGAGCCTGCAATCACTCCGGTGAGCTCACCGAGGATCTGCTGACCGTTGGACGTCAGGAGCGTGCCGAGGAAGTCGTTGTCGTCACGCTCGTCGAGGAACGGAGACGGGGCGAGGGTTCCACCAGCTGCCGGCCCCGACTGGGAGACGGCGCCCGTGGAATCGGGGCAACCCGTGAAGCCGGGCTCCGCGTCCATGCCCACGAGGGTTTGGCAGCGGATGAGGCCCGTGGGCGCACCCTGCTGCCAGTCGAAGCGGACGTCCGCGCCCGTCCGACCACCGCCACCGCCGGCTCCCCGGCGGTTCTCGATGGAGCAGGTTCCTGCGGGGGCGAAGGTGGTCTCACCGCCGCCGCCGCCGAGACCCGGGATCCCGAAGGCTCCCTCACCCGCGCCGCCCCGAGGGGTGGACTGCGAGGTCAAGAAGGAGGCTGCGCCACCGGCGCCACCGCCGGCCTGGCCCTCAGCACCTTCCTCGGGCTGGTTCGTCGTGTTGAGGGTACCGACCCCCGCGTTGTCTCCACCGTCCAGCGAGACCTCACCGCGGATCACCACGCTGCCGGTCGCCAGGATGGTGCAGGTGTTCGGTCCCTGGATGACGAGCTTGCCGCCCGCCTCGACCACGAGGTCGTTCACGTCCACCACGCCGTTGAAGACGGGCTGGGTGAAGAAGGGGTCGCCGTTCGGGCCGCCGATGATCTGATCCCCGGAGGTGTTCAGGAAGATCGTCTCCCCCGTGCGGATGTACCAATCGAAGTCGCCGCCCGGGCCACCGGTGCCATCAAAGTCGAAGGACGCCTCGAGGGTGCCCTCGGTTTGACCGCTCGACCAGTTGGCCCTCGGAAGGGCCGAGGCGATCGCCGTGTCCTCCAGCGAGCCGGGGCTCGTACCGCTGAGCGTGAACGGCTCAAGGACCTCGTCGCTGCCAGCGCCGGGGTCCCCAGCGCCGGGGTTGGCCTCGGTCGAGATCATCCGCGCGAAGTTGGCCTGGGTGGCCTGGACGCTGTCGCCTGTGAGGTCCTGGAAGCCCTCGCGGACCACGATCCGGAGGAAGGCGCCCTGGGGGACCACGCCGCCGGGCGTCACCCGGAGCGATGAGCCCGTCTCGGTGCAGTTATCGATCAGCGAGACCGAAGAGGGCACCCGAGACCAGTTGACCTCGTTGTAGCTGTATTGCATCTCGATCAACGACGAGTTGACGTTGGTCGAGGCCGCGAAGACCGGCTGGTTGAACCGAAGGACGACGGCGAACTGCTCCGCGAGGTCGCTGTAGAGGTTCAGCGGGACGTCACCGCTGATCCCACCAAGCTGCGTGAGCGCGTCGAAGGCGAAGTACTCCTGCGTCCCGTTCCCAAACTCGACGAAGGACGCCGCAGTGGAGTCAACCGGCTCCCCGTTCAGGCCGCGCACTCGGACCTGAGGAGGACCGGCGACCACGTCGACGAAGAGGATCAGCGGGTCCGTGGACTCAGGAGTCGTGAAGCTGATGTTCAAGCCCACGTCGAGGCGGCCACCTGACGTGCTAAGGACGGTCACGCCCCCACCGACACCGGGCGCATTCTCAGCCAGCACGCGGAGGCTATAGCTCCGGCCCTGCTTGAGGCCACCGTTCGAGTTGGAGTCGTTCGTGGGGCAAACCGGCTGGAACCGCACGGTCCGAGGACCCGCCGCGGTGAAGGAGCCGATGGCCGGTCCTCCCTGGCTGTCAATGATCTGGATGGTGCTCAGGGAGACCGTGGAGAAGTCCACGTCCTCGCTGAAGACCACGTCGATCGCCCGGTTGAGCTGCCAGACGGAGCCATCGAGGACGTTCGAGCTCACCACCGCGAAGCTGGTGCCGGGGTCAGGGTCAGAACCACCCCCGGATCCACTGCCGCTACAGGCGACAAGAGTGAGCGCGCCAAGGGAGGCGGCAAGGAGGGCCTTAAGGCGTCGTTGCAGTCGCGGCATGGTGGAGATGTTCGCTTGGGGGGTGTTGAACATTCGGGAGGGTGCGGTCGCGGCGGGCGGCCCTGGGGGGCCGCCAGCGGACGTCGTGGTGGTAGCTGTGATCTCGGCGGAATCCGCGCGAGCGAAGGGTGTGTCTGAACCAGCGCCTAGTCTTGGGACCAGGTGATGGCGAAGGCGGACAACTCAGGCGTCTGGGCTGTCACCGGGTTTCCGACAAAGGTCAGGCGGACCTGGTAGAAGCGCGCGTCCGCGATGTCGTTCACGCTGGCGCGCCAGACATCAGAGGCGCCGAGGAAGCTGATCCCCGGGTTCATCGCGTTCGTGTCGTGGTTGATCGCGCCGCCGATCGCGGCGGTGTCAACCTCGTTGTAGTAGTCGCCGTACAGGTCGAGGGAGAACGCATCCTCGGTGTAGTCAATGATGCCGTTGCCCAGGCCGCCGTCATCCGCGTCGTTGTCGGTCCGATAGAGACCGCCGTTGTCATAGGTGAACGACTGGGCGCCGCGGAAGCTGGCGACAATCTCCGTTCCCGGGGGCTGTGCCTGGGGAGACGGCTCGAGCGTCGGCGGGTTGTAGACCCGGGTCGAGAAGGCGACCTCGGACTCGATGATCGACTCGAACCAAACCGAGTGGACCTGGCTCACGCGGGTGACATAGTCGAGACCGCCAAGGTGAACCGTGTTGTCCCGCCCGTAGGTCGGGGCCCCTGGGTTCGGGAGAGAACCCGGGTTGAACCCGCCGTTGGAGATGCTTTGCGAGTCCGGGTTGACGAAGACCGTCGTGCCAGCCGTGTTCACCCCTCCCGTGCTGAAGGCCCGGAAGTAAGGACGTGACGAGGAGTTGACCGCGAGCGCGAGGACCCAGGCGTTGAGGCCGATCGCTTCGGGGTCCGGGTAGGTGCGGAACTCCATGAGGAGCGGCAGGCCGACCGTTTGCACCTGACCTGGCCGGTAGAAGGGAACGAGCGGCGCATCGATGCCCAGCGCGAGCAGGTAAGCCTGCGGCTCGACGCCGCCGTTCGAGATGCCCGCGCGGTCACGAATCGTGGTGTCACGCCAGGTGTAGTACGTGAAATCCTCCGGCTCGATCCCCTTGTTCATCGGGAACGGCAGCAGGGTTGCCCCGGTCGGCGTCGTGAAGAGGTTGCCGGAGTCGATGTTGTAGCCACGTTCACGCGGGTGAACCGTCACACGCGGGGCGCCGGGCAACACGTTGCTGTCGTATTGCGGCCGAAGACCCGAGTTCTGGAACTGCGGGAAGAGGCTCGAGGGGTCGATGATCTCGTCGGGCGCGTAGCGGCAGTGCGAGAGCTGAATCTCGAACTGCGAGAAGGCGTCCGGGGTGATGACCCCGCCCGCGGGCTGCCAGTTGAGCCCCTCGACATCGATGTTGACGTTCTGGGGGTCGGTGAGCGAGAAGCCGCAGTCGCAATAGCGCCAGAGCGTCTGCATCTTCGACCCGAAGTTGGAGAGCGGCGTCACGACTCCCGGCGGGAACGCGGTCATCTGCTGAACGATCGCCTGGCTCTCGTCCACCGAGACGAAGCTGCGGACCAGCGGACGCGGGCGGATGAGTTGGCGGCCGCTGTCGACCAGGAACTGACCGCCCCACTCCGGCTTGTTGCCGAAGGGAGGCTCCTCGTCGATTGAGGTGTACCGGCTGACTCGACCGCCAGTGAGCTGGGTCGCCTGGGCCGCGTCCACCGAGAGGGCCACCGCGGGGACCGTCTCCACGATGTTGCCCGCGAGGTCCCGGGGCGGGAAGTCGTCATCCACGTCGGCGAGGGTCAAGAAGTAGTTCTCGACGGCCCCCTCTTGGTGGGCCAGCGGCTGTCCAGGAACGAAGGTCACCCGCCGGAGATCGGCGGATTGACCGACGCTGCCCACCACGTAGTCCGACGTCGGCAGGTTGCCGAAGCCGGGGATCTCCGCGCGCGTCAGCGTCAGCGAATCAAAGGCGGTGAGCGACAGGGGGTCCATCGGCTCGCTGAAGCGCAGGGTCATCCGTGCGCCGGTTGAGATCCCAGCGCTGGGGTCTTCAGGGAAGCCCACGGCCTGCGGAAGGATCTGCGTGTAGCACTGCGGGCGTTGGGCGTCCGCCAGCGGGTCAAAGGCCGTCTGGAACGTCGCGGGGACCGCACCAAAGAGCTCCCAGTCGCCGGGGCCGCTCCAAGCCGAGGGGTAGCTCAGGAGCTCCACCACCACGTTGTTGACCACACCGGCGAGCGGCGGCGGTCCGTTCTCCGCGATCTGGGCGAAGACCCCGGACTGGTCGATGACGTCGTTCTCTTGGGGCGGCGACCCGCAGAGGCTCGATTGGAAGATGAGCTGCGGGATCCGGAAGCGAGTGCTCTCGGGGCCACCGATCTGCTCCGGAGCCAGCGGCACGTCGATCGGGGTCGAGCCCACGATGACCGGCGCGACCTCATCCCGCAGGAAGCCGTTCGAGGGGTCGGAGATCAGGTCGGGCCGTCCGCCGGAGCGGAACGCTCTCGTGACGGGGCGCGTGGAGGACGTCATGTCCACCGGCCCGTTGCTGGAGGTGGCGAGCTGGTGGTCCGTCAGGTTGGAGAGGACCTGGGTGACCCCCCCGGCTGCGTTGGTCCGCGTCGGGAAGCGCAGCTGGCCGTTCGCCTCGCTGAGCACGAGGCTCGCGGGCAGGCCGATGCCGTTGATCACCAGGGGCGGGTTGGACGCGAAGGCCTCCAGCTCGCTGATCGTCAGGTCCACCACGACACGGGTCGGAAACAACTGCCCGCCCGGGCCGAGGCCACCGTAGTACTCGGAGGCGAAGATGCGCGCCTCAAAGGGTGAGGCGGGCGGCAGCCCGGTCATGAGTTGGATCGTGTTGCGGTTGATCGTGGCCGGGTCGAGCAGGTCGTCGAAGGTGACGACCACCGCTGCGTTCCGCGGGAGCATCGAGAAGACGCCGGAGGTTCCGAGGTCTTGGACCTGGATCAGGTCCAGCCCATTCCCCGCCTGTTGCGCGAGGAGGATGAACTGCTCCAACCCCTCTCGCTCGGTGACGTCCCGAAGGATCGTCAGGTTCTCCTGCCCCGTCACCGCGTTGAGCTCAAGCCGGAAGTCCACCCCGTCGGAGACGAGGGTCTGGGGCACGACAAAGTCGTTTCCCATCGGCACCCGAACCCCCGCGCTGTCCAGCCCGAACAACTGGACCAGCCGGCCGAAGCGCGTGGAGACCACGCGCATCTCGGTGGCGTTGCCACCTGAGTTGGTGTCGACGAAGTAGAAGGAGCCACCGGTGACACCCTGACCACCACCTGGGGTGGGGTCCACTGAGGTCCCTCCCCCACAGGCCGACGCCCCGAGTCCCAGAAGCAGGCTGGCGAGGATCCGAGAAGTTCGGGGGGTGGTGAAGGGCTGATGAGGGGTCATCGGCATGGAATCGTCGTTGTTTCGAAGGGACGCCTTGCGACGGGGCTCGGTGAGCCTCGTCGAGCAATCTGACCCAGCGGGGGGAAGTCGCCTCTCGCGATGGCACGCAGCAGGGGCGCAGGGAAAACGGCGGGGACCGTTGCTCCTGGCGTCCAGTATTGTTCCACAGCGAAGACGGGGGTCAAGGGAGCGTACATGAGCAACCCCCGTGCCGGAGCCTCGAACAGCTTCAGATCATGCCTCTGGCCCTAATTGCGCCCAGAATCAGGGGGCCCGGAGGCGCCGCCCGTGCGGAACCGCACAAACGATGTGAGCCGAGGCTGAGCAGCGGAGGGGGCCGCTCTTCGGGATTGCCCGGTCCGCCATACGGCGTGTGAGGCCTCGGGGCCCCGCCCCTGCCGCCACGGACGGGCACCGGCCCGGGGCGGACGACCCCGGGGGCGGTCAGTGCCCGGACAGGGTCGCCGCGGGACGGAAGCCCGCCTCCACTGCGACTGACTCGTCCTCAAAGAACACCAGGTGCTCGGGGAGGAT
>JAQWJQ010000195.1 GCA_029248265.1 Planctomycetota bacterium
CGGGGACGGAGCGGAGCTGCGCGGCATTCGCGGAGAGTGGCTCCCGGTGCAGGCGTGGCCGCTTGATCCCATTCAGGCGGCGCTCCTGGATACCGGGGACCTCCTCACCTTCTCCAGCGCCATCGTGGACGGACCGGGGACGCTGTCGCCCGGAGATCCCCACGACTCAACGCTGGGTGACCTCTACGACCCCGTGGCCGGGACCCACTCCTCCGCGGATCACCCCGGGGAGGAACTCTATGGAGCAGGCCTCGCACGCTCGTCCGAGGGCGAGCTGCTCGCGGTTGGCGGCTACGCCGGCCGGGCGGCCTCCCTCGCTCCCCATGGTGCGAACCAGATCAGTCGCTTCAGCTCGTCTTCAAGGACCTGGATCCCCCTGGAGGCGCCTGGCGCGGCGCGACACGGCGCGGCGGGCCTGACCCTTGGCGACGGCTCCCTCCTCGTGCTCGGTGGAGCCGACGCTGGCGTGAAGGCCACGGCCCCGGCGCGATTCAATGGGAGCTCCTGGTCCGAGCTCCCCGGCGCGGATCTCGGTAGCTGGCTTGATGTTGGAATCAGCTACGTCGACGGCCTCTTCCCCTTCGTTCACCTGGACCCGGAGGGGCGCGTCGTCGTTGCCGGCTGGGACATGAATCTCGGGGTCTTCGACACCGAAGGTGCCGGCGGGTGGACCTTCCAGGGCCAGCGAGAGTCGCAGGAGCGGATCTGGGGGGCGTCGGCGAGCGTCGGCGCCGACAAGATCCTGGTCTTCGGCGGCATCGATCGCATGGCGAGCATCCCCGATGGAGCCCGCTCGGCGGTCGTCGTTGATGTCTCGGGACCGACCCCCGTGACCCTGAGTACAGGCGAGATGATGTTCCGGCGGGCGGACCACGACGCCACGGTCCTCGCTGACGGGACGGTCCTCGTGACCGGCGGGGCGCGTGGACACAATGCCATCTCCACTTCAACGGCGGTGCGAGTCGCTGAGCTTTGGGACCCGACGTCGGGCACCTGGGCGATGTGCTCGGCAGCCGGTGAGCCGCGGGGGTACCGATCGACCGCGATCCTCCTGCCTGACGCCACGGTGTGGACCGGCGGAGGAGTCACGAGCCCTGGGGTCGGCAGCCTGACCGCGGAGGTCTTCCGCCCGCCCTACCTCTTTGACGGGGCGACAGGTCAGCTCGCCTCCCGGCCGAGCATTGTGTCCGCCCCCGAGGAGGCCTCGTACGGCGAGACGTTCCAGGTACAGCTCGCTGACGCCGGCGCGATCTCGCGGGCGACCCTCGTCCGCATTGGCAGCGCGACCCACGGCATCAACTCCGATCAGCGCTGCCTCGAGGTCTCGTTCTTGCAGAGCGGCCTCCAGCTGGATGTGACGAGCCCGGAGAACGGGAATCTCGCGCCGCCCGGGGCCTACATGCTCTTCGTCTTTGACGACCAAGGCGTTCCCTCGGTGGCGAGCATGCTCCGGTTGCGCCGGTCCTCTCCCACCCAATGGGAGACGCTGCCCTCCTCGGACGGTTCGGTGCTCACCTGCCGTCACGAGTCGGCGATGGTCAACGTCAACGGACGGCTCTATCTGATTGGGGGCCGCGGGAACCGGCCGACCGAGGCGTACGACCCCACGACGGCGAAGTGGACCGCGATGGGGCTCCCGCCCTTCGAGCTCAATCACTTCCAGCCCGTCGTGGTCGACGGCCTTGTCTACATCGCCGGCGCCTTCACCGGCTCCTATCCCAACGAGACCAATGTCCCGAACGTCTGGACGTGGGACCCTTCGACGGATCAGTGGACGCAGGGGGCTCTCATCCCCGCAGCGCGGCGCCGCGGGTCGAACGGCGCCTTCGTCCGCGACGGAAAGATCTACCTGATCGGCGGCAACAACCAGGGGCACAACGGCGGCGCGCGGCCGTGGTTCGATGAGTTCGACCCCGTGAGCCAGACGTGGCAGGTGCTCCCTGACGCCCCGCGAGCGCGCGATCACTTCAGCACGGTCGTGATCGGCGATCGCCTTGTCGCGGCGGGGGGGCGGACCACGACCCAGCCGGGTCCGTTTGGGAACACGATCGGGGAGGTCGACATCTACGACTTCACCAGCGGCCAATGGTCGACCATCTCCCAGGATCTTCCGACGCCCCGTGCCGGGGCGCTCGCGGCGCCGATCGGGCGCTACGCCATCGTGATCGGAGGCGAGAGCGCTTCACAGCAAGACTCACACGATGAGTGCGAGGCCCTGGATGTGCTGTCCGAGAGCTGGGTCACACTGCCGCCCCTCGTGGATGGTCGGCACAGCGGCGGCCTCGGTGTGGTTGATGGGCGCATCTACGTGGCCTCAGGCTCCGGCCGCCGAGGAGGGACGCCCGAGCTCGACACCTTGGAGGTGATCGACGGGCAACAGGCCGTCGGGGCGGTCGACCCGAACCTTGTTGAGAACGGTAACTTTGATGAGGGCCTCACCGATTGGCTCGTCACCGGGACGGCTGAACTGGTGGCCGACGCAGGCGTCTCGGCGCCGGCGATTCACCTCGAGGGGTCCTCGGTGGAGACCGTCGTCGACGTCAGCGGCGCCTCGAACTGCGGGGTCAGTGTGCTGATCCAGTCCGCTGGGGCCACCTCCTCGAGCATGACCTTGGAGGCGCTCGACGGCGCACAGGTCGTGCTCAACTCCAGCACGGTGCCCATCGCCACGGCCAGCAGCTTCACCTGCCTCCAGGCATCCCTCTCCTTGCCGGTGGGGACCCAGTCGGTCCGTTTTTCGGTCGGTGCCGCCCTCGGAGAGGTCTTGCTCGTCGACGATGTCGTCATTGTCGCAGACTGAGATCGTGAATTGATGGGTCCGGGAGCCAGCATCGATGGAACTCTAAGAGCCTCCCAGCCCTCATTACCGATACGAAACATCCCCGCTACAGAATAGCCCAGGCCCTGATGAACTCGCTCTTCACTCTTCTTCTCCCCGCCGCCGCCCTCCTCGCGGCCCCGCTTGCGCACGCGCAGGAAGCCCCGACCGTGAACGCCTTCGTGGAGTTCGCCGAGGTCGACGGGCAGCTGGAGTTCTCCGGCGTCATGTGCGCCCGTCCGCTCCAGGTCTCCAGCGCTGCGGAGCGCGGCCAGACGCCCGACGAGGCTCGCCGGCTCCAGGCCATCGCCCGCAAGGCCCTCGAGGCTTACGAGCTGAAGAAGTACGTGGGCGCCACGGACGAGTACCTGTTCTTCGTGCCTGCGGGCGAGACCGAGACGAGCATCGCCAACGATCTCCTCGCCACGGGGGCGTTCCAGTACGTCGAACCGGACTGGACCGTCTATCCGATCGGGTGCCCGAACGACAGCCAGTTCGGACAGCAGTGGCACCACCAGGCGAACCGTATGGCCTCCTGCGCCGCGTGGGACCTCGAGACGGGTGACCCCGCCATCGTGGTCGCCATCTGCGATACGGGGATCCTGCTCTCCCACGCTGACCTCCAGCTTCACCGCCAGGAGGGCTACCACTCGCCGACCAACACCTGGGAGGGCCAAGGTGGCCCGATCGCGGACGTCAACGGGCACGGCACGCTCTGCGTCGGGACCTCTGCGGCGAATGGTGACAACGGCATCGGTGTCTCCGGGGTCGGTTGGAACCTCGGCCACCGGACGATGCGCGTGACCGACGCCGCCAACGGTGGCGCTTCGCTCTCGAACATCACCCAAGCCGCTCGTGCCGCCGCTGAGGTGGGGGACAAGGTGTCGAGCTGCAGCTACAGCGGCGTCACATCGGCGTCGGTGAACTCGACGGGTACTTACATCCGCGGGCTCGGTGCGCTGCTCGTTTGGGCGGCGGGTAACTCCTCGGACGTCCTCTCCGGTAACCGCGACGACGACGTGATCGTCGTCGGAGCGACAACCTCCACAGACGCGCTGGCTTCCTTCTCGAACCGCGGCTCCCTCGTGGACCTCGCGGCGCCCGGAGCCAGCATCCGCACCACCAACGACGGCGGTGGCTACAGCAACGTCAGCGGGACGAGCTTCGCCTGCCCGATGGTCGCCGGCCTCTGCGGCCTGATCTGGTCGCGCAACCCCAGCCTCTCGCCGCAGGAGGTTGAGGACGTGCTCCGCATGTCCTGCGACGACCTCGGCGCCGCAGGGATCGACGACACCTTTGGTCACGGCCGGATCAACTCCGACCTCGCGATGCAGATGACGCCGGCCACTTCGGTCTCGATCTCCTTCCCCGTGGCGCGGCCCGACGAGGTCAGCCCTGCGGGCGGCGACGAGCTTGATGTGGTCGTCGCGCCGGGCAACGACGCGGCCGACACCGCCGCAGCGCTCGTCTGGTTTGACACCGGCGCCGGCTTCGTCTCCCAGCCGCTCCCCTTCATCGGCAGCGACACCTTCCGTGCGACCTTCCCGGCGGCCGCCTGCCCCTCGGTGATCGACTACTACTTCGAGTTCCCGCTCGTGAGCGGCGCGACCGCGTTCGCCCCGCCGTCGGGTGCGGTCGGCGCCTACTCCGCAGAGGCGGTGGACCGCGCCGTGCTGCTCGCGGATGACCTCGAGGCGGCGAGCGGTTGGACCGCTGGCGCCCCTGGGGACACAGCGACCACAGGCATCTGGACGCTCGTCGACCCGATCGGCACCGCGGCTCAGCCCGAGGACGATCACACCCTCGGCGGCTCCCAGTGCTTTGTGACTGGCCAGGGGAGCCCTGGCGGCAGCCTCGGAGAGAACGATGTGGACGGCGGGCTCACCACCCTCATTTCGCCGCCGATCGACGTGTCTGTCTCGCTGGACCCCTATATCGGCTACTGGCGTTGGTACAACAACTCGGCTGGCTCGAACACCGACGACACCTTCACGGTCGACGTGTCCGCCGACGGTGGCGCGAACTGGGTGAACGTTGAGACCCTCGGCCCGGCTGCGCAAGCTGGCGGCTGGGCGAGGACGACCTTCCGGGTGAGCGACCTCGTCGCCACGACCGGGTCGGTCCAGCTGCGGTTTGTGGCTGAAGACTCTGGCGGCGGATCCATCGTCGAGGCGGCGATCGACGACCTCGAGGTCTTCGAGCTCTGCCCGGCCAACTGCGGCTTTGCCTCCTACTGCACCTCCAGCGCCAACTCAAGCGGGCTCTCCGCGGTCATGGTCGGCACGGGTAGCACGAGCATCGGTGCCAACGACCTCCTCCTGGTGGCCGCTGGCTGCCCCGGTGGAACCATCGGCATCTTCGCCTACGCCCCGGACCGTGGAAGCTCCCCGGTCGGTAACGGGACGCTCTGCCTCGGGTCGGTCATCCGCTTGGGTGTCGCCTCCGCGGACTTCTTCGGCACCGCGTCGCTCCCCTTCGACAACACGGCTCTGCCCAACCCGAGCGGCCAGGTCTCGGTGGGAGAGACCTGGAACTTCCAGTTCGTCTATCGTGACCTTGCGGCAGGCGGAGCGTTCTTCAACCTGACGGACGGCCTGGCTGTCACGTTCTGCCCCTGAGCAGTGAGCCCTGAGCCCTCACCCGAGGGCCTGGCGTTTGCCCGGGGACTGCCCCGGGACCACGGCCCCGCTCGTGCCCTCCCGGCCGAGCGGGGCCGCTCCATTGCCGGGCGACGCGACCTCGTACAGGATCCACAGGTCCTATGATCTCCGCGGTCGATCGCCGCGCCGTGCGCGCTGCTGGACTTCGAGAGCACCATGATCCTACCCATCAGCGATGCGCCCAACCCGCCGGGGCGACCCCTGGTGACCTGGGTGCTCATCGGGATCAACGTCGCGGTGTACCTCCTCGCCACGCTCACGCTGAGCGGAGCCGCGGACCCTTCTCACCCGGTGGTGCAGGAGTTCATGCGGGACCCCACCCGCGGCGTGCTCTCTCCCGGCCTGACGAACTACGACGTCCTCGTCTTCGAGTACGGGTTCAGATCCGCGCACGCGTCATTGTTGACCCTGTTCACGTCCATGTTCCTGCATGGAGGGTTCTTCCACCTCGCTGGGAACATGCTGTTCCTGTGGATCTTCGGCGACAACGTCGAGCACCGGCTCGGGCGCCTCGGCTACCTGGGTGCCTACCTGGGGACCGGGGCGGCAGCGACGCTGTTCTTCACCGCCCTGTCCTCTGCTTCAGACGTCCCGCTGGTGGGGGCCAGCGGCGCGATCTCGGGGGTGATGGGGTTCTACTTCCTCTTCTTCCCGAGGAACGTGGTGAACGTCTTCGTCCTCTTCTTCGTCTTCATTCGAGTGGTGAGGGTCCCCGCGCGGGTGGTCCTCGGCGGGTACATCATCCTGAGCAACATCCTGCCCTACCTTGGGCAAGGGGCTGTGGGCGCCTCGGGCGTCGCGTACGGCGCGCACATCGGCGGCTTCTTCGCGGGGCTCGGCGTCGCGTGCCTCGTGGACCGGCGAGAGCGAGAGTCTCGACCGGACGAGTTCAGAAGGACGAAGGCCGAAGGCACACCACCAGAACGCCGAGTGACCTTCGAGGAGCTGGTCTCGAGCGGGCGCATGCGCCAGGCGGCTGCGGCTTACTTCTCCGCGGATGATCATTCGCTGGACCGAATGGCGCCGCGGGAGGTGCTGCTCGTGGGGCGCTGGCTCTCCGAGGAAGGGAAGGCGCGCGCGGCCCTGTCGGCCTTTCGCCGTGTGCTGGCGAGTCACCCCACAGGGGTACTCGCCGCCGACGCGCACCTCGGCGCGGGGCTGGTCCAACTCAAGAACCTGGAGCGGCCGACGTCGGCCTATCAGCACTTCTTGGACGTGATTGATCTCGAGCCGGAAAGCGAAGCGGCTCAGATCGCGCGAGAGGGGATCGAGTTCATCGAGCGGTCCGAAAGGGGAGACGTGGGGTGAGGCGCTCAGAGGGGCACGGCGCTGCGGGGCTCTCACCCTGCGCCAACTCCGGGGTCCGGCCAGCGGCGCTGATCCTATGACGGAGGGCGCATCACACAGCCGCCGGCTCGCCGCGAGCCTGGTCGTGAGCTGGTTGCTCTTCTCGAGCGCCGCCGTCGTCATTGTCATCGCCGCGCCGGCTCCGCCCGCCACGGTCGCCGCCTCGAGGGTCGCGATCACCGCGCTCGCGTGGGCCTTTATTGCGCGCCTCCGCGGCAGCGGCCTCGGGCTGGCGGGGCTCGACGGAAGGACCCGCTGGCGCATCTGGATCTCCGGAGCGCTGCTCGGCGCGCACTTCTCGCTCTGGATCCTTAGCCTCACGCTCACGTCGGTGGCTCACGGCGCGGTCCTGGTGGGGCTGCAGACGCTCTTCGCAGGGCTCTTCGGGCTGGCCCTCGGGGACAGAGTCTCGTGGCGGCTCGTGGCCGGCGTCGCGGTCGCGCTGCTCGGAACGGCAATCCTGACGGGATCAGACGCGGGAACGGCGACGCTGCTCGGTGACGGGCTGGCCGTCCTCGCGGGTGCATGCAGCGCCGCGTACCTCGTGGTCAACCGGGGAGTGGGGCATGCCCTCCCCCTCCCGGTTCTGTTGGCCTGGGTCAATGCGGTGGCGGCCCTCACGATCGCGGGGTGGATTCTGCTCAGCGCAGGGGAGATCTGGGTCCCGGACGCTGGCACGGCAGAAGTGCTTGCGATCCTCTGGCTGGGGCTCGGCCCCGGCCTCTTGGGGCACGGCTCCATGAACTGGGCGGCACGCTCTCTACCCGTGCATGTGGTCTCGTTGACGGTGCTCCTCGAACCGGCGGGGGCTGCAGCCTTGGCGTGGTTGGCCCTAGGCCAACCCTTCGGTTGGGAGGAGGTGGTCGGGGCCGCGTTGCTCCTCGTCGGGGCGGGCGTCTCGGCCTCAGATCAGGGGCGGGGCGCGCCGCCGGACGAACGGAGCGCGTGAGCGATCGCGGCGACGTGCCCTGCGGTGGTGCCGCAACAGCCGCCGACGATCTGCAAGGCCTGGGCTCGGACCGCACGGGCGCACCAACTCGCCATGGCGTCGGGGCTGACGGGCCACTCCCACTCTCGGTTGACCAACGTCGGGAGGCCGGCGTTGGGCCACGCCCCAAGGGGGCCTCGCCAGGCGGCACGGAGCGCGGTCAGCGGAGGGTCCATGGGCTCGGGACCGAAGGCGCAGTTGAGACCCACGAGGTCCGCCTCCAGTTCGCTGGCGACGCGAGCGAGCTCTTCCATGCTCCCTCCTTCGGGGAGCCGGCCCTCTGGGGTGAGGCTGAAGCTGAGCAGGAGGGGGGTGGAGGGCGTCACCTCCCGGACCGCGCTCGCGATGAGCCGGGCAGCTCGGACCCCGGGCAGCGTCTCAGCGAGGATCCCGTCGACGCCCCCGGCCAGGAGCCCGCGGATTCGACCAGGGTCGCCACCTGCTGGCTGGACCCCTTCACTCGTGCCTGCCCCAGGCCCGATGACCCCGAGGCAGAGCGCGGCCGCATCGAGCCGTCGCGCTGCGGCGCGAGCCAGCTCGGCCGCGGCACGGGAGACCTGCTCGGCGGTGTAAGGGGCATCATCCGCGCCGAGCTCTTGGCTGCTCGCGCAGAAGGAGTTAGTCCGCAAGACGTCGGCCCCGGCTCGCAGGTGATCCTCGTGGAGCCCGACGACCGCCTCGGGGTTCTCGAGGTTCAGCCTGGCCAGGTTGCCGCCCGGGCGGAGCTCGGTGAGTCTTGCGCTGAGGCCTGTCCCCGTGCCGCCGTCGAGCAGCAGGGGGGCGGAGCTGGCCAGACGCGGGCGGAGCGATCCCGTGCCCGGCATCAAGACGCCGAGTTGTCCCTGAGGGCGAAGTCGACGGCGACGACCGTGCCTGCGCCCGGCGAGCTCTCGATGGACAGCGTGGCGCCAATGAGCCGCGCTCGCTCTTCCATGCTGATGAGTCCAAGCCCTGCGTGCGAGTCTTGGTGCCGCACTGAGGTGTCGAACCCACTGCCGTCGTCTCGCACCTCCAGTCGGAGGCGGGTGTCTCTCGGCGTTAGATGGACCTCGATCCAGGACGGGCGCCCGTGCTTGGTCGCATTTCGGATGGCTTCCTGCGCGATCCGAAAGAACGCGAGGGCGACGTCGGACGGAATCTCCAAGGGGCTCTCCGGACCCTTGAACACGAGCGATGCCGCAGTGAGTCCACCCTGACGGGCACACTCGGAGTCGAGGGCGTGAGCCAAGCCGAGGTCGTCGAGGACGGTCGGGTGAAGCTGCCGCGAGAGGGCGTGGATGTCGGTGGTCAGGCGGTCAAGGTCGTCGTGGAGCCCGTCCATCATCATGGGCACCTCTTGATCGATCGCCTCCGGTAGCCGCGAGCGGATCGAGGCTGCGTTCATGGTCGTCGCCGCCATTCTCTGAGAGAGGTCGTCATGGATCTCACGGGCGATCCTGCTCCGCTCAGACTCCTGCGCCTTGGCGAGGCGCCGTTGGAGGTCCACGAGTCGCGCCTTCGCGCTCTCCTCCTCCCGGAGATCCTTGGCGACGGCCATGAGGACGTTCACCCGGCCACAGTCCGTTGTCAGCGGGGAGATGGTCCAGCTCATGCGGCGGCGGTCGCCGCCTCTCGCGGCTGTCGTGTGGATGGCGACGGTCTCTTCTCCAGAGCGGACCGTCTCTTCGACCTGCTGCTCGAAGCCGTCGCGTGCGGTCCCGTGCTGGAACGCCTGGGACAACTCTTGGGGCTTGCTCTGGTCGAGGTCGAGGAGCGCCCTCGCACGACGATTGCGATCCACGATGAGGAGGTCGCTCGAGAACGTGATCAGCGCCGCGGGCGCCCCCTGGAAGAGGGCCTGGAAGCGCCGCTCGCTGTTGTTCAGTCGGCTCCGCAGGAGGCGATCCGCGCTGAGGTCGCGGACAACGACGAGGACGCACGCCTTGCCGTCCAGGACCGTCCTGGCAGCGACCAATTCGGACTCGTGGGGCGCTCCCGACTTGTCCATGACCTGGACGTTGCGCGTGAGCAGGGAGGGAGGACGGCTCGTCGAGCCCTCGCTCCCAGCGGTCTCGAGGAGGGCGCTCGTGTTCAAGATCCCCAGCCACGTGGCGTCCTTCTGGAGTAACTCCTCCCGCTCGAACCCGAAGCAACGCGTCATGGCTTGGTTGGCGAAGGAGATCCGCTCGTCTGCCTCGATCAGGACGATGCCCTCGTATGCGGAGTCGAGGAGGTGGGCGTACCGCTCCTCCCGCTGGGTGGCCTGCGCGGCGACTTCTCTGGACTGCTTCACCTCGGAAGAAAGCTGTTGAGAGGTTCCTTCCGCGTGCCGGAAGCGGACGTAGCCGTAAGAGGCGACGAAGAGGAGCAGCGCGACCCCCCCGACCCTGAAGAGCTGTCGCTGGTAGAAATGGGGGATGATCGTCGCCACCTTCACAGAGCGCGGCTCTGACCAGTGAGTATCGGGGAGCCTCGACCGGACCTGGAACGTGTACTCGCCCGGCGGGAGATTGAAGTACTGAGCTGACCTTGCTGAGTATGAGTCGGTCCAGGGGCCGGTTGAGGCCTCCGCTGCTGTATCGCTGACCATCCGATAGCTGAAGGTCGCCTCCTCCGAGCTGGGCATTGCGTTGGCCTTGAAGCCCACGACGATGTCGGCGGAACCTTGGACGGTGGCCTCGCGCACGAATCCGCCCGGGTCGTCCATCGCTCGGCCATTCACAACGACCGCATCGACGACCGTCAAGGGGGGGCTCCTCGGTGAGAAGTTCTCTCCCAGCGAATAGCCCAGGAGCCCATTCAGGGTAGGGAGGAGGATGGTCCCGCAGTCGAGGAGGGCGCCCGAAGGCCCCTCGCTCTCATGGGAGAAGAGCAACTGTGGGACATTCCGCGTGTCCGGGTCCAAGAGGTCTTCAAGGAGTATGGAGAGCAGCCCCTGGTTCGAGTTGATCCGGACCAATGGGCGACCGTTGCGATCAGTGGAGAAGTTAAGCCACCCGAGGTAATCGCTGTTGAATCCGGACTCTGTCGTGAACTGCCTCACCTCCCCCGCGGTGATCTGGAAGAGCCCGTCTCCGTAGGTGGTCAACCAGGCGCCGCCCTCGGGCCCGAACCTCAGCGCCCGTGGTTCCATGGCAGGGCCGAGCGCGAGCAACCGGCTGGCGGCGGCGTCCCTCGAGGTCTCAATCTTGTAGACACCGCCAGCGACGGCGAAGAGGAAACCGCCCGGCGCCGCAGTGAGGATCGACGGAGCCGGATCGAAGCCCGGCAAGGAGCGCCCCTCGCTCCCGTCGGGAAGCACCTCGAAGAAGCGCCCCGCCTCGGAGGCCCAGACCTCGCCTTCGGCGGTCTCCACGACGGCTGCCACCGGGCCCCGCGCAGAACTCGTTGGGCTCAGGGTCCGACCTTCGAGCCTCAAGACTCCGGCTGGGGAGGAAACCCAGCTGGCGCCGCTTCGCAGCGGCGTGCAACCCGACACCACGGAGGCGCTCATACCGTCGAACTGGATCTCCTCCATGGAGCCAACCTTCGTCGCCTGTTCCTGGCTAAAGAGCAGGGGGGGGGCGCCTGCCGGTTGGATGATGGCGTCGTCGTCGCCAAGTTGGAGGACGTGGCGGGCGTACACGAGCGGTTCGCCCGCGCTGTTGAGCAGTCGGAAGGCCGGGGTCCGCTCGATACAGACGAGGCCTTGGCGGTCCGTACCGAACCAGGACCCCAGGCCAGACTGGGCGAAGGAGCGGGGGCGACGGACTGTGATGTCCGTGATGAGCGAGAGACCTCCAGGCAAGGGACCTCCACTGACAAGCAGTCGTGTCGCGTCTTCGCACGCGATCATGGTCATGCGCTCGTTGAGGCGCTGCGAGTCGAAGACCTGGGGCAGGTCCAGTTGGATTGTCTGGCTCGGCGCCGTGACCGGGACCAGGGCGCCCTTTTGACCGGCATATAGCTCGCCGTCAGGCGCTTGGATCAGCGTGCTGAATGACCT
>JAQWJQ010000212.1 GCA_029248265.1 Planctomycetota bacterium
GAGGGCCCGGCCAAGGGGGGGCGCTGAAGCGGTCTATGATCAATGTTGGGGGAGAATGGCTAGCCTCGCAACGGGTCATGGGGGAAGAATCCCCACCCTTCGCCTCGCCGCCGGCCTGTCGGGCCACGAAGTTCAGCCGGCTTATCCTCTCGCGGCATCGCGGATCACGACCAGTGCTCCCTCGACGGCTTCACCTCGCTCATCGACGACGCTGCCGCGCACTTCGTTCGAGGACGTGGAGCCCGGGATCGGCGCGAGGGCCAGTAGCGTCAGCGCGGGGATCAGACTGATCATCTGTCGACTCAGCGGAATCGTCGAGGAGCGGCATCCGTTGCCTGAATGCCGCTCGCCCTTGTCACGTATCAGGCGCCCGCGGGAGCCTTCTGGTAAGCGACCCACACGGAGCCGGTACTGACGGTCTTCAGGAACTTGTTGCGCTCCTGATAGAGCTCGCCCATCGCTTCGTAGCTCGCGTCCATGTCATCTTCCGATGCGTTGGATTCACGAAGCTTGGCCTGCTCATCGGAGAGGGCCTTCTGGCGCTCACTCCACTTGGCGTGCTGCTCGAGGGACTTCTCCTCGTCCATGCCGTCGGCCGGGTAGTCGAGGCCAACCGAGTCCCCCATGAGAATGTCGAGTCGACCGTCGCCGTTGACGTCCTCGACCCAAACCCGCAGTCCGCTGCGCGGCCCCTCGTAGCCTTTCTCGCCAAAGACCAGCTCGGTCGAACCGGGCGTGGCCTCGACGAGCGTTTTCAGCTTCGAGAACACGGGCTCGGTGGCGCTCCCGTCGTTGATCGAGAGCTGCACCTTGGACATCGAACCAGTCACGAGGTCCATGTCGCCGTCCGCGTCCCAGTCCACGAAGAACGGGTCGCTGTGGGCATCGACCTGGATCGGCTTACCTGCCGCGAGCAGCTGAGTCGCGTCGGGGGCGAACTTGCCAGCGCCCTGGCCCTCGAACACGAAGAACGTCCCACGAAAGTTGCCCGAGACGATGTCGAGGTGACCGTCACCATTCAGGTCGACGGCGGTCGGACGCGTGCAGATCTTGCCGGTCACTGCGCCGCCGCCTTCGCCAGCCGGAAGGATCAGCGGCTCGCCATCCGTGCCTTGGAGTTCCTCGGCCTTCTTCAGGCTGCCGTCCTCGGCGCCCCATAGCACTTGGAAGGTACCTGCCATGTCTCCACCAGGCCGCGAGTAGCTACCCGAGAGCAGATCGACACGGCCATCAGCGTTGAGATCCACGAACTGTGGAGTGGAGCTCGTGCATCACCAGACACCGGGAACCTCGGCGGTCTCCCCCTCGGCCTCGAGCCAGGTGCCGGCGGCGTACTTGCCGCCCTCCATCCCGCGGTAGACCTTCATCTTGCCGCCGGCGAATTGGCCGACGATCAGGTCCTTCATCCCGTCGCCGTCAAAGTCGTGAATGCAGGGCGCGGCGTAGCCCGGCTCCTCGGTGCGAATGAATTCGCCGCCGGCTTTCAATCGAACAGGAGCGGCGAACTCGGCGTCGCCTGCGGGCTTCGTCGCGGCGGGCCTGTCCTCCGCTGCAAATGCAGCGGTACAGAGAGCCATCGTCAGGGTGGTCGTCAGCATGAGATTTGCAGCCCCTGGCGAGGGCCGGGACACAATTGGATGAGGCAGGCTGTACACCGTGCAGGCTAGCAGTAGGACCGCATCCCGCTGCACCCATCGCGCACAAAAGATCGCGCCCCGCCACGCAATCCCCGCGCAGCGCGCCCACCCCCGACAGCAGAGCGGGGCGGCGCTGTGGACGCGAGATCACGCGGCAATGCAGGACTCAGTTCGACTTCATCCGAGCCGCGATACGACCGACGGCTCGCTGCACCTCGACCCAGCCCATGACCTCATCGAACTCGTCCTGGAGGATGACCCGCAGGGCGTCCTCGGCGGCCATGCCCTTGACCGAGTTCGGGTAGGAGCAGTTGTGATAGAGGCAATTCGCGGCCTGTGTGCGGTGCTCGCCTCTGGTGGATCCAGTACGGAGTCGTAGCAACGATCGCGCACAACGCCCGGTTGTCAACTCTTGGCTGGGCCTCCGCGCCGAGCCCCTTCCCTCCCGACCAACCGCTGCTCCGCCAAGTCGCAGCTTGGATCGCTTGTCCCCTAGGCCGCGTCGCCAACGACGACTGCAATGTCCTCCTCCACAGCGTCGATCAGGTCGAGGCCCGTCTTCGCGTCATCGGCAGTTCCATCGGTGAGTACCTACGCAACGATCGCGCCCGATCGATCGACGCCCAAGTGCAGCTTCTTCCACCCGCGCTTGCCCTTGCCGCCGTGCTTCGCAGCGGCCCATTCGCCTTCGCCCACGATCGAGAGACCCGTGCTGTCGATGATCAGTTGGATCGGCTCGTCAACCGGAGCGTGGCGCAGCGTGACATCAAGGCACTGGCTGCGGCGTGAAAGCGTCGTGTGGTCTGGTGCGGCGAGCTTCACGCCCATGATCCGGAAGACCGAGCTCAGGAAGCCCTCGGTTTGCCGCAGCGGAAGGTGGAAGACCAGGCGAAGAGTGAGCGCGGCCTCGATCGCGAGGTCCGAGAACTTGCGCTGTCCGCCGCGTCTGCCGTTCGGGGCAGGCATCCACTCAGCGATGGCATCGGGAGAGAGCCAGACGGTGACGTCACCGCGCCGGACCAAGCCTCGCTCGTACTCCGGCCAGTTCGTCACGCGGTACTTCGTCTTGTACTTCGGATGGACGCGGGAGTTCATCCCTGGAGTGTGCCGGCGCCTACGGGCACGTCGCGGAGATCGTCACTGTGAGGGCCTCCAGGGGCATTCAAGCCGCGGGTCTATGCACCAACGCCCCTCGACGCGGCTCGAGTCTCGGGTCATGGTCGATTCGCGGCACTTCTGCCGTGCCGCCATGTCGCGCGCGGTGTGCTGGACGAGCTCCTCGAGGGCATCAGCCCAGCTGGATTGCTCGCCGAGGGAGTTCCGCCGGCTCTTCGTCGCGACCATCGCACGAGCCTACAGCACCGCGCCTTCGCTCAGATGAGGCTGCTGGGCTCGAGGGCGGCCCTCTGCGGTCTCGCTTCGGCTAGTGTCCTCATTCGGATTCCCCGCAGTTCGATGGACCCGCGCAGCGGTCGGCGGTGTTCCCCCTCCAGGGACCCCATCCCCCGATACCAGCGGCACACCATGCACACCTCCGACGACTCCGGCCTCCTCGACCAGCACGACTTCCTCCGCCGGCTGGCGCGAGGGCTCACGCGCGATGACCAGGCGGCGGACGACCTGGCGCAGGAGACCTGGCTCCAGGCCCTCCGGCTCCCTCCCCGTCACCACGACTCGCCTCGGGGCTGGCTCGCTGCCATCGCACGCAACCTGGCAAGGAACCAGGTGCGCGCCGACGCGCGTCGAAGGGACCGCGAATCGAGGGTGGCGTCACAACAGGACCAGACCGTTGACGAACGTGCCGAACGCGCGGTCGAGCTCCAGGGCGAAGTGGTCCAGGCGCTCGGTCGCCTCTCCGAGCCCCTCCGGACCTCCGTCTACCTCCGCTACTACGAAGAGCGTTCGCCGTCCGCCATCGCGCAGCATCTCGGAGTCCCGGTCGAGACCGTTCGGTCGAGGCTGAAGCGCGGGCTCGCCCGAATGCGCGAAGACCTGGACCGGGGCCACGGCGGCGATCGGAGCTCGTGGAGCCTGCCGCTCGTCGCGTTCGCCGAGCCAGGCGCGAGGTCCGTCTTCGTGGGGGGGCTCGGCGGCGTGACCTCGGGCGGTGCATGGCTCGTCGCGTTCGCCGCGCTCGTCACCGCGGTGGCGCTGATCGCCACGTCGATCCTCCGCGCGGACGGAGCCACGTCCGTCGCGAATCCGCTCGATGGGACGGAGGCCGTGGGCGCCGCGATTGCACCCGAGGGAATCGGCCCGGATCCGGCGTTCTCACCGGACGCCGCCGAGATGTCCGCGGTGCTGGAGGCCCCCGCCGCACGTGAGCCGCTGCTGGTCACGTCGTCCCAGGGCGAGGCCATCGTTCGCGGCCGCCTCGTTGGTGTGGACGGGAGTCCGGTCCGGGACGCCGAGGTCGTGTTCGACGCCTTCCCCGTACTGCCCGAGTCCGCTGACATTCAGGCGTACCGCGACGGGAAGATCCGCGCCGAGACGCGTACAGGAAGTGACGGCACCTTCGAGTTCAAGCTGAAGCTGGACGGGACCTTCCGCGGCGGTGTCACCGCGAGTCGCGCGCGGCACGTGACGGCCCGGTGGAACGCGATCGTCCTCACCGCCGGCGCTGAGATAGACGTCGGCGAGCGTCCGCTGGTACCGGGGGGCGCCCTTCGGCTCCAGCTCACCGACACCGAGGGCGAGCCGCTCACGGAATCGGGGTGGTCCGTTCGCGTCCGCTCGGAAGTTGCGGTGCCTGGTCGCGAGCGGCGGGGTCTCTCCGCGAGCCAGAGCGTCGAGGCCTCATCGGGCATCGCGCTCGTCGATGGCCTTCCCGCGGGACCGGCGCGCGTCACCTTCTCGAACCCGCTGTTCGAGGGGCAAATCCACAGGGAGGTGATTGTCGCCGTTGGCGAAGAGACCGCGCTCGAGCTGCAGCACGACGGTCCGCGCGCCGAGCGTTGCATCGCGATCACCTTTACCGGGCGCCTGCGCGCGCTCCAGCCCGCGGCGGCCTTCGTACGACTCGATGCGAACGGCGACGAGCGCCGGGTGTCCGAGCACCGAGGCATCGCTCCGTTCCGTTTCTCGGACCTCGAGCCGGGGAGCTATCGCGTCGAATGCGTCGACCCACACTTCGTTCCATGGAGCGCGACGCTCGAGACCGGGCGCGCCCACAGCGTTCAGCTCGAGGGCGCGGCCAGCTTCCGCCTCGAGGTGATCGACGCCGTGACCGGCACGCCTGTGGTGCCGCTCGCGCTCAGTCTCGAGTTGAGGGGTGCGAGCTTCAGCCCTCGATCGCTGGTCGCGCTCGCGCGCGGTGACGTCCCGCCGGCGGACGGACTGTACGGCGACCTTCCGGCTGGCTCGTACACGTACGAGCTCGAGACCGAGGAGTACGGAGTCTCGCGCGGCCGCATCGACGCTTTGACCGCCGGGCCCGCTCGACCGGTGCGGATCGAGCTGGGCGGAGGACGGCCGGGGCTGGTCGGCATCGTGGTCGCGGGGCCCGACGGAGAGCCCGTGGCGTCCGCCGACGTGCATCTCACGGCGGGCGAACGCGCGGGGCACCTCATGGGGCCGAACGGATCGATGATGGACGAACGCGGCGTGGTTCCGCCGGTCGACGAGAGCACGACCACCGACGCGAATGGGCGCTTCCGGTTCGCGGATGTCCCCGCCGGTGTGCATACGCTGCGCGTCCAGCGCGGTTCGTGGTTCCGGTTCGACCGCACGCTGACGGTCGACCCGACGAGTGGTGACGAATTGCGCCTCGAACTCGCTCTCGGCTCGGTGGTGCGCGGGGTCGCGCAGGTGCCAGCTGGGTTCGACTCGACGAGAGTCTCCGTCGAGGCCATCGAACTCGACGACGTGGGGTTCGGCCCCGCGATGGGGCCGGCGGGCGTCATTCGCGTCGCGCTCGATGGTGAGGGTCGCTTCGAGATCGGCCCGTTCCCACCCGGTGACTGGACGCTGGGGTTCGGCCTCTCCGGTCCGGCGGTGACGGCTCCCCGGAACGGCCTTTCGATTCCGGGCCGCTGGTCCAAGTTCCACCACGAGACCGTGACGCTGATCGACGGCGAGGACCGAGAGCTTCAATTCGACCTGCGCGAGCGAGTGCCCGCGGAGCTTCGCGTCGACCTGAGCGGCGGCAAGGTCAGGGCAGCAAGCGTCCGGTCCTGGGTCTGGGACCTGGACGCCGACCGGAGCGCATCCCGGCGTGGCAAGAGCGGCCTCACCGTTCGCGGCAGCTCGCGGTCGAAGGGCGACGGCATCCTGCGCGTCGGCCCGGTCGCGCCTGGCCGCTACAGCGTCGTGCTGATCGACCGCGACGGGCGTTGGGCCTACGTGCATCCCGAGGAAGTGCGCCTGAGTGCCGCGCAGGAACGCACGATCGAGTCCGGCGTCACGCTCGCGCGGCGGACGCTCGAATTGCGCGACGCCCGGACCGGCGAAACGCTCGGCGGTCTCGACGTGCATTGGAACCTCGGCCTGCCGCAGGATCGGTCGCTCACGCGGCGCCTGAAGCCGTGGCGGACCGACGAGAGCGGCCGGTGCGAGGTGGCGTTCCCGAAGAGCGTCGTGGAGATCACGGTCGCGGGCTACTTGTCCGAGACTCTCGCCTGGCCGGTGACCGACGAAGCGGTCTCGGTCGTGAAGCTGACGCGCGACCAGAGCAGGTAGGCCTGCCTGTCTCGCGCTCTTCGTCGATCGACCCGGGCGCGCCGCGACCGCAGCGGTGACACCCGGTGTCTTGCGGGATCTCCGCCCTAGCAGTGGTTCTCCGTGGGCACCGTCTGTCCCATGACCTCATCGAACTCGTCCTGGAGGATGACCCGCAGGGCGTCCTCGGCGGCCATGCCCTTGACCGAGTTCGGGTAGGAGCAGTTGTGATAGAGGCA
>JAQWJQ010000213.1 GCA_029248265.1 Planctomycetota bacterium
TATTGAACGCAGCGATGGCGAGGGTCCGGCCCTCCATCACCGACTGGCGAGTCAGGGGGGTCGAGAGCTGGACGACGGGTTCGTAGGGGAGTCCAGCCATGGCGTAGTAGCCGGCCCCCGACGCCTTGCGGAGCAGCACCGTGAACATGGGGACAGAGTTCGTACTGTTGGCGTAGATCAGGGACGAGCCGTAGCCCAGCAGGCCCTGCCGCTCGGCCTCCACGCCGATGTCGAAGCCCGAGATGTCCTGCAGCCAGACGATGGGGATCCCGTCGGCGTCACAGGCTCGACTGAACGCCGAGACCTTGGCGATCCCCTCGCGGTACAGGATGCCTGCCGGCTTCTGTCCGCCCCTGCCGTCCGGGTCGTCGATCAGCCCCTGGCGGTTGGCGACGAAGCCCATGTAGAGCCCGTTGACCCGTCCCACGCCGACGATCATCTCCTGCCCTCGGTCGGGCAGGACCTCCCAGAAGAGGCTGCGATCCACGAGGCGGGCGATCACCTCGTCAGCCTCGTAGGTCATGCGGTGGTCAGGCGGGAAGATCCCGTCGAGCTCGTGGGGCGGGAAGTGGGGGAGGCCGGCGTCAGCGCCGTGCCTGTAATAGTCCGCGGCGCTGCTCGCGAGCTTGCCGACCTCCTCACGGATCACGTGGATCGCGGTGTCATCGTCCGGGACGCGGACGTCCGCGCACCCGGACTGGTGCACGTGGACCTCGGGGCCGCCGATGTCGAGGCTGGAGAGGTGCTGGCTCTTGGCGCCCTTGATGAGGGCGGCGCCGGCGATCACCATGTACGCCTGCTCCGTCATCACGACCCGGTCCGAGATGATCGGCATGTAGCCGCCGCCAGCGATGCAATCGCCGAAGACGCCCGCGATCTGGGGCACGCCGCCCGCGGCGAGCTCCGCGTTCTTCTTGAAGATGTGACCGGCGCCGGTCTTGCCGGGGAAGGAACGGGACTGTTCGGGGAGGAAGAGCCCCGAGCAGTCCACCAGGTAGACGACCGGGATGCTGAGGCGCAGGGCCATCTCCTGGGCGCGCTCGATCTTCTCGGGGGTCTTGGGCCACCAGGAGCCAGACGCCACGGTGTTGTCGTTGGCGATCACCATGCACCAGCGTCCATCAATGAGGCAGAACGCGGTGATCACGCCGGCGGCGGGGCACTCGAGCTTGCCGAACTTCACCCCGTGGTTGGCGAAGGTGCCGACCTCGCGGATCACCGAGCCCTCATCGCGAAGGGCGTCGACGCGCTCCCTCGCGGTGAGCTTGCCCTTCTGATGGACCCGCTCGGTGTACTTCTCGCCCCACCCGGCGCTGACGGTCGCGCGCCGGTCCTCCAGCAGGGCGTTCTTCTCGGCCATCGCGTCGCGATGCCGCTGGTAGCTGGACTCGTCCAGGAAGGCGGCCCGGGGGCGACCGAGGGGGGAGAGGGGGACGTGTGCCATCGTCGATCAGGCCGGCCAGCCGGGGATGGAGCGGGTGTCGTAGTTGCCGCTCATGAACTCCTCGCTGCCCAGGACCGCGAGGTGCAGCGGGATGGTGGTGGAGACGCCGGTGATCCGGGCTCCGTCGAGTGTTCGCTTCATCGTCTCGATCGCCTGGTCACGGTCCGCGGCGTGGACGATCACCTTGGCGATGAGCGAGTCGTAGTAGGGGGGCACCTCGGCGCCGGCCTCGACGTGGGTGTCCACGCGGACCCTCCCGGGCCCGAGGTCGAGGGGGATGTCGAACTCCTCGAGGGTTCCGGGCGTGGGCCGGAACCCATCCGAGGGATCCTCGGCGTTGATGCGGCACTCGATGGAGTGCCCCTCCAGCGCCACGCCTTCCTGGGTGAAGCCGACCGGCCCGCCGGCGGCGATGCGGAGCTGCTCACGGACGATGTCGATGCCGGTGACCATCTCGGTGACGGGGTGCTCCACCTGAAGGCGCGTGTTCATCTCCATGAAGCTCAGCCGCCCCGACCCGGGGGCCGCGAGGAACTCGATGGTCCCTGCGCCCACGTAGCCGATGGCCTCGGCGGCCTGCGCGGCGCGGGCGCCAAGCTCCGCACGCTCCTCCGCGGAGAGCGCCGGCGAGGGGCTCTCCTCGATGAGCTTCTGGTGGTTGCGCTGGACGGAGCAGTCGCGCTCGAAGAGGTGGACGGCCCGGCCGAACTGGTCACCGATGATCTGAACCTCGATGTGGCGGCCGCCTGTGACGAACTTCTCGAGGAACAGCGCGCCATTCCCGAAGGCGGCCACGGCCTCGGCGCGGGCGGAGGGGTAGGCCTCTCGGACGTCGGCCTCGTTCCTGCAGATCCGCATACCGCGCCCGCCGCCGCCCGCGTCAGCCTTCAAGATGACCGGGTAGCCGACGTCACTGGCCACACGTACAGCCTCGTCGACGTCCTCCAGCAGGCCGTCACTACCCGGGGTCAGGTCCAGCCCGGCTGCTCGCATGGCGACCTTGCTCGGCCACTTGAGGCCCATGCGCTCCATGGTGGAGGGCGCGGGCCCCACGAAGGTCAGGCCGTTTTGCTCACAGAGAGCGGCGAAGCGGGCGTTCTCCGCGAGGAAGCCCCACCCGGGGTGGACCGCTGCACAGCCGGTTTGGCGTGCCGCCTGGACGATGGCGGACATCCGGAGGTAGCTCTCGGCGGGCGCGGGCCCGCCGATGCAGACGACTTCGTCGAACGCCCCGGTCCAGGGTGCGCCTTGATCGGCGGTCGAGACAACTCCGACGGTACGGACTCCCGCGTCGCGGGCTGCCCGCGCGATGCGCACGGCGACCTCTCCGCGGTTGGCGACGAGTAGGCTCCTGAACATGGGGCGGAGGGTAGCAGCTTGGGGGCGTGAGAGGCGACAATAGAGGCCAGCCATGCTGCGTCCGCCGTCTCGTCTTGCGCCCGCCCGTGCGCCGCTGCCGTCCTTGCTCGGTGTCCTCCTCCTCCTCGCGCCGTTGGGTGCGGCGCCGGCCCCCCAGGAGGCCGACCTCGCCGGGCTCGTCGCGGCCCTCGGCGCAGACGAACTGGGGGCGCGCGAGGCCGCGCAGTTGGCGCTGGCCGGGCGCTTGCTGTCTCTTGAGGCCGGCTCCGAGTTGGCCCCGCTCCTCGAGGGTGCGAGTCCTGGAGTCAGGCGCCGCTTCGCTCTGCTGCTCGGGGCTGAAGATCGCCTGCTCCGCCATGCTGTGGAGCTCGCCGTCGCCGGGAGCGCGGAGGTCGCGAGCGTGGGCCGTCAGGCGATCGACGCCCAGCTGTTGCGGTGGAGCCGCAGCGCCTTCGATGAGCCCGCGGTCGCGGTCTATGACCTGCCGCGGCAGTCGACGCGGCTACCTGCGGCGTGGGAAGATCGAGCGAGCGCGCGTGTGGCGGTGGACCCCAACGCCGGGGGCGGCGTCGCGGCCTTCGATCGGCTGGACCTCTTCGGTCGTGGCCCAGCCGCTGTCATCCTGGACCCTCAGGTCGTGGAGCGCATGATTCGTCGGCCCTCCCCGAGCCTTGAGGCGCTGCGCGTCGACGGCACGTGGACCGAGGTCCTGGAGGCCCTCGCCACGGTCCACGGGGCGGCCTTCCAGGTGCAAGGCTTCCGTTACCCGGAGGACGAGCGCGCGGACGGCGGCGCGGACGGTCGGCCGCCCGCCCGGTCCTGGATTCACGTGGTCGGGCGGGGCAGCACCGAGCGGGCGCCGATCGGACGCGACCTGCGGGCGTCGGCGGGGAGCGTGGTCGTTCGCTGGTGCGTGGCGGTGATGCGCGAGGGCAACGTCCTACGCCAGAGCGCGGCAGCCCGGGCCCTCGCCGCTCTCGACTGGGCTGCGGCGGTGTACTGGTTCGAGGAGCGCTGGCAGAGGACCGGTGACGTGGTCGCCCTCGAGGGACTGATGGCGGCCGCGGCCCGGGGTAGGGTCGCGCCGTCTCTCCAGAGGGCCTCGTCCGTGCGGTCGATCCTCGCCTTCATGGACCGGGAGTCGCGCGAGGTCGCAGCCCTCGGCCGGGCGGTCTCGGAGGCCGAGGAGGCCGGAGAACTGGAGGATGTGGCGGTTCAACGCGCGGAGTTCGAGGAGGCGAAGGTGGGGCTGGATCGGCGCACGGCTCGGCTCGCAGCGGGGCTCGCTGCTCTTGCGCCGATCACCGCGGGGAGCCCAGGCGCCGTGGGTGGAGCGTCGATCACTCCGCTCTTCACGGCTGGTTTTGAACAGGCCCCGCCCAGCGGGCGCTGGGCGCGACTCGTGGCGCTGGAGGGGCTCGGGGTCACGGACCCCGTGGCGGAGGACCTGGCGGTGCGGGTCCTCACCGGGGACCTCGACGCTCGCTCTCGCCGACAGGCGCTCCGTGTGCTCCTGGCGGTGCGACCGCTCCTTGTGGCTGGGAGGGTCTCGCTACCTGATCCGGGCGCCTTGTTCCTGGAGGCCTCTGGACGAGATGTGGCGGGGCTGGGGTTGGAGTTGGGCCTGGCCCAGGTCCGCCCTGCTGCGGGGTGGACCTGGGACGGCGGGACCGACGCGGAGCTGGTCGCGGAGTTGCTGGTCTGGGCCGCCTTGACGTCGGAGCAGGACGACGCGAGTGAGCCGTGCCCCCCGTGGATCCTCGAGACCGTTCGCGCCGCGCTCCTGCTCGAGGAGGAGTGCCGCCGCTTCGACCGGCCAGGGCCGATGATGCTCGCGTCGCGGACGGTGCGCGGAGACCTGGTGCGGGCGTTCGGGGCGCTGGTCCGGCGAGCGGAGAGGGAGTTGAACCCCCAGGAAGCCGCAGCTCTGGTGGCCGTCTCGTTGCGCGCTGGGCTCGCGTCTCCCCTGGAGAAGCGCCGCGCGTTGGATCGGGCGCTCTTGGTCCTGGAGGGGAGTCGGGACGAGCCCGCAGCGGTCGAGGGAGCGTGGATGGACCTGGCGGCGGTGGTGGGGGACCCGGAGACCGGTGCGCTCGCCCTCGAGGTGCTGGAGGAGTCCCTCGTTGGGGCGCTCAAGGTGGGCATCGGCAGCGCCGAGGGATCCTCCACGGCCCTGAGGCAGGCCGCAGAGGCGGCCTGCGCGGCTCTCGACCGCGCCCGGCGAGATGACCTCGCAGAGCGCTTCTCCGGGAATCTGCGCCAGGTGGCGACCATGGAGTCCCATCCGCTCTCGGATCTCTTTCTCGATGAAGCCTGGCCGCCCTCTCCTCCGCTCCCACCCAGAGACCTGGAGCAGCTATCAGCGCCACTTCCGGCGCGTTGACCTCCGAAATCAGGGATAATTGCCACAGCGTGCCTGTTTCGGCTTCGGTGCTTCCGTCGCCAAGGACGATCTAGTACATGAGCGCTCAACATGGCCCCCAGTAAAAGCAACGACAGACTCGAGCCGGCCCCGGCCGACGAGTCCCGTGAAGTCCCCATTCGGCGCGAGGAGCTGGCGGTTCACGTCAACCCCCGCAGTCAGGTCGCGGAGCAGTTCCGCTCCCTGAGGAACGCAGTGCACGCGATGAACCCTGACGGGGCGTCGCACACCCTGGTGATGACCAGCGCCCTGAGTGGTGAGGGGAAGTCGGTGGCCTGCTTGAACCTCGCCCTCGCCCTCTGCGAGCTGCCGGGAATCCAGGTGCTCGTCGTCGACGCAGACCTCCACGAGCCTTCGATGGAGCGTTACCTCGACCTGCCCCGTCGGCAAGGGTTGACCGAGGTG
>JAQWJQ010000219.1 GCA_029248265.1 Planctomycetota bacterium
CGCCTCGCACGAGTCCATGTTCCTGACCGACGTGAGTCCGGACGGCCTCACGGCGGCGATGCTCGCGCTCGGCGTGGGGCAGGGGGACAACGTGCAATACGTCGCCAAGGACCCGCCGCCCACCCGCGAGGAGGCACGGAACGGCGTCCCAACGCACGAGGTCATCGTGCCCTCGGGCGGTGAGACCTACCTGTACGCCGCGTGGCGTGAGTCGTCCGGTGCCAGGGACGCCACCACGGGCGAGTTCCCTGGGGAGACGCTCCATTTCCATCGCATGGAGGACCTGCTCCTCGACCTGGTTCGCGGGCGAACCATGCGGCGACATCCCTGGGTCTGGCTAGGTTCGAGGATGGTGCAGGACCGGGGCAACGGCGGCGGGGAGGTCCTCGCGGCGGCGTCCACCGGCAACCTGGTCAACGTGGCGTTCTTCTCCCAAGGCGACACCCTGGTCACGGCGGCGCTCCCCGAGTGCACGGTCCAGACGGGCTGGCGCCCGAACGTCTGGCTCCTCCCGGATCGTGGCGCGGAGATCCTCTTCATCATGTCCACCGACGAGCTTGACGGCTTGCCGGACGGTCTTCGCGCCGCGGCTCCCTTCGTGCCAGAGCCCGTGGGGGACTCCGGCGGTCGTTGATGGTGCGCGCGAAGTCCAGCGAGGCGGTGGCCGTCGACCTCCCCGCGCTTCACGCGGTGGGGCGCCTTCACCGGGCTGTGGTCTCACGTGCTCGCCAGGGGTACGCGGCGCAGGCGCTGTGCGCTGCCATCGGCGCTGGGGCGCTCAGCGTCTCGCTCGGTGTGTTCGGCGGCCAGGGGCTCGAGGACCTGGACCTGTATATCCTGGCTTCGCTGCTCGCGCTGTCGACCTTCCTGGCGTGGCGCCACGCCACCCCGCTCTCGGCGAGCGCTGCCGCGAGGCGCGTCGATGAGGGGCTCTCGCTCGGAGGCGCCTACTTCGCGGCGTTCGAAGCGAACTCGGCGGACCAGCCCTCCGTGATGTCGGAGCTGGGGGCGCAGCGCGTCCTCACCCGGCTCCGTCGAAGAGAGGCCGTGGAGGTGGCGGTGCCGCACACGGTCTCGTTCGTGGCGGTGCCGCTCTTAGCGTTGGCCCTGCTGGCGGTCTCGGTGGGGCTCGAGGAGTCCTCGGGCTCAACGGCGGGCGGCGATCGGGCGCGGACCTATGCGTTCTCTGCCGACCTCGCCTCTCTGGCGCGCGAGGGCGCGGTGCCCATGGACGAGGCAGCGCGCGAGGCCATTCAGCGGGCGGCGGAGGCCGCCGTCGCGTCGGCCTCTTCCAAGCAACGCCCGCAGGAGATGCGCGACCTCGCGGAGGAGCTCGAGGCCCTGGCGTTGGAGGCGCCACACGGTTCACAGCTGGCAGAAGCGCTCGCCCGAGCTGCGGCCGCGGCCGAGTCGGTCGCGCTGGAGCCGGGGCAGAGCGAGGGCAGCCTCGGCGCAGACCGTCAGGCGGCGACAGGAGAGCGGGACGAGGACCGCTCCGGAGAGCCTCGTTCGGATGAGGGCGGAGCAGATCGTGAGGGGGGAGAGGAAGCCGGCCCGGCCTCGGGGATCTCGGTTGGCACCTCTGGCCTTCCCGATGCAGGTGGGCCCGGCGGAGACGGGGAGCGGGCTCCCCGTTCGCCGGCGGGCGGCCCCGGTGAGGCCGCGCCGGAGGCTGCGGCTCCCGAGGCGGCGACGCTGGCCACCATGGACGGGCGCTGGTGGGACCCGAGGGATGACGGCATTGTCTCGGGCTGGGTCGCGCTTCAGCTTGTTGCTCCGGCTGCGGCTGCGGGCGGGCAATGATCCGGCAAATGCCCGACCTGAGCGGGACGCGGGGCTGTACTTCGTCCACAATCTGACGCGCCTGCTCCGGCCTGATCCCCACGGACGGACCGAGCGGCCGCGTTCCCATTCCGTCTCGACCCTATCGCCGCCCCCAACGTGACCGACTCGACTGCTGCCCCCGGACGTACAGGACTCTGGCTCGTGGGCGCGCGCGGGGCGATCTCCACCTGCGTGGCTTATGGGGTGGCTGGGATGCGGGACGGGCTCGTCTCTCCTGTGGGCTTGCCCACGGAGGCTCCCCCCCTCAGCGACCTGCCCCTGGTCCCGCTGGAAGATCTCGTGCTGGGCGGCCACGACGTTTGTACGCGCGACCTCTCGTCCTCGGCGGGCGAGCTGATTCGCGCAGGCATCCTCTCTCCTGAACTGGTGGCCGCCACGAGCGGCGCGGCGGCGGCCTTCGAGGCCGCCATCCGCCCGGGAGTGTTGGACACGGCGGACACGGGGTTCGCGGACCTCGACTCGAGGGCGGCAGACCTCGGGAGCAAGCCGCCCCGCGAACAGATCGCCCAACTTGTCCGAGACCTCGACGAGTTCACGGGCGACCACGACCTCGAGAGGGCGGTGGTCGTCCACGTGGCTAGCACCGAGGCGGAGTTCGCTCCACAGCTGGCTTGGGAGTCGCTTGAGGCTCTTGAGGCCGCCCTGGACGCTGGCGTGGCTCAGCCCGCGTCGATGATCTACGCCTACGCTGCGATCTCCTCCGGCCGCCCCTTCGTGAACTTCACGCCCAGCATCGGGGCCGGCGTACCGGCGCTCCTCGAGCTGGCCCGTCAGGAAGGCGTCCCGGTCGCTGGAAATGACGGCAAGACCGGCGAGACGCTCCTCAAGACGGCGCTGGCCCCCATGTTCAAGGCGCGCGCGCTGAACGTGCTGGCCTGGCAGGGCTACAACATGCTCGGCAACCGGGACGGCGAGGTCCTCAAGGATCCGGCTCACAAGGCGAAGAAGCTGAAGACCAAGGATGAGGCGCTCCGGTCCATCCTCCACGAGAGCTCGCCGGACCTGTCGACGCAGGTTGGGATCGACTACGTCCCCTCGCTGGGTGACTGGAAGACGGCGATGGATTTCGTTCACTTCGAGGGCTTCCTCGGCGCTCGAATGTCCCTCCAATTCACCTGGTCGGGGTGTGACTCGGCCTTGGCCGCGCCGCTGATCATCGACCTCGCCCGCCTCGCGGACCTCTCCAGCCGCCGGGGGGAATCGGGCGCGCTCGAACACCTCGCGGGCTACTTCAAGTCTCCCCTCGGAGACGCTGTGGACCACGACTTCCACCGCCAGATGGAGCTCCTCCATCGCTACGCCAACGACATCGAATAACGATGACCAAGCACGACGCCGCCTCCTTCTCTGCCCTCGTCGACCAGCAGCTTGAGGCCGCCCAGCGCAGGCTCGACGCGCTCCTCGCGCTGCCCTCCGAAGCCACCGCGGAGGAGGTCTCGACCACCTTCGATGGTGTCGGCCGGGAGATCGGCGAGATCTCAGGGCTCGCCGAGCTCTTCTCCTCGGTTCATCCGGACGACGCCGTCCGCGAGGCTGCGGAGGTGGCCAGCCAGCGAGTCTCTGCGTTCGTCACAGAGCTGAACCTGCACCGCGGGGCGTACGAGCGCTTCGCCGGGCTCGAGCTTGGTGACGATGTGGCCGCGGATGTTCGTCGCTACGTGGAGCATGCGCTGCGGGACTATCGTCGGAGCGGTGTCGACAAGAGCGACGCCGTCCGTGAGCGAGTTCGGGCCCTGCAGGAGGAGCTGACTCACGTCGGCCAGGAGTTCGATCGGAATATCATGGGGGGCGGGCGTTCGCTCCGCATCAAGGACGGACACGCCGCCTTGACCGGCCTCCCCGCCGACTTCCTCGCGGCCCACCCCGAGGACGCCGACGGCTCTGTCACCCTGACAACGGACCCGACGGACTTCCTCCCCGTCATGCTCTACGCCGAGCGGGATGAGGTGCGGCGCGATCTCCACCGGGAGTTCAACCTCCGCGCCTTCCCTGAGAACGAGGACGTGCTGAATCGTCTCCTGGCAAGGCGCCACGAGCTCGCCACGACGCTCGGCTACGACCATTGGGCGCACTGGGCATGCGACGACAAGATGGTGGGCACCGCCGACGCGGCGCGCGAGTTTGCCGAGCGTGTATCTGCCCGCGCCAGGCCCGTCGGAGAGGCGGAGTTCAGTGACCTCCTTGAGGAACTGAGGTCCATCGATCCCGCCGCAGACCGGGTCGAGGCGTGGCAGTCGCGATATCTCGCGGAGCGGGTCAAGCGCCGCAAGCACAGCTTCGACTCGCAGTCGGTGCGGCCCTACTTTGCCTACGCGCGGGTCCGTGACGGGATCCTCGCGACCACTGAGACGCTCTTCGGCGTGCGCATCGAGCGGTCCGAGGCCGGTTCACCCTGGCACGAAGCGGTCGAGTGCTACGACGTGTTCGAGGGGGACCGTGCCGTGGCGCGGTTCTATCTCGACATGTTCCCGAGGGAGGGCAAGTTCAAGCACGCCGCGATGTTCCAGATGCGCAGCGGTGTCGCCGGTGGCGCGCTCCCCGAGGCGGCGTTGGTGTGCAACTTTCCTGCGCCGACGGAGCAGGACCCGGCCCTGCTCCTGCACGACCAGGTCACGACCTTCTTTCATGAGGTCGGACACCTCCTCCATCACCTGTTCTCCATCCACCGCTTCCACGGCTTCGCCGGGATCGCATGCGAGTGGGACTTCGTCGAGGTGCCCTCGCAGCTCTACGAGGAGTGGGGGTGGAGCGCCGGAGTGCTGCAGCGCTTCGCGACGCACCATGAGACTGGCGAGCCGATCCCCGCGGAGCTGGTCGCGAAGCTCCGTGCGGCGGAGGAATATGGCAAGGGGATGAACGTCATGGGCCAGATGCTCTACGCGCTGTTCGCGTTGACGCTCTACGACCGCGACCCCGCTGGCGTGGACGCGGGGGAGTTGCTCGGGCGGTTGCAGGCGGAGTTGACCTTCTTCGAGAAGGTCCCAGGCACCGCGATGCACTGCGCCTTCGGCCACCTGCATGGCTACTCCTCGAACTACTACACCTACATGTGGTCCCTGGTGATCTCGAAGGACTTCGCGAGTGTCTTCGGCGACGACCTGATGAGCGCGGAGAAGGCCCGGCGATATCGCGATACCGTTCTGGGACAGGGGGGCTCGGACGACGCGGGAGCGATGGCCGCCGCGTTCCTGGGTCGTGAGACCTCCTTCGACGCCTGGGAAGCCTGGTTGCAGGCCTGAGAGATCCTGGAGCGCCCGCGGGGAATCTCGCGGGCGTCCTCCAGGTTCCGGCTGCCTCTAAGCTCCACGCCCGTGCGGCTTTATGCCACATATGGGTCCTGCGACGGAGGGCCTGGGCCCTTCCTTCGCAAGAAAATGAGGCACCTGGGCGTCTCCAGACGCATACCTCCTGCGAACAGGTCCACGATGAGCAGCCTCCGAACCACCCACGCGCCCGCCGCGCTCCCCTCCGCGGGGCGCGAGAGCAGCCTCCGCCTCCTGGCGGTGGTGGGGCTGGTGCTCCTTGGGACGGCGCTGACCGTGAGGGCCTTCCTCGAGAGCGCCTCCGTCGCCCACGGCGCGACCCAGGAGTCCGTCGAGCCTCCCTCGACACAGTACATGTCAGAGGTGGAGAGCTACTGGACGACGACGTTCCTCTGGAGTGGAGATGGCCTGGGCGCCCTCCCCGCCCAGGGCGACATGGCCCCCCGGGGCCTCACGCCGCGCCGGACCCTGCGCCGCGAGTCCAGGGCTGAGTCCCAGAGCTGAGTCCCAGGGCTGAGTCCTGCGGCGCACCGAGACGCCGGCGCACCGAGCCGCCGGCGCACCGAGCGTGCGGCGCGCTCCTCGTCACAGGGTGGCGTCCGCCCAGTCGGTGATGGCCTGAGCGATCTCTCCGTGCACGTCCTCGGGACTTCGGCCGCTGCGCCTGAGCACGGCGAAGGAGTGGTCGCCGCCCTCCACGACGTGGAGCGTTTGCTCGCCGGAGAAGTGCTTGAGCGCAGGGCGTAGAAGGTCGAGGTCCGCCAGGGCATCTCGAGTCCCCTGGAGGAAGAGGGTCGGGACCTTGACCTCTGGAAAGTGCTCGACGCGCTGCCGCTCCGGCTTACCGGGCGGGTGCAAGGGATAGCCCAGGAGGATCAGCCCATCGAGCTCGGCGCCATCCGCGGCCAGCAGGGTCGAGATCCTGCCGCCCAAGGACTTCCCGCCGCCGATCAGCGGCAGCTCCGGGAACCGGGCCCGCGCCGCACCG
Organism: Planctomycetota bacterium; assembly: GCA_029248265.1. Lineage (GTDB taxonomy): Bacteria > Planctomycetota > UBA1135 > UBA1135 > Saltatorellus. The sequence continues at coordinate 6,097 of JAQWJQ010000219.1, forward strand.
AGGGCGGCCGCGTGTACGGCCTCGAGGGCTGGCCGCCGCTCCGGCGGGCGGCGTCCGCCGGTGCGGACCATCAGCTCGGCGTAGGCGTAGTTGAAGCGCATCACCGCGAAGCCAGCGGCCCCCGCGATGATCGGCGCGATGGTCTCGAGGAAGGCCGAGGACATGGGCGCCCCGGAGCCATGGGCGAGGACAAAGGCCGCCCTCGGGGCGGTCTCCGGAAGATCCCAGACGGCCGAGACCTGCCTGACCCCTTGGTGCGGGACGGTGAGCGACCACTCCTCTCGCTTCATTGAGTGGCCTCCCCGAGGAGGTCACGGTCACGGGAGACGAGGCCACCGACCCCTCGGGCCAAACTTCGTCCGGCGAGGATCAGGAGGGCGATGCTCGTCATGGGCAGGTAGAGGAGGGCGCCAGGTGCTCCTCGCGGCAAGCCCCCTCCGGCTTGGGCCGTGAGGCTCAGCCATCCGCCCGCGGCGACGATGAGCAGGACAGCCGCAGCCGGGAGGGCGCAAAGAGGCCGGAGCCCCATTGTTGGCTCCTTCGGCTTGCCCTCGCTCTCCATGTCGGGATCCTATCCCACGCGGCACCCCGTTGATCAAGGTGAACGGCCCATCGCCGCGAGGCCCTGGGAGCCAGCCGCGCTCAGGGGCGCCTCCGCCTCCGCCGTCGCTCCCCGCGCGAAGATGGACCACGATGAAGATCCTCTCTGACTTTGACGGTGTCTGGACAGATCAGGCGGGCGAGGCTCGCTTCATCAACGAGTGCTTCGTTCAGGAGGTCGCGAAGGACCTTGGCATGTCCGAGGGGACGGCCCGTGAGACCTTCGACGGCTTCCTCAGCGCGACCCACGAGCAGCCGGACCTGCACGGCTGGTGGCCACGCGGGTTCCTCACCGCCTTCGTCGATGAGGATGACCTCCTGGCGACCGGCGCCGTCTGCCGCTACCTGGACGACGGCGGGGACGCCCCCGGCGCCGACCGCTGGCGGGAGGGCATCCGGCGCGCGGGCCATGACTCGGCGCATGAGTACGGCTCGGAGAAGTTCGGCCCGGCCATGCGGACCTACCTCTCGGACCACGGGCATCGGCTGGTCGACGGGGCAAGGGGGCTCTGCGAACGCATCCATGCCGCCGGCGTCGAGCTGGTCATCGTCTCGAACTCTCCAACCTCGAAGCTCCAAAAGCTGTTCGCCGACGTTGGGGTCCGCGAGCGTGAGGGGCTCCGCTTCGTCGGCGACGCGCGGAAGTGG
>JAQWJQ010000099.1 GCA_029248265.1 Planctomycetota bacterium
GAGGCACCCCGCAGAGAAGCCCCCCGCGACGAAGCCCCCCGCGACGAGGCACCCCGCGACGAGGCACCCCGCAGAGAAGCCCCCCGCGACGAGGCACCCCGCGACGAGGCACCCCGCCAAGAGGCACCCCGCGAAGAAGCGCCGCGCGAGGCGGCGCCGAAGCAACGAGAGCGTAGGCGCGAGACCGAGAGCAGCCCGGAAGGGGATCCGTCCTTCGGGCTGGGGCTCGACAAGTCCGGCGGGCGCGAGGAGAAGTCACCGCGGAAGCCCAAGACCGAACCGAAGACTGAACCGAAGGCTGAGCCGAAGCCGAAGCAGAAGCCCCGCAGCGAGCCGGAGTCCGACTCCCCGGCGTCTGGGTTCGGCGCTGGCCTGTAGCAGCCCGCGTGATGGGGCTCGTTCAGCGCCTTCCCGCGCTCCCCAACGGCTTCCTGGTCGTTGAGGGAGAGCGCGGGGTGATGGCCTGCCGGGCCTCTCACTTGGACCCGCTCAGGACCTCGGGCTTCTCGCCGGACGGTCGGCACCGTCTCGGAGGCACCGCCGAACTCCAGGACGCGGAGGAGTCCGGGCGGGAGCCGCTCGGAGCTCTGGAGGTCGGCGGGGTCCGCTGTCTCGCGAGGCGCTTCAGTCACGGAGGCCTCGCGAGGTTCATCACGGGTCGACGGTTCAAGGACCCGTCTCGCCCCTTCAATGAGCTGATCCTCTCGGAGGCGCTTCGTGAGCGTGGGGTACCGACCCCACGGGTGCTCGCTGCGCGCGCAGTCCCGGTCTTCCCTCTTGGGTTCGAGTTGACCCTGGTGACTGAACGCCTGGGGAGCAGCCTGGACCTCGGGCATCTCCTCGGCGCAGTGCGCCGTGGCGAGCGTACGGCCGGTGACCTCCGGCGAGGGCTGGCCTCCTCGGGCGCCTTGGTCCGGCGGGTCCATGACGCCGGGTGCATGCACGCAGACCTGCAGCCTGCGAACATCCTGCTCCGTGAAGGGGGCTGGGAGGAGGCGTGGATTCTGGACCTCGATCGCTCGCGGATCGAAGGCGGCGGGGGGCTCCCGGAAGCAGCACGCCTTCGCAACCTGGCCCGCCTCTGGAGGCATGTGGGGCGGCGGGAGCAGGAGTATGGACCCGTGGTCGGTGCGGGCGGGGCCGTTCGCTTCCTCAAGGCCTACGGGGTCGCGTCCGGTGACCTACGGCGCTGGCTTGACGTGATCCATGACCAAGCGCGCGAAGGGGGCCTCCTCCACAGGGCTGGGTGGAGGCTCGAGCGAACCTTCGGCCGATCGGAGGACGCGCGGGCGGCGTCCGGCCGGCCCTAGGAGCCGAGGACACCGCGGGGGTAGAGCGGCCCATCAGCAGAGAGCGCGCTCTCGAGGAGGGCGGAGGTCCAGCGCAGGTGACGGCGGCGCTTGAGTCGGGAGCCTAGCCTGCGGTTGTCCTCGTGAATCCGCCGCTCGATGGCCCTCCGTACCTGGACGGCGCGCTTGGTCTGCCCGTTGCGCGAGAGCGCCAGAGACAGGGTCGCGCTGATCACGATTCGGTCCGGGAGCTCGGCTCCGTACTCATCGGTGAGGCGCTGGGCCTCCAGCGCGTACCTGAAGAGCTCCCGGTGGTCACCGCTCTCGCGAGCGAGCCGGGCCTCGACTGCGAGGATGATGGCGAGGTGGCGCTTCAGGCCCATCGAGGTGGACAGGCGGTGAGCGCGCCGCACGAGGTCCAGGGCGCCCGCGAGGCCTTGCTCGGCCGTCAGGATCCCAAGGAAGAGGGACGCGGTCACCTCGCCCCGTCGATCTTCGGTCCTCCTCGCTGCGAAGAGCGCGTCCCGTAGCTTGAGCTCAGCGTCTCGCTCGCGGCCGACATCCGCGAGCAACCGGCCATGTCGCGCGGCGACCTCGACCTCGATGCGGCCCTCTCCGCCGCGGAGCGCGAGCTCGCCGGCGCGCTCGAAGGCACGGTCCGCCAGGCGCAGGCGGCCGACGAGGCGCCAGGCCCGCCCAGCGACGAGGCTCGACTCTGCGCGTGCGGCGGTCGCGCCCAGGCTGCGCTCGTTGCGCCGCAGGGAGCGGCGCAGTCGGGTGAGGGTCATCAGGGCTGATTCCGGGTCGCCCTCGTGGATGAAGATCAGAGCGTCGAGGATCCTGGCCTGTGCGCTCGCGACCGGATCGGGCGCGTGCGTGCCCGCCTCCTCGGCGCGTCGGCGAGCGGTCGCCAGGTCTCCCAGCTCGAGCGCGAGCCGCCCGGACAGGCGGGCGATCTCTGACCGATCGGCGTCTAGCTGCGGCCGGTCGCTGATCGAGCCCTCCTGCGCCGCCCGATCGGCGAGCCCCTCAGCGTTGCGCAGCAGGCCCCTCGCGAGGCCAAACTCGCCGCCGCCCAACGAGAAGCGCGCGTGGAGCAGGTAGATGTGGGCGCCCACCGCCGGCCGTTCGTCCAGGTCCAGGTCGAGCTCGCCGAGCCCCTCGAGGGCTGCGCGCTGTTCGGCGCGTTCTCCCAGGCGATCCGCTGCTCCAGCCAGGGACTCAAGGAACAGCCGCCGGGGTCCGGAGAGGTCCTCTCGAGCGTCCAGCGCCTGTAGGCCCCAGCCCGCGAGGGTCGCGAGGCGGTGCGGATGCCCGGCCTTCGCCAGGCGCCTCAGCATCTCGGGGAGGATCGAGAGCAGCTCATCGATCGCGCCTCCTTCACGCAGGTGGAACGCGCGCCTGAAGCTCGGCCGGCGACCCCGGCGGACCTCAAGGTCATGCAGCGCCTGCGCCACGGCGAGGTGCCCTCGACGGGCGCGGCGGGGCGCCATCTTCGCGAGGATCTCTTCTCGCTCGACCGGTTCAGAGAACCGGTAGCGAGCGCCAGAGGGAACGATCCAGTCCATGCGAACGAGGCGGCCGAAGGCGGCCTCGAGTGCCCCTCCACGCGTCCCAGCCCAGGCTAGCGAGACCAGAGCGGGCTCGAACCGTGCCCCGACGATGGCCAGGCGTTCGAGCCAGATCCTGGAGCGCCCGTCCAGGGAGGCGAGCCGCTCGTTGACCGCCTCCAGGATGCCCTGGGGGCGTGGGAGGTCTTCTGGTGAGATCAGCAGGTCGAGGCCGTGCTCGCGGCCGGAGATGGGGCGGGCCCAACCACGCTCCTCCATCAGCCTCAGCAGCTCATCGATGCTCCCGGGGACCCCACCGGTTCGCTCGTGGAGCGCCCGGGCGAGCCGCAGGCGCGGCGCCGAGTGGTGGAACATGTGCTCCACGACCTCAAGCACCGCGCGCTCGCTGATTGGGCCGAGGGGGATCGTGACGGTGGCCGCCTCGACGCGGCGGCGGAGGTCCGCGAGCCGCGCAGCGTCTCGGAAGCCGGCGCGTCTCCGCTCGCCGAGGACCAGCAGGAGTCGGGTCTCGCTGAGGCCGCGGGCGACGCGCAGGAGAGCATCGAGGGTCGTCGTCCCGGCGAAGTTGATGTCATCGAGGAAGACGATGGCGGGCTGCGAGCGCGCGAGCGCGAGGAGCCACTCGCCGAGGGCCGTGGCCTCGGTGACCTCTTGCTCCTGGCGGGCGCCGGGGTCAAGGGCGTTGATCAGGGTCCGCGCGATGGCCGGCGCCACCGCGTCCTTGAGGAGGGCCCGTGACCGAGGGCCAGGAGCGACGTCGTGGGGGAGATGGAGCCAGCGGCGGAGGAGGGTCAACAGGGTGGCGCCGGGACGCTCCTCCGTCACCCTCTCGCAGCGGCCGTAGATGTAGACAGGAGGCGACTCAGCGCGGCGCCGGACACGGTGCACGAAGTCGGTGACGAGTCGTGACTTGCCCACCCCTCGATCGCCGCGGAGGAGCGCGACCGCGCCGTTGCGGCTGGCGCGCTCCCACGCGCTGGAGAGCTGTGCTAGCTCGCCATCCCTTCCCACCAGGGGCAGCGTGTGGCGCCCGGCCCAGGGGGCTCCACGCTGGCGGGTGGCGGCGTCTTCCAAGAGCCGCGTGCGCCACCAGCTGGAGGACTCGCCGCTGCCGAGGGTGCTCGCGACCGTGGCGCTGGAGGGGCGTGCTGCCGCGAGCGGTGAGAGCGACGCCAGGACGAGGGCATCCAGCAGGGGGGAGAGCCGCGGCACCATATTGGACGGCGGTTGGACGCCGCCGGCGCGGAGGCGCGCCAGGTTCGGGGGCGATCCGCTTGCGGGCGCTCCCACAGCGATCTCGAACAGCAGCGCGCCGAGGGCGAACGTGTCTGCGGCGGCGGACATGGGGCCGCCGCTGGCGCGCTCTGCGGAGAGGAAGCGGGGCGTCCCGAGGGCGCCAGCCCGCGTGCCCTCCCTCTCGGCGTGCCCGAGGTCGACGAGACTCGCGCGACCATCATGGTCGAGCCGGACGTTGTCGGGCTTGACGTCGCCGTGGACCCAGCCCTCAGCGTGGAGTGCAGCCAGCGCGCCCGCGAGGCGGGCGCCGATGGCGCGGACCGTTGGCTCCGGGAGCGGCCCCGTGGCGGTCAACTCCTCGGCGAGCGAACCGCCAGGGACAAAGTCTTGCAGGAGCCAGGGGCGCGAGGCCCCGGGGTCTGATGCCGCCGAGGGAGGTGGGGTGGCGCCGGGGGCGAGGCCCGGCGCGGACACGACCTGCTCCAGCCGATAGGTCCTCGCCACGGCCTCGTGCTGGAACTGAGCTGAGACCCGCTCCTCACGGCGGAGCGCCTCGAGCGCGTCCGGGTCCCGGGCCAGCTCAGGGCGGAGGATCTTGACGGCCGCCTCCTCCCCGGCGCTGAACGGCCCCCAGGCCGACGTGAATCGGCCTCGCCAGACCCTGCTCGTCTTACCGCTCCCGTGCAGGTCGAGCAACTCGAGCTCCGGGACAGCGTCCTCCTCGGGGTCGCGGTCATCCTGGCGATCGGGAGCGGGACTGAGCGAGGTCATCTGGGTGCCGAATCGGTACCTTGTGCGTAGCGGGCGCCATGTTCGGGAGACGATCCGCGTCCTCCGATTCTACGAAGCCAGGCTCGCCCCAAGACCCTTGACCTTTCACGTCTACAACTCACTCACGCGTTCGAAGGCCCCGTTCTCTCCGATAGAGGAGGGGGTGGTCCGCATGTACAACTGCGGCCCGACGGTCTACGGCCGTCCGCACATCGGCAATTACCGCAGTTTTCTCTTCGCGGACATCCTGCGTGGCTGGCTCGAGTATCTCGGGTACGACGTCCAGCAGGTGATGAACATCACGGATGTCGGACACCTC
>JAQWJQ010000107.1 GCA_029248265.1 Planctomycetota bacterium
TCCCAGAACCCCTGCCGGCGGAGGGTGACCAGCAGATACTGGTCATTGATCCAAAGTGGGCCGGGGACCCGTGCGACGAGGAGGGCTGAGCGGTCCTTTCGGTCGAGGTACTCGGGCGCGTCGGCGCGGTACAGGGACCAGCGCAGCTTGGGGACCTCGCTGAGCAGCTCGTCCCGCGCCTCGCCGTACTTGAGCAGGGTGACGCCGTTGCGGGCCCTCCAGCGCCGTGAAAAGCACCGGTATTCTTCCACCAACAGATCTCCCTGCACCGCCGTACGCCACGACTGGAACGCCTGCTTGGGCGTACGAAATCCGTATTCCAGCCCCTGTTGAACCGTGGGGGAGGGAACCCTGCAGGCTGGCGCCAGTCCCACAAGGACCAGGACCAGCAGGCCTCTCAGCCGCCACTCGTGGGCCAGGGGGCTCCATCCGGAGACTCTCCATCCGGAGACTCTGGGCGCGGGCGTCTGCTCGTGGGGGCACGCCGGGCGCGCCGGTGCTCCCCTCTGAAATTGTTCTTGTTCCCGATTCATACCTGCCTGCGACTCGTGCCCCCGACCTGCCGATAACCATGGGGAGACCACGCTGCACCCTTTTGTAGCGACCCTGGGCAGAACGGAACCTCAAAAAAGACCCGCTCCCCGCCTGCGCTGCTGGCAATCTTCTAGCGCCCGAATCCCATTCGTAGAACCAATGCTTGATCACGCACCCCTCAGCGCGGAATCCCGCCCCACGGCCCTCCAGGCCGCAGCCCGATTCCTGACCCTCGCTTCACTCGGACTGGCCCTCCATCTGCTCGCTGCTCCGGAGGCCGCCGCCTCGCCCCAGCAGGACGCATCGGCGCCCAAGCAGGCGGACGCCAAGCAGGACGCCGCCGCCAAGGACCAGAAGAGCAAGGGCTCGGTCGGGCGTAGTCGCCTTTCGGGTCGGGGAGCTCCGCCCAAGCCGGTCTCCATTCCGAGCGGTGGCGGGAAGCGAACGTCGGCGGTGAAGGGGTCCGGTCTCACGGTCCCGACCAAGACGGTGAAGGGGCCGGCGCCCGTGAAGGGGGCCGCCCAGAAGCCCGTCAAGCCCGCCTCAAGCGGTAGCGGGATGACGCCGGAGCAGCAGGCCGCGATGGACGACTACAAGGCCAAGCTCGCGCAGTCCGCGGCCAAGAAGCCCGCCGCAGCGCCGCGCCCTCCGCGGAACCCGAACGCCAAGCTGGAGATCTCCTTCGGGATGGACAAGCACGACTTTGGCCGCGCGCGGCAGGGGGACATGCTCGTTCACACCTTCAAGCTCCAGAGCAACGGTAGCGAGCCCGTCATCATCTCGCAGGCCAGCCCCACCTGCGGGTGCACGCTCGGTGAGGTCAAGGTGCTCGCAGAGGGGGAGGAGACCCCCGCGCTGTACAACTTCGGGTCGCCGATCGCCCCGGGGTCCGAGGTCCAGATCAGCGCCACGCTCGATACCAAGAGCAAGAAGAACAAGACCAACGTCCGGATCAACGTCTACTCCAACGACGGGAAGACCGGGGTCACGATGCTCTCGCTGGCCGCCAACGTCGAGCCGTTCCTCGTGGCCTCGCCGCCCTTCCTCCAGTTCGGTCAGATCCGCGAGGGCACGGAGCGGACGGGCACCATTGACTTCCGGACCTCCAACGGGGACCGGATCATGCTCTCCGAGGACGCGACGCGCCCGATCCCCCTGCCCGCCGGGCTGTCCATGGACTTCGCGCCGGTGAATGCCGACGAATCGGGGAAGGCGAGCGTCTGGCGCGCCACCTTCACCGTGTCCAAAGACTCACCGGAAGGCGGGAAGAGCTACGCGGTTCGCTTGAACAGTGACGTTGAGCTGCCCAAGAACGCCGCCCTGGCGACCAAGGCGCCGGTGAAGCCGGGAACCCCCACCGTCTACCAGGTGACCGCGAACGTGAACTACACGATCCTCGGCGCGATCTCCCTTCAGACGCAGTACCTGTCGCTCGGGCTCGTGCGCCCGAACCAGCCGGTGGTGCGCAATGTCCGCCTGACCTGCCACGAGCCTGAATTTGACCTCACCGAGGTCAAGTGCACGCTCACCGGCGAAGGCAACCAGCCTCTCCCGTGGGCCGATCGCTTCAAGGTCGCCGTCAAGCCGGTCAGCGGCAGCAACGCGGTGGACATCGAGCTCCGCCTCGACGGCCTTCCCGAGGACGCAGACGGCTCCTTCAGGGGCCGGATCGCGATCGAGACGGGACACCCTTCCAAGCCCTCCGAGTTCGTGCGCTTCTCCGGTGTCTGCCGCAAGACGGCCCGGAACGTCCAGCGGCCCGCTCCCAAGGCCTCGCCGAACGGGAAGAAGGGGAGCTGAGCGCGAACGCGAGACTCACCTGACAACAGGTCGCCGAGCGCAGGCACGTTTCTAGCGCTCGGGCGGTACCATCCGAGGGCCGCAGGGATACTTCCCTGCGGCCCCTCTCATTTCCCGTCGCCTCCCGCGCGCCTCTCCCCTCAATCGACCCCCCTCCGTGAGCCAGGACCTCGGTGAAATCCTCGTCGCCTCCGGCGCGCTTCAGGACGAAGACCTCCAGCGGGCGCGGGCCCACCAGCGCAACGGTGGCGTCGCGCTCGAGGAGGCCCTCGCGTCCCTCGGGCTCGTGGATGAGCCCACGGTCTACAGGGCCCTCGCCAAGTCAGAGGGCATGCCCTTTGTCGACCTCTCCAAGGGCAAGGTGGCCGAAGAGGTGATCGCCCAGGTCCCGGCTGAGTTTGCAACGGAGCAAGGGATCCTGCCGGTCATGGAGAAGGGGGGGCGGCTGATCGTCGCGATCGACGACCCGTTCAAGCGGATCGTCGCGGACCAGCTGCAGTTCCTGCTGGGTGAGCTTGAGGTGTCCTGCGCGATCGCCGCGCCGTCAGCGCTGAAGGCGGCCATCGCGACGGCGTACGGCGCTGGGGTTGAGGACGCGGTCGCCGAGTCCATGGGCTCGGTCACCGACGGTGATGACGAGGAGAGCGACGCCCCGATCATTCGGTTGGTCACGAGCATCTTCCGCCAGGCGCTCGACCAGCGGGCCTCGGATATCCACGTGGAGCCGGGGCACGGGCGTGTCCGGGTCCGTTACCGAGTCGACGGCCTGCTGCGGGACGCCGCGGAGCACCCCGATCACCTCTCGGCGCCGCTCATGAGCCGGTTGAAGATCATGGCGCGCATGGACATCGCCGAGAAGCGGAAGCCACAGGACGGGCGCATCGGGCTCAAGCTGGGGGGCCGCGATGTGGACGTACGCGCGTCGATCCTCCCGTCGAACCACGGGGAGACGATGGTCATGCGGCTCCTCGATCGCGGCAAGAGCTTGCTCGGCCTGGGAGACCTCGGGCTCGGGCTCGATGACCAGCGCTGGTTCGGGAAGATGATCTCGCGGCCCAACGGCATCGTCCTGGTCACCGGGCCGACAGGATCCGGCAAGACCACGACCCTGTACGCCGCGCTCCAGGAGTTGAACCGCGCTGACGTCAAGATCATCACGGCGGAGGACCCGGTCGAGTATCACATCCGCGGGATCAACCAGGTCCAGGTGGAGCCTCGCATCGGGCTCTCCTTCTCGCGCATCCTCAAGGCCATGCTGCGGTGTGCGCCGAACGTGATCCTCGTCGGCGAGATCCGGGACCTTGAGACCGCGGAGATCGCGATCCAGGCCGCGCTGACCGGGCACCTCGTCTTCTCGACCCTCCACACCAACGACGCGCCGAGCGCCCTGACCCGGCTCGCGGACCTCGGCGTCAAGCCGTTCCTGGTCTCCGCCTCTGTCCAGGGCGTCCTCGCCCAGCGCCTGGTGCGGCGCCTCTGCGGAGACTGCGCGGAGTCCTACGAGCCCACCGTGGCGGAGGTCAACGCGCTCGGGCTTGACCCCGAGACGGTCGTGGGCGCCGGCAGTGAGGTCCGCTTCAAGAGACCCCGGGGTTGCCGCTCCTGCGAGGGCAGCGGCTATCAGGGCCGCGTGGCGCTGTACGAGCTCATGAGCATGGACAACACCATCCGCGACATGACCTTCCGCGGGGCAGCGCAGGGTGACGTGCGGCGGACGGCGGAGGCCTCCGGCGCCCTCCGCGGCCTCATCGAGGACGGCGCCCGCAAGGTCGCCGAGGGCGTGACCAGCGTGACAGAGGTGCTCCGCGTCGTGGGCACCGATGGACTGAGCCCCGAAGAGGAGGCGTCTCTCTCGGCCTGACGGCCGGCGTACTCCGAGGACGCAGCGGGCGAAGGCCCACCTAGCTCTCATGAATGCCAAGGAACTGATGACCCTGTCGATCGAGGTCGGCGCCTCGGACCTGCACCTCAACCCTGGCCGGCCGCCGGTGGGGCGGGTGGATGGGAAGCTCGTGTCGCTCTCCACGGAGACGATCGACGACGCGACAGCCGAGGGCTGGTGCCGCGAGCTTTGTGACGACCTGCACTGGAAGGAACTCCAGGAGGTCGGCACCACCGACATCGGTCTCGCTCACGAGTCAGGGACGCGCTTCCGGGTCAGCTGCATGAAGCAGCGCGGGCGCTTCACCGCGATCCTGCGACTGATCCCGAGCGAGCTGCTGACCTTCGACCAGATCGGCCTCCCCGAGACGGTCCAGCAGCTGCTCCGCCGACCGCGTGGGCTGATCCTGGTCACCGGGCCGACGGGCTCAGGTAAGTCGACCACGCTGGCGACGATGATCGACTGGATCAACCAGGGCCTCGACCGTCACATCATCACGATCGAGGACCCGATCGAGTTCTATCACCCGCACGGCCAAGGCCTCGTCACCCAGCGCGAGATCGGCCAGGACGTCCCGAGCTTCCCAGAGGCCATGCGGCGCGCGCTTCGGCAGGACCCGGACGTGATCTTGCTGGGGGAGATGCGTGACCTCGACACGATCTCCGCGGCGTTGACCGCGGCGGAGACCGGACACCTCGTCTTCGGCACCCTGCACACCACCGGGAGCGCGCGCACGATCAACCGGATCATCGACGCCTACCCGGCCAATCAGCAGGAGCAGGTCCGCGCCCAGCTGAGCGTCGCGTTGGTCGCGGTGGTGAGCCAGGTCCTCATGCCCAAGGACGGCGGCAAGGGCCGCGTGGCCGGCTTCGAGGTGATGATCAACAACCCGGCCATCGCCAACCTCATCCGCAAGAACGAGACCAACAAGATCCAATCGACCATTCAGACCTCGAAGCGCATGGGGATGGTCACCCTGGACGATTACCTCATGGACCTGGTCCGCGGCGGTGACATCTCGGCTCAGACGGCGCTCGACTACGCCCAGGACCCCAGGGATCTGGAGGCGCGGCTGTGAGTGATGGTGCTCCGTCCCCTGGCCGCCCGCTCCTCGGGCAGGTCCTCAAGACCCGCGGCGTCATCCGCGAGAGCCAGGTACAGGCCGCCCTCGGCGAGCAGCGCACCCACGGCGGCTTGATCGGTCAGGCGCTCGTGGAGATGGGGGCCTGCACCGCCGGTGACATCGCGCTCGCGCTCGCCGAGCAGGCGGGCATGGAGACGGTCGACCTGAACCGAGAGCGCCCGACCGAGGAGGCGATCGCGGCGGTGGACGGCTCCGCGGCTCACGCTTACGGGGTGCTCCCGCTCCGCATCGACGGAGACGTGCTCCTCATCGCGCTGGCGGACCCGATGAACACGGCGGTGCTCGAAGACCTCTCCTTCACCACCGGCTTCGAGACCCGTGCGGTGGTCGCGGACGGGGAGCAGATCCGCGCGCTCGTGCTGGAGTTGTACGGCGAAGAGTCGACGCTGGCGGACGCCATCGCGGACGCTGCGAACGCCTCGCTCGGCGGTGACGCAGAGAGCGCGGCACAGAGCAAGCCCGTGGTGAGGCTGCTGAACTCGATCCTGCACCGTGCGATCCGTGACCGCGCGAGCGACGTTCACTTCGAGGTGTACGAGGGAGTCTTCCGCATCCGCTACCGGGTGGACGGCGCCCTCTACGAGGTCGAGGCGCCGCCGCCGCACCTCGCGGTGCCGCTGGTCAGCCGCATCAAGGTCATGGCCGACCTGGATATCACCGAGGCGCGCGTGCCGCAGGACGGGCGCATCGAACTCGCCATCGACGGTCGGCCCGTGGACCTTCGCGTGGCGACGCTGCCTGGGGCGTCGGGGGAGGGCTGCGTCATGCGAGTCCTGGACCGCTCAGCCGTGAGTCTGGACCTCCAGGCGCTCGGGCTGCAGCCCCACGATGAGGCCGCGCTGCGCGCCATGACGACCCTGCCGCACGGGATCGTCCTGGTCACGGGGCCCACGGGCTCCGGTAAGACGACGACGCTTTACGCGATGCTCTCCGAGGCGAACTCCCCGGACACCAAGATCATCACCGTCGAGGACCCGGTCGAGTACGACATCGAGGGGATCGTGCAGGTGCCGATCAACGATGACATCGGCGTCACCTACGCGAGCATCCTCCGCTCGATCCTCCGCCAGGACCCGGACAAGATCCTCGTGGGGGAGATCCGGGACCAGGAGACGGGGGCCACCGCGGTGGAGGCCAGCCTCACCGGGCACGCAGTCTTCGCGACGATTCACACCAACGACGCGCCCAGCACGGTGACGCGGTTGGTGGACATGGGCGTCGAGCCCTTCCTCATCTCGGCGACTCTTGAGTCCGTCGTGGCGCAGCGCCTCGTCCGCTCCGTATGCCCTGACTGCCGGGTGGAGTTTGAGCCCGATGAGGAGGTGCTGATGGAGCTCGGGCCCGACGCGAAACTGGTCCGTGGGCGTACGCTCTCCTACGGTAAGGGCTGCGAGAAGTGCCACCACACGGGTTACCGCGGCCGAACGGGCCTCTTCGAGATCATGACGATTGACGATGAGATCCGCCGGCTGATCGAGGCGAACGCCTCGATTGAAGAGCTCCGTGAAGCCGCGCTGACCGGCGGCATGCGGTCCCTCCGGGAGGCTGGCTTGCGGGCCGCCGCCGAGGGGCGAACCACGATCGAAGAAGTCCTCCGGGAGACCCTCGTCTGATATGGCCAAGAGAATCCAGCGATCCACCCCCGCACCCAAGCGGACCCAGGCAACCGTCGGTTCCGCGGACGCTCCCGTCCGCAAGGGCCGAGGCGGGCGGGTGAACTCCGCCCTCGTGACGGACTTCACCGTGCAGCTTGCCACGCTCTCCGACGCGGGGATCCCCGTGGTGAAGGCGCTCACCATCCTCGAGGGGCAGACGGAACCCGGCCCGTTCAAGGACATCCTCCGCGAGATCACAGAGGACGTCTCCGGCGGCGCGCCGTTGTCAGACGCGCTCGCCAAGCACGACAAGGTCTTCGACACGCTCTACTCCTCGATGGTCCGAGCCGGAGAGGTCGGCGGCGTGCTGGACCGGGTCCTCGAGCGGCTCGCGGAGTTCCGGGAGAAGGCGGCGGACATCAAGTCCAAGATCAAGCAGGCCGTCATCTACCCGGCGATCCTGATCTTGGTCTCCTTTGCCGTGGTGTCCGCCGTGATCATCTTCGTGATCCCGACGTTCGACGAGATCTTCAAGAGCTTCGACGTCGACCTGCCGGAGCCG
>JAQWJQ010000277.1 GCA_029248265.1 Planctomycetota bacterium
CCGTGCAGCTGGATGGGATCCGGGCCGCAGGGCTGAGGTCTCTGGGGCTGCGCTGACCCGCGGCATCCGCCGTGGGGGCGCTCAGCGCCCGAAGCAGAGGACCTCGGCGCCGGTGCGGTGGTACAGCCGCCCCGCGGCGTAGGACACCGAGTTCGCGGTCCACACCTCGCCCGCGGGCCCGAGGTCGTTGACCGCCAGCAGAGCCGCGCCGTCGAAGGGCCGCGCCGCGGCGTCGAGCACGTAGACCACGCCGCTCGCGAGGGTGAAGTAGAGGCGGTCATTGACGCGGGTCGGCGAGCCGTTGAAGACCCAGTCCCAGCCGTCCCAACGGGAGCGGTCATCGCCGGTCACCTCCTCGCCCCGACTGTTCAGCGGGCGCGCCACCCGCGGCGTGCGCCACAGGAAGGTCTCGCCCTCGCCGTCCGCCGCGGGGAGCACGTCCGTTGGCACCTCCAGGTACTCCACGGTCCCGGCCGTCGGGTCCACCCGGGCGAAGCTATAGGCGGGGCCGATGCTCGGCTTGCCCCACGCGGTGGCGTAGCACTGGAAGTAGACCGCGCCCCCCGCGGCGATCATCGAGTAACGGGCAGGGAAGACCCCCTTGGCGAGGTCGACGCCGGTCTCGGTGACCCAGTCGGCTCGGGCCTGATCGAAGTGGCGCCGGGTGACGCCGCGCACGAGGGAGAGGGCTTGCACCTCCTCACCGGACGTGAGGTCGAGGACCACCAGCTCGTTGCGGGGCTCCTTGAGGATCCAGTACGCGTACCGCTCGTCGTGGGCCATGGTCTGCAGGGATGCCTCGTGGTTGCCGCGCGGGTCCTCGAAGCGCCAGCTGCGAGCCCCCGCTCGTTCGCCGGCTACGTCCGTGAGCGAGACGCCGACGGGGCGCTCCGGGACCGCGTGGGGGCCGCCCCGAGCGTGGAGCATGCGCGGCGCGGCGCCGCCCACGAGGGTGGGCGCGTTGTACTGGGTGAGAGCATCCTCGCTCTTCCAGAGCTCGGCGCCGGTCCCGGCGTCGAGGCCGATCAGGTAGTGCCACCGTCCGTGGAGGTCCCCGTCATGACCCGCCGCGGTGGTGGCCGCCTTCTTGCTGTCACCACCGCTGCCGGCACCACCGCTGCCGGCACCACCGCTGCCGGCACCACCGCTGCCTGCACCACCGCCGCCCTGTGCGCTGCTGCGGTCCGGGGCGAAGGGCTCCATGTGCACGAACACCTGCCGGTCTCCGTCCTTGACCAGCACGGGCTCGAACTGCTTGTTGAATGGCCCGTCGAAGGCGGGTGTATAGGCGCGCTCCCAGCGGACCTGTCCCTCGAGGTCGAAGCAGACCACGCGGCCAGCAGCGTTGGTGAAGATGACCCCGCCGGCGCAGGCCACGGGGGAGGCCGCCGTGGCGTCGGAGAAGGGGTAGGTGTAGATGGCCGGGACGCTGCCCTGGATGCGGCGGGTCCAGAGGATCTCCCCCGTGCTGGCGTCGAGGCAGTGGGCGTCGATGTGCGCCCCGACCACCGCGCGGCCCTCGGTGGCGTGCTTGAAGCGGGCGGCCTCGTCGGGGGGGAGGGGGGTCGCCGGATCCCACGGCGCCATGGAGGCGACGAAGGCGCGCCCGCCCGCGACGGTGACGCCGCCCTGGCCGGTCTCAGGGAGCGGCGTGCGCCAGAGCACGTGCTCGTCCCGGCGGACACTGAAGTGCAGCGGGGGCTCCGGCCCCTCGCTGCTCCAGTCGCCGTGGGGGCCCGCCCCCTGGGGCCAGTCCACCGCTGCCACCGCGGTCGCAGACTCCGGGGCGGGGCGCGTCGCGCAGGCGGCCAGCGACAGGAGCGTGAGGGCAGCGAGCGTCGGGAGGGGCGCAGGGTTCATGCCCTGAGCTTAGGGGGCACCGTCCGGGAGGGCGATGGCCCGGTCACGGGCGCCGGGTGCTCACGGGGCTGACTGGGCCTCTGGTGAGCGTCACCTGGGGACCCGCCGCTGGCCCACGGAGGGGGCGGCTGAGCGGCGACCGGACGGCCGCCGCGGGAGCTGATGGGGCGCAGGCCGCCCCGGAGGGCGCGCGGCCCCTCACCGGCACTGGAAGTCCGCCACGATCAGCTCGACCTGGGTACGCCCGCGCCAGTGGCTGAGTCGCGGCGTGAAAACGAGGTCCACCGGGCGCGACATCCGCAGCTCGTGCTCGCGGCTCGCCATGCCGAAGGCGAGGGCCTTGAGCACCGTCGTCCCCGAGCGGACCTGGAGGAGCATGTGGGTGCGGTCCTGGCCGATGATCCGGGGCATCTCCTCGAGCCGGATGTCCTCCGCGAGGAGGACCGGTTGGGGGTTGCCCTCCCCGCACGGCTCGAGCCTCTGGATCTGGCGCATCAGGCTCTCGTTGAAGCCCTCGAGCTGGACCCGCGTGTCGATCCGAAGGTCCTGGACCGCGTCCCTGGGGGGGAGGTCCTTGGCCCTGGCCACGAGCGACGCGCGCAGGTCGTCGAGGCGCTCGCCGTGGATCTCGCAGCCGGCCGCCATGGCGTGCCCGCCGAAGCGGTTCATGTGGTCCGCGCCGCCGCGCATGATCTCGAGCACACTGACGCCGGGGACGGAGCGCGCGCTCCCGCGGCCGATGCCCTCGTCGTCGATGCCGATGATCAGCGCCGGCCGGTTGTACCGGTCCACGATCCGTGAGGCGACGATGCCCACCACGCCGGGGTGCCAGCCCGCGCCGCCGAGGACCATGATCGGGTAGGCCTCGGGGTCCGCGTACTGCTCGGCCTGCTCGAGCGCCTCTTCCAGGACGCCGCGCTCCACCTGGCGGCGGGCGTCGTTGAGTGACTCGAGGTGCTCGGCGTGGCGGCGGCCCTCCACCGCGTCGGCGGCGAGGAGCGTCTCCACGGCGCGCGCGGCGCTGTCCATGCGGCCGCTCGCGTTGATGCGGGGGCCGATCTGGAAGCCGATGTCCTCGGCGGTCAGGGCGCGGCCGGCGAGGTCCGTGCGTTCGAGGAGCGCCTGGACGCCGGGGGAGGGAGACTCGTGCAGCGCTCGAAGGCCGAAGTGCGCCAGGATGCGGTTCTCGCCGATGAGCGGGACCACGTCACAGACGGTGGCGATGGCCACGTAGCCGAGGGCCTCCAGCAGGAACTGGCGCAGGTCCGGGCGGACCTTGTCCCCGCCGCTCATGCGCTGGCAGACCGCCCACGCGAGCTTGAAGGCCACCGCGCTCCCGCAGAGCTCCCGGAAGGGATACTCGGAGGTCGGCAGCTTGGGGTTGACCAAGGCGAAGGTCGGCGGGAGGTCCCCCTCGGGGGGCTCGTGGTGGTCGGTGACGATGACGTCGACGCCCGCGTCGCGGAGCGCGGCGATGGGCTCCACCGCCGACGTCCCGTTGTCCACGGAGATGACGAGGGTCGCGCCGGTCTCCTTGGCCTTGACCACCGAGTGGTCTCCAAAGGAGTAGCCGTCCTTGGTGCGGTGCGGGATGTGCCACTCGACCTTCGCGCCGAGGTGCCTGAGGAAGCGAACCAGGAGGACCGTCCCGCTGACTCCGTCCACGTCGTAGTCCCCGTGGACGAGCACGGTCTCGCCGTCTGCGACGGCCTGCTCGAGGCGCGCCGCGGCGCGCTCCATCTCCGGGAGTCCTGCGGGATCGTTGAGCCCGTGGAGTGTCGGAACCAGCTGCGCTGCGGCTGCCGCCGGCTCCCCGTGCCCGCGGTTCACCAGCAGCCTCGCGAGTACCTCGGGGACGCGCTCGGAGCGGACCAGCCCCTGGACCTGGTCGAGGTCCGGCGTCATCAGGTTCCAGTGTTCCGGAAGGTCTGGGTGGCCGGGAGAGCGGGAGGAACGCGAGGCCGAGGCCGACGGGGAGGGGGGCGCCATGGAGAGAACTTAACAGGGCCTCGGACCGGGATCGAGCCCGACCGCGCGACGGCGAGGCCTCCGAGCGCTAATCTCAGGGAATCATGAGTTCCGGCAAGCAAGCCAGCGGCGAGGCGAATCCCTTCCGAGCCCTTCCCAGCGTGGATGACGGGCGCCGGGTCCTCGACCGAGCCCTGGACGAGGCCAAGGAGCGTGCGGGGGAGGACGGCTCGCGCCTGAGCGCGATCCCCGCCGCCGTCCGCACCGAGCTCGTGCAGCTTGAGCTCGACGCGTTCCGTGCGCGGATCGGCAAGGACCGGCTTAGCGCGGCCGACGTCGAGACGGAGGTCTCCGGGGGCGCGTTCCTCGACGCCCTCTTGAAGCGCGCTCGAGTGGAGGCCGGCCGCGGGGTTCGCTCCGCGGTGAATGCGACGGGTGTCGTGCTGCACACCAACCTCGGCAGGGCTCCGGTCCACCCGGAGGCCGCCGCGCGCATGCGGGCTGCGGCCGAGGGCTACTGCGTGCTCGAGATGGACCGCTTCAGCGCGCGGCGCAATGAACGCGACGCGCGCATCGGGGTGCTCCTGTCCCGCCTGACTGGCGCCGAGACCGGGATCGCGGTGAATAACTGCGCCGGCGCCGCGTTCCTCATGATGCAGACCTTCGCCGGCGGGCGCGAGGCCGTGGTGAGCCGCGGCGAACTCGTCGAGATCGGGGGCTCCTTCAGGGTCCCCGACGTGATGGCCCGCGCGGGCGTTCGGATGGTCGAGGTGGGGACGACCAACCGCACGCGAGCGGTGGACTACGAGCGCGCGATCGGACCCGACACGGGGCTCCTGATGAAGGTCCACACGAGCAACTACCGGGTGGTGGGATTCACGGAGGAGGCGGACCCGTCCGAGCTCGCACGGCTCGGCAAGGAGCGGGGCGTGGTCTCCGGTTGGGACCTGGGCTCAGGGCGGATCGAGGTGGAGGGGACGCGCTCGCTCGACGAGGTCGGGGACGAGACGGTCGTTCGGGACGCGGTGGCCACGGGCATCGACGTGGTGGCCTTCTCTGGGGACAAACTCCTCGGCGGGCCCCAGGCCGGGCTCATCGTTGGTGGACGCGAGGCGATCCGCGCGCTGCGCAGCAACCCCATCTATCGGGCGCTTCGCCTCGACAAGGTCGCGCTCGCCGGCTTGGAGACCACCCTGGAGCTGCTGCTGGCCGGGCGCGGGAGCGAGATCCCCTCCCGCCGCCTCATGCACCGGACCGAAGCCGAGCTGGCGGAGAGCGCCAGCCGGATCGTGGAGGCCCTCGACAAGCGCCCCGGCTTCAGCGCGGAGGCCGTCCCCGAGAAGTCTCAGCCGGGGAGCGGCAGCGCGCCGACCGTGTTCCTACCGACCACCGCCGTGCGTGTCGTCGCGGAGGGGAGGTCGGCCGAGTCGCTCGCGAGCGACCTCCGGGCCGGTGAGCCGCCGGTCTTTGTCCGTATTCATGAGGACGCCGTGTTGCTCGACCCCCGCGCTCTCTTGCCGGGGGACGAGGCGCGCCTCCTCGCGGCTTTCAACGCGATCGGCTGATCCCAGGGGGAAGATCTCACCCCGCCGCGCGTCGACGAGCACACATGGCCATCGAATCTGACTCCGAGAAGGTAGGCATCGTCGGCCTCGGCTCCGTCGGCCTCCCGCTGGCGATTCTCTTCGCGCGCGCTGGCGTACCGCTGGTGCTCCTCGAGAAGGATTCGGGGCGGCGGAGCTCCATCGAACGCCGGGTCTCGCCGCTGGCCCACCTCGGCGATGAGCAGGTCCGAGAGCTCGGGGACGCGGTGGTGTGCGGGGAGGCGTCGGCGCTGGCGGCTTGCACGGCCGTGATCATCTGCGTGCCGACGCCGCTGGACGACCAGCGCCGGCCGGACCTCCGGGTGGTCGAGGCCGCCGCGCGGGAGGTGGCCGAGCACGTGCCGCTCGGGAGCCTCGTGGTGCTCGAGTCCACGACCTGGCCGGGCACGACCCGGGAGGTCCTGGGGGGGATCTTCGAGGGGAAGGGCGTGGAGCTCGCTTACTCGCCGGAGCGAGTCGACCCCGGCCGGGATGTCGGGGGCCGCCTGGGCGGAGACGTGCCGAAGCTCGTGGGGGGGCTCACGGCCCTCGGGACAGAGCGAGCGACGGGCCTCTACGCGAGGGCCTTCGAGACGGTGGTCCCCGTGTCCTCGACGGAGGTGGCCGAGGCGGCGAAGCTCGTGGAGAACGTCCATCGGGCCGTGAACATCGCCCTCGTGGGGGAGCTCAAGGTGGCGTTCGATGCGATGGGGATCGACATCTGGGAGGTCCTCGATGCAGCCTCCACCAAGCCCTTCGGCTTCACTCGGTTCGACCCGGGCCCTGGGATGGGGGGGCACTGTCTCCCCATCGACCCCTTCTACCTGGCCTGGGCGGCGAAGCGCGCCGGAGCCGGTGCGCGGTTCGTGGAACTCTCGGGTGAGATCAACCGTGCCATGCCCTCCTTCGTGGCGAGCAAGGTTCGGCTGGCCCTGGGCAGCCGCGGGATCGAGGTCGGGGGCGCCCGGGTCCTCTTGATCGGGGTCGCCTACAAGGCCGGGGTGGACATCGTCGAGGAGTCGCCCGCGTTCCCCCTGGCGAGCGAGTTGCGCCAAGACGGGGCTCGCATCACCTATCACGACCCGTTGGTGCCGATGTGTGAGCTCGGCGAGTCTCGCCCCTTTGACATGGAGCAGCTGGACGAAGCAGATGTGGCGGTCGTTCTCGTCGCTCAGCCCGGCGTGGACCTCTCCCTGTTGGAAGGAGCGGGCCTGCTGGTGGTGGACACGAGGGCCGCGCTGCGTGGGGCGCTCGGCGGAGACCCGCGTTACTTCCCCGCCTGATCTTGAATCCCCTGGGCGCGTCGCTTCCAAGGCGACCGGCCTGGGCTTAGAGTCGCCCTGGGAAAGCCTCCCTGATGACCACCATGTTCAAACGAAACAAGCGACTCACTGACTACGCAGCCTGCGCCGGCTGAGCGGCCAAGATGCCCATGGGGCAGCTCACGCAGGTGCTGCGTGACCTTGATCCGTCGTCCGATCCTCGACTCATCGTCGGTCCCCAGACCGTCGATGACGCCGGCGTCGTCTTGCTTGGCGAGCGCGACGGGCTGCCGGCGGGGGCGGAGATCGCGCTGGTCCAGACGGTGGACTACTTCCCGCCGGTCCTGGACGACGCGTACCTGTACGGCGCGGTCGCGGCGGCCAACTCGCTGTCGGACGTCTACGCCATGGGGGGGCGGCCCATCAGCGCGCTGAACCTGGCGGGGTTCCCCAAGGGCTTCAAGGAGGAGTGGATCGCGGACATCTTTCGCGGCGGGTTCGAGAAGGTCGCCGAGGCCGGTGCTGTGGTCGCCGGGGGTCATACGGTGGAGGCTCCCGAGCCCCAGTTCGGCTTCGCCGTGACCGGGGTCGTGGACCGGGCTCACCTCGCGGACAACGCGGGCGCCAGGCCCGGGGACGTGCTCTACCTCACGAAGTCCCTCGGGATGGGGTCGATGACCACCGCGGGCAAGTTCCGCAAGGCGCCCGAAGCCGCGGTTCGCGCCGCGGCCGAGCAGATGGCCACCCTGAACAACCGGGCGGCAGAGGCGATGAACAGCGCAGGCTCGCACGCCTGCACGGACATCACGGGCTTCGGCCTCAACGGCCACGCCAGCAACATCGCGCGCTCGTCCGGCGTGACCATGCGGTTCGACCTCTCCGCGGTCCCGATCTTCCCCGGCGCGCGTGACCTGGCGGCCAAGGGCGTCGTCTCGGGGGGCGTCAAGCGCGGCAAGTCCGCCCTCGCGGGGCAGGTGCAGGTTGCCGAGGGGTTGGACAAGGCCCTGGTGGACATCACCTATGACGCGGAGACGTCCGGTGGCCTCCTGATCGTCCTCCCGGACGCCCACGCCTCGAAGCTCGAGGACGAGCTCGCGAGCCGCGACGTCGCGGTGCACCGGATTGGCGAGGTCCTCCCGAGGGAGGGTGACTCCCTCGTCCAGCTGGTCTAGAGGGGCCGTCCCTCCTCGCTCTGAATCATGGATCGACTCTCGCGACTGCTCCTCTCCACCCCTCTGGCCCTCGCAGTGGCGGCTTGCCAGGCGACGCCCTCGGGGCCCGGCGAGGCGACCGCAGGCCCTGAGCCCCTCTCGATCCCCGCGGTCCTGGACGCCGGTTGGGGGCTCTCGACGGTCTTCCAGGGGGACGCGCGGATCAACGGTGTCGCCTGCGGTGAGCTGGACCCTGACTCGCCCGGAGAGGAGATCGTCGCGGTGGATCAACGGGGCGCCGTGCGCGCGTTTCGACGGGCGGGCGAGGGCTTCGAGCCCATGGACCTCGGCGCCGCCGTCGCGCGCAACATGGGCGAGCTCGTGCAGGTGATCTGTGCCGACCTCGTGCCCTCGGCGCCGGGTGACGAGATCATCGCGGTCGGCATGTTCGAGGGGGGGGAGGACGACGGCGGTCGCGGGATCGTGCGGGTCTTCGCGCGGGACCCCATGGCCAGCGGGGGATGGGTCGAGGCGCACCAGGTGACTCCAGCCCTCGTGCACGCAGTGGCGGCGGGGGACGTTGACCCGTCTCGTCCCGGCCATGAGCTCGTGGTCGCGGGCTACTTCGGAGCGGCCCGCCTGCTCGGCCTCGTCGCGACCGAGGAGGGGCTCAGCGTCGAGGATCTCTCGGCGGCCCACGACCTCGACCACCAGGGGAACGCGAAGGGCGCCTGCACCACCACGGGCGGCTTCGCCCTCGCCTGCGACGACGGCGGGTTGGTCGAGTTCACCCGCGGTCAGGGCGGAGCGCTCTCCGTCCATGGTCGACGAGACCTCGGCGCCACCCTCGCGCGCATCGCTCCCTTCCCGGGAGACGGCGTGGTCGTGTGTGACAACGCCGGGCTGCTGCGCTTGATCGAGCGCGGCGCCGGCGGACAACTCAACGGGCCCGTGACCGGCCTGGAGCGGGCGGACAACCGCCTGCGCGGTGCCGTGGTGGCCGACCTTGTGCCGGAGGACAAGGGCGTCGAGGTGGCCACGGCGGGCTATGACGGGGTCATCCGCGTCGTCACTCTGGAGAACGTGGAGATCCGCTGGGTGGACAACCCCGAACGGCCGGCGAGGTCAGGTTTCACAAGCTCCAAGCGGTCCGTGGCCCGGGACTCGGCCAAGCTTCACCACCTGACCATCGGCGAGATCGACGGGCTCGGGCTGTGCCTGGTGAGCTGTGGGTACTCGGGAAGCGTCCTTGTGGTCCACCGAGTCGGGGCGAGCCGTGGTCCCATGACCTCGCAAGAGCCGTGACCGGGGGCGCGCCCCGCAGGCCTCTGTCGCCGCGGCGGAACATCTACGAGGGGCTCTCGGGGCTGGAGGTGTCCGGCGCCCATCTCACGGGCCCGCCGCTGCTCCTGGGCCACCGCGGCGCGCCGAGGGAGGCGCCCGAGAACACCCTCGCGGCGCTCCGGCGGGCGCTGGAGGCAGGCCTCGATGGGGTGGAGTACGACGTTCGGGCCTGCGGCAGCGGGGACCTGGTGCTCTTCCATGACGCGCGCATGGAGCGCACCACCGATCATCAGGGGGCGCTGTGTGATATGGACATGCGGGACCTCTTCAGCGTGGACGCGGGAGGCTGGTTCGCAAAGCACTTCGCCGGGGAGCCGGTGCCGCTCCTCGATGAGGCCTTGAGCCTCACTGGAGAGGCCCGGGGGACGGAGCCGCCGTTCCACATGATCGAGCTCAAGGAGCCGGGGCTGATCTCTCGCCTGTGTGATCTGCTGGAGGAGCGGCGACCGCCAGTCCCGTGCCGCGTCGCGAGCTTCCGCCGGGACGTGGTCCTCGAGGCCAGGGACGCTGGCCTCTCGACCATGCTGCTGGGGCTCGCGGCCTGCGAGGACGACCGACGCTTCGTACGGGATGAGCGCATCGACGCGTACTCCGTGGGGCCTCGTGGCTGGAAGGGGGAGGCCGGCACGGCGGACTGGTCCTTCACGGAGCGCTGGGCGTGGGCGATCGATGACCCTGACGAGCTCCTGGAGCTGTGTCGCCAGCCGCTGTTCGGGTTGAATTCCAATGAGCCGCACCGCGCCCTCGGGGCGCGGGCGCTCGCCCGCATGCTGCCCGACTCCACGGCCCTGTATCCCGTCCAGGTCCCCGAGCTGTTCATCGAGCCAGAGACGCTCGACGTCCGTTCCCGCGGGGAGTGGTTCGGAGACTGGAGCACCGCGGCCACCGTCCTCAACCCCTTTCCGTTCGCGGTTGAGGCGCGCGCCGCGGCCTTCGTCCCGCACGGCGCCTTTGAGATCGAGGGGCTCCCCCGAGTCCTCGAGTTGGAGGCGGGGGAGGAGCGGTCGGTGGAGTTCCGGATCCGCGGAGGCGCGCGGGAGCCGGGGCCGGACCCGTTGCTCGGGGTGCTCTACTCCTGGCAGGCCGGGCTCTCGATAGAGGGGAGCGTTCGCTCAGGTGGGAGCCTGCTGCTGGACGCGCCGATGGTTCGGCGTCGAGCGGCGACGGCGGACGGGCTCGCACGGCGGCTTGAGTTGTTGGCGGAGCGCCCGGGTGACCCCCCCGCGTCCATCACCGCGCGGCGAGCGGGCCGGGACATGGTCCTCAGCATCGAGAACGCCGGAGGCCTGGCGGAGCCGCACCTGGTGGCTCGCCTCGGGCTCGAGGTGGCGAGGGGAGGGAGGGGCTTGCGGCTGCGCCTCCCGGAGCGCTTCGACGACGTTCCGCTCGGGGTCGAGTTCTCCTGCGGAATAGAGGGGCTGACCCCCGAGGGTGAGCGACGGGTTCGGCGCTGGGCTGGCGGGCTTCCCGCCGGGCTCGGTCACGGCGCGCCAGGGTTGCTCATCCCTCTCGCCCGGGGCTGAGGGGCGGCTCGGCTCTGATCCCGTTGTGGGGCTGCGATGCCCCGCATCGGTCCAACAAGGCGCGGAGAGTCCCTGGAACCGAGCTTCCGCTCCTGCGATGCGCCCGTTCTTGCCGACGTTAGTCTCCGCCGCCTAGCGCCCCCGAGGGGGCCGCGGTGCCGGGCCAGGCCCGGGCAGCAGGATCCAGAGCGAGGGCAACAGATGAACGAGAGTCAGCGAGCGATGCACCGGCTCATCGAGGAGGTGGTTTCCCTGTCAGAAGGGACCCGCTTCCTCGCGGGCAGCGAGGGATACAAGGTCGAGGCACTGCAGGTCGTGAGGGCTTGCGCGGGCCGGGTCCGCGACGCGATGGAGGCCCTCGGCGGCGCCATGCGGGTCGAGAACGGAGAGCACCTCGACCGGCCGGACGAGTGCGCAGAGGTGGCGATCGGCCTCCGGCCTACACGGCCCCCGGGCGCGCCCGTCGAGGGCCTTGGCGACCTCTTCGCCGCGTCCTCATCCGCCCGCGCCGGGCTGCCGGTCAGTCCGCGGTGACCATCGCGGCTAGCTTGGCGTCGATCTTGTTGGCGGTGATCGCGCCGTAGTTCGCGGCGCCGAGCCAGCCGCTCATGATGATGCCGACGGAGCCCGCGTGGTAGAGGCCCTCGATCTGCTCCGAGAGGCCCATGGAGTAGGGGAGCCCCTCGAACTTGGTTCCGAACGACGTCCCGGTCGGGGCCTCGGTGTAGAACTCGAAGCTCCGCGGCGTGGCGGCCTCGATGTGCTCGATCTTCGCGGCGGTCCCCGGGACTCGTCGCTCGATGTCCGCGATCGTCTCCTCGACCATCCTGCGCTTGTTCGCCTCGTAGGCCGCGTCGTCCATCTGCGCCCAGTCTTCGAAGAGAGCGTTCGTGCTGGAGACGATCACGTACCGATCGGGGCGCCCCTTGGCGGTGTCTTCCGGGCGACCCTTCGGGTAGTAAAAGCTGAAGGTGCGGCTCTCTCCGTGGAGGTCGCAAAGGGCGGCGCTGTCGAAGGTGGGTCGCGTCGACGTGAAGAAGAGGTCCGAGACCCAGGGCAGGGTCTCCCCCTGGCGCAGGCCCATGTAGACCTGGCAGCTTGAGGTGTTGAGGCGGACGTCGCGGAGCCCCGCGAGCCAGTCGGCGTCGAAGTGCTCGGCGCCCACGAGGTGCTCGGCGGTGGCCTTCACGTTGGCGTTCGAGAGGACGATGTTGGCCGAGATGGCCCGGTCTCCGATGCGGACGCCCTTGGTCACCCCGCCCTCGACGAGGATCTCATCCACGCGGACTCGACTGAACATGTCGACGCCGTTCGAGGCGAGCACGCCGCGCATGTCCTTGATGAGGCCGTCGGTGCCACCGGTGAAGGTGTAGACGCCCTTGGACATGAAGTTGGAGAAGACGATCCCGTAGCTGATGGCGGGGTCCTCGAGGCTCGACCCGTTCGCGTAGGTGATGGGCTCCATCAGGAGCCGGTGCACGTCATTGCGCCCGGGGAAGTACTCCTCGAACAGCTCACCGGTCGTGCGCGTGTCGTTGTCGTAGTAGTTCATACGACGGAGGTCATCGTAGAACCCCTCCACGACGGACTGCTCGCAGCCCAGGACGCTGACGAGCTTGTCCGTGAAGTCGTCCCTCGTGAACTCGGTGTCGAAGCTGAACTGCGGGTTGTCGAAGCGGATCCCGTCCAGCTGGACGATCTTGTCCGCGACGTGCTGGCCCCAGTACTTGCGGCACGTCTTCTTCATGCCGAAGGGGAAGCCGTGCAGGGAGATGTCGAAGACGTGCCCCCCCTTGCGCTTGAACCAGGTGGCGAGGCCACCGTAGTTGTAGTGCTGCTCCAGGACGGCGACCGAGTGGCCGTTACGGGCCAAGATGTTGGCCGCTGTGAGCCCACCGAGCCCCGAGCCGATGACCACCACGTCGTAGTGGTCCTTGGCGCCCTTGAGCGGGTCGCTGGTCAGGGGGCGTTTACCGTCGCGGTGCCCCGCGAAGAACTTCTTTTGGCGGGCGGCGGAGGCGGGCGTGCTGCTGGTGTCGGTCATGTCGCGGAGGCGAGGGCGTGCTGGTTGGCCATGGCGATCCCCGACAGCATCGCGCCGACGATGCCGAGGTAGCCCTGATCGGTGCCGCAGAGGAAGAGGCCGTCCACGGCGGTCCGGCCGCTGCGCTGCTTGCGCGTGGAGCCGTAGACGGCGCCGCCGAGGTGCCCGGTGAACTTCTCGATGGTCCGGGGCGTGAACCCGTCCACATGCACCGAGTGGGGGCGCACGTCGAAGGCGAAGGGGGCGGCGATCCCGTGGGCTTCACCCCAGATCCTCTCCTTGGCGCTGGTGTAGGCCTCCTCCTGGAGAGCCGTCCACTCGTCGTGGCGCGCGAGGAGCGTCAGGCGGAGCATGCCCTCCGGGAGGGGCTCCTTGGAGGCGTAGTTGTCGGGGCAGCAGATGACGCCGCTGCGCAGGTCCACGAGTTGCCCCGGCTCGGGGGGGCCGTAGACGAGGCGGTCCTCGGTGTTGAAGAAGACGATGGTGTCGTCGTGCCCGAGGTCCTTGGGCCGCTTGTCGAGGACGGTCAGGTACTCCACGAAGGAGAGCGGCCCGATGTCCGCGTCCTCGGTGGTGTCCGCCTTCTCGGTGAGGCGCATGGTCTCCACGAAGCCGGCGCTGGAGATCACCACGTTCGCGAGTAGCTCGGTGCCGTCATCGAGCACGACGCCGCGGACGCCGTCAGGGCCATGGAGGATTCTCTGGACCCCCGCGCGCATGCGGAGCTCGCCGCCCAGGTCCTTGTAGCGGTTCCGGAGGAGGTCGAGCACCCGCCGGACGCCGCCGTCGGGGCGCGCGAAGCCCTCCTCGTAGAGGCTCTTGAAGAGGATGATGAACGAGGACCACTCCACGTCATCGGGCGTGGGGCTGCCGTAGTAGAGCAGCGGGAGGAGCAGCATCTCCACGAGTGTCTGGTCCTTCAGGTAGGGCGCGAGCTCGTCGCGCGCCATCCTCGGGGGGCCAGACTCGTCCGAGAGGTCGGGGTACCCCGCGAGATCCCGGACCAGCCGGTCGAAGCCGTCGATGTCCCCGGGGAACTTCTCGGCGACCTCCGAGCGGAGCAGCTCGAAGTCGTTGTTCCAGCGCAGTGAAACGCCCGGAAAGTCGACGCGACTGCCGCTCTGCTCTCCGAGCTCGAGGGCGTCGTAGGGGATCCGCAGCTGCCTGAGGATCCGAGTCAGGGGCCGACCCTTCGTGCCCTTGGGCACGAAGTTGGTCAGGGCGTGCAGCCCGACATCGAAGCGCCGGCCCTTCTGCTTGTAGAAGGAGTTGAGACCGCCCCAGAGGTAGTGGCGGTCCAGGACGATGACCCGCTGGTCGAATTGCGCCAGGCGGATACCGGCCGCGAGGCCGCTCATCCCCGCGCCGATGACGATGGTGTCGTACTTCTCGGTCACGGGAATGGTGCGGATGGGCCTCGGATCAGGCGTTCTGGAGCTTGAGCTCCAGGTCGGCCATGTGGGGGTGGAGGTACTTCGCGCAGGACTCGAGGCTGCCGAGCTCCTTGTAGTCGTCCTCGGGAACCTGGACGCCGTAGCGCTTGCGCAGCTCCATCACGATGTCGAGGAAGTCCATGGAGTCGAGCTCGATCTGGTCACGGAGCAGGTCCGTGTCGTTGAGCCCGTCGATGTCCTCGTCGGGGGCGATGGTGGCGATGATGTCCTTGACGGCTTCTTTGACTTCGTCCGGTGTCATTGGAATAGAGGGGGAAGGGGGTGTTGAGATCAGGTGGATTCGGGCCGCTTCACGACGAGGGCACTGTTGATGCCCAACATCCCGAAGCTGAGATTGAGAATGGTCTCGACGCCGCCGGTCTGGCGCGGCTCATTGATGACGAGGCCGCGGACCTCGCACTCGGGGTCAAGGTTGTCGACGTTGATCGTGGGGTGCACCACGCCGTCCACGAGGGAGGGCAAGTTGCCAGCCAGCTCGAGGGAGCCCGCGGCGCCCATCGTGTGACCGATGTAACTCTTGGTGTTGTTGATGTTGGTCGAGGCAGAGTCGCCAAAGACTTCCCGCACCGCGCCGGTCTCCTGGATGTCGCCCATGGGCGTCGAGGTCGCGTGCGTGCTGACGAGGTGGATGTCGTCGGGGGCCATGCCGGCGCGGTCGAGAGCGCCGCGCATGCACTGGTTCTGCCGCTCCGGCAGGGGCAGCACGAAGTCGGCTGCGTCCGAGTTGACGTGCCAGCCTGCGAGCTCACAGATGATGTTGGCTCCACGCTTCACCGCGTCGTCGTACCGCTCGAGCACGTAGAGACAGCCCCCTTCGCTGACCACGATGCCGTTGCGGTCGCGGTCGAAGGGGCGGCTGACCTTGGACGGGTCCGCGTTGCTGCCGAGGGCGCCCTCGGCCTTGAAGCTCGCGAAGATGCCGAAGGTGTGGATGCTCTCGGACACTCCGCCGGCGAGGGCCACGTCGACCTCTCCCAGCTGCAGCATCTGGGCGCCCTGGATGATGCCGAGGTTACCTCCGGCGCAGGCTCCGCCGATGGCGTAGTGGGGGCCGGTGATCCCCATGTTCAGGGTCACCTCGCCCGCGGGGTTGTTGGCGACCGTCCGGGGGTTGTGGTGGTGCGACCAATAGGAGGTGTCGTAGTCGTACTTGCTGATCTCGTAGATCTGCTGCTCGGTCTCGACGTTTCCGTGCTCGGTGGTGCCGACGTAGACCCCCACGTTGTGCCGGCCGACGGCGTCGAGGTCGATTCCGGCGCTCTGCACCGCCTCGTTGGCGCAGTAGATCGCGACCGAACCCGCACGCGTCCCTCGGCGGAGGGTCTTGCGGCTCTGGTGGCGCTTGTTGTCGAAGTCGCACTGGCCGGCGACGGTCTCGCCGAAGTAGCGAATCTCGTAGGGAGAGACTCCGGAGACTCCGGCGAGGAGGTTCTTTCGGTACGTCTCGAGATCGTTGCCGTTCGGGCTCGTGAGACCGACTCCGGTGATCACGATGCGCGGCTTGCTGGAATGGTCAGGCACGCTTCGCCTCCTCTACTTCGGGCGGGTCTTCGTCTGATGGGGTGGCCGCCGCGCCGGCCTGAAGGAAACGCGCGGGAACACCGACCCCGACCTTGAAGGCGGTGCCGATGGCTTTGGACAGGAGGCTCTGGGGGTCACCAAGCGCGCTGGAGACGCTTGAGAACACGATTTGCATCACCGCGTCTGCGAGGTCGCAGGTGGCGATGATCGAGCGGAGGGTGAGGACCCGCGGGTCCTTGGCGCCGTTCCGCTCGCGGATGATCTCGAGCATGCGGGTGGCGCCCACCTTGAAGTGCTCGAAGGCGACCTGCTCGCGGCGCCGGAGCACCGTGGCGACGATCGAGAGGGTGTTCCCGACGGCCTCGTGCACATTGCAGCGCCTCGACGTGTCAAAGGTCGAAGACACCGCTCCCCACTCGACGAGCTCGTTGATGGTGGTGCTGGCCGCGCCCTGGCTGATCGAGAGTTCATGGACCACCTCCTTCGCGGAGAGGGGTGATCCAGCCAGGACCAGGAGGCCCCATACGCGCCCGTGGATTCGCTTGAATCCGAAGGTCTTGAAGAAGGCCTCGAAGGTGCCAAGCTCGGCGAGGAGCTCCGGCTCAAGGCCTGCGAAGTTGGATTCGGCCAGGAGCCGGGGCTCGGTGGCTTCAGGGGCCTCGCCCGCCACTGCGGCCAGGGGAGCCGCGGGAGGTGTTGTGGGGCGGTGGGCGTGGGAGTCCATGGTGGGCTGGGATCAGTCGCGCGACTCATTTCAGATTTTCCTGAAGGCCGCGGCGGGAGTTGTACCTGTCCGAGCCCGGAGTCGTTGCTCCAATCGTCGAAAATGAGACCATCAGCCGTCGCCGCGCGCGCTCAGCGCGCGGGCCCAGGGGCGAGGCGCCCCCCGCTCAGACGGCCAAGACGCGTCGCAACCAGGTGGCGATGTCCGAGATCTCATCGGAGCAGACCTGGTGGGCCATGGGATAGGTGCGCCATTCCAACGGGTACCCGAGCCCCAGCAACCGATCCCTGGCTGCCTCGCCCATGGGGGGGGTGACCATGGGGTCCTGGGTGCCGTGGCACTGGAGGATCGAGGTCTCCTGGTTCACGGCGGCGCGTTCCTCGTCGAGGTTGCCGTCGCAGGCGAGGTAAGTGGACAGGGCCAGGACGCCCGCGAGCGTCTCGGGATGCCGTAGGCCCTCGTGGAGGGCGATCGCGCCGCCTTGGCTGAACCCGGCGAGGACGATTCGGTTCGCCGGGATGCCGGCGGCCTTTTCCCGCTCGATGAGGGCTCGAGCATGGGCAGCAGAGCTCCGGACACCGGCCTCATCCACGCGCCGCTCGAAGTCCATCCCGAGGATGTCATACCAGGCGGGCATGACCATCCCGCCGTTGACCGTGACCGGAATCGACGGAGCGTGGGGGAAGAGGAATCGGACCCCGTGGTCCTCCGGGAGCCCCAGCTCGGAGACGATCGGAGGGAAGTCGTGCCCGCTGGCGCCGAGTCCGTGGAGCCAGATGACCGAGGCATCGGCGGGACGGCCAGGCTCGAGGACAACGCAGTCGAGGAGGGAGTCGTGGGACATGGAGGCGGCGGCCTTCTGGGAGGTCACCACTCCAGGCCGAGCATCAGGCAATGGAGTCCGCTGCCAATGCCTTGCATGGCGACGTGGTGACCGGTTTGGATGAACTCGTCGCGGGCGGCGAGCGCCAGCGTGGCCGGCAGGGACACGGAGCCCACGTTGCCGAGGGTCTCCACCGTGGTGTAGTCGCGGGCGTGGTCGAGGTCCAGGATCTCGAACAGGGTGCGCTTGTGCTGAACGCCGACCTGGTGGGTCACGATGCGGTTCACGTCTCCGGCCGTCCAGCCCAGCTCCTCCAGGAAGGTCGGCCAGGTCCTCGCGGCGAGAGCGTTGCCAGCGTGCAGAAGGGCCTCGGAGTCGGTGTCCATGAGGGGCCCGCTGGAGCCGTGGGCGCGGTCTCCGCTGCAGAGCTCGTGGTGCTCTGTCGCGGCGCGCGAGACCCCGCCGAGGAGTCGGTGCGTGGAGCGCGAGATCTTCGAGTTGGTGAGCAGCATCGCGGCGGCTCCGGAGCCAATCGTCAGCGAGGCGTACGCACGCTTCAAGTCCAGGCGGTTGACGCCGTCACGCAGCAGCGCGGCGATGGTCTCCTCAACGAGCGGCCCGCCGTCCTCGCCGCTCACCACGAGCGCGGCGTCGAGCTCTCCTCGCTCGATCCGGCTGGCCATGAGGGCCATCGCGTTGGCGAACCCCAGGCAGGCGTTCGAGAGATCGAAGGCCTCGCACTCGGGGGAGAGGCCGAGCCGGGCGTGCACGACCGACGCCGTCGCGGGCTCCATGAAGTCGCGGCAGACCGACGAGTGAATCAGGCAGCCGATCCGGGCGGGGTCGATCCCCGAGCGCTCGATGGCGTCCTTGCCCGCGCGCGCGGCCGCGTCGCTCGGCCGGGTCCCGGGTTTCCAGAACCGGCGCTCCTTGATCCCGCTCATGAGTTCGAGCCGTCCGACGGAGACCCCGAGGCGCTTGTAGAGCGGCCCAAGCCGCCCCTCGAGGTCCGTCGAGGTGACGACCTGCTGGGGGAGGGCGAGGCCTAAAGCCTCGATATGGACATTCTCGAACCTCATCGGGGCGGAGACCCTACCGATTCGAGCCTTCGGCCGCGACCAGTTGCGGCCGGAGAGCCCTGCGTTGACACTGGAGTGGAGGTCGCCGTCCCGACGTGGGGGCCCCTCTTTCATGCCTCCTTCACCCCCGCTGACCATTCTCCACGTGGACATGGACGCCTTTTATGCGTCCGTGGAGATTCGTGATAACCCCTCGCTTGAGGGGCTCCCAGTTTGCGTCGGGGGGCCGGCGGCGAGCCGGGGGGTCATCGCTGCCGCGAGCTATGAGGCGCGCCGCTTCGGAGTCCACTCGGCCCTGGCGACAGCGGTCGCAAGGCGCATGTGCCCTGATCTGGTGCTGCTCCCGCCGGACTTCGACAAGTACACCTCCGTGAGCCGTCAGATCATGGCGATCTTCCGTCGCTACACGCCGACCGTGGAGCCGCTCTCCCTGGACGAGGCCTTCCTCGACGTCAGCGGATCCGAGCGGCTCTTCGGAGACGCGGAGGCAATCGGGCGCCGCATCAAGGACGACATCCTCCGGGAGACCAACCTCGTGGCTTCGGTGGGGGTGGCGCCCACCAAATTCCTCGCGAAGCTCGCGTCTGACCTCGACAAGCCCGACGGGTTCCGAGTGATCCGGCATGGGGAAGAGCGTGCCGTCCTTGACCCTCTCCCCGTGTCAAAGATCTTCGGGGTCGGGCCGCGCTCCGCGAAGCGCCTACAGGGGCTGGGGGTGCGGACGATCGGCGACCTCGCGAGCCGCCCGCGCAAGGTCGTGGCGCGACAGTTCGGCGCCTCGGCGATCTGGATTCATGATCTGGCACACGGTATCGACCCCCGGCGCGTGACCCCCCGGCGGGAGGAGAAGTCCCACGGCATGGAGCGCACCTTCGCGGAGGACATCTCCGACCGTGAGGAGCTCCGCGCATTGCTGATGACGTTCTCCGAGGAGGTGGCCTTCTATCTGAGGGACAAGGGGCTCCGCGGCAAGACCGTCACGCTCAAGGCGCGCTTCAGCGACTTCAAGACGATCACCCGTACGAAGACGTTGCCCCACGCGACGAACCTCGGGCCCCGCATCTACTCCGTGGCGCGGGAGCTCCTCGAGCGCATCGACCATCGGCCGCTCCGCCTCTTGGGGGTGCAGATCAGCCGGCTGGAAGACGTGCGCCAGCCGGTTCAGGAGACCCTGTTCAACGGGGCGATGGCCGAGCCCTCGTCTCGGCAGGACTACATGGCCTCGGCGGAGAAGCTCGCGAAGGTGACGCCGAGCCTCGACAAGCTCCGGCGTAAGTTCGGTCGCGGCGTCGTGGTCCCGGCGGCGATCCTCGACAAGGCCGTTCCGCGCGGGCGAGACGGGGCCGACGTGGGGGCCGACATGGGGACGTCCGGCGAGGAGCCCGCGGGACCTGGGAGCGGGTCCCTCGACCGTGGGGGCGAGGAGGACGGCCCCCTGCCCCTCGAGGACTAGTCTGCCCTTCAGGGGCCATGAGGCGCGGCGGCGGGTAGGCCTGGAGGAGCGAGGCTGGGCTCGGCGGGTAGGGCTCCGGAGCTGCGGCTCCTGGAGCCGAAGGAGGAGGCGCCTCGGGCGCCCCGCCTCCATGGGAGACCGCGCCGGAGGCTCCGGTCAGGCTGCCGAGCGCGTGGCCACCCTCAGGGGGACTCGGGCCGCGTCCAGGTCCGTGTGGGTCACGAGGACGTAGGGTCCGTCCTTGAGGTTGAGGGCGGTGGCTCGGCCGCGGAACGGGCGGGCCTCTCCCCCGAGGCCGACGCGGGCGTCCGCGGTGAAGGTGTGGCGCTCGCCGCGGAGGACGGCCTGCAGCTCGCGGAGGAAGCGGTTGGCCCGGCCGTCGCCGCTCTGCGCTGCGGCCGCGCAGACCGCGAGGTAGTCGACGCCGACGCCGGTGCGGGCGGGGTCGCCGCCCGCCTCCAT
The DNA here is from genome assembly GCA_029248265.1 of Planctomycetota bacterium. Classification (GTDB taxonomy): domain Bacteria; phylum Planctomycetota; class UBA1135; order UBA1135; genus Saltatorellus. The sequence goes on from JAQWJQ010000277.1 coordinate 20,252, forward strand.
GGTGAACCGGCGCCAGGCGGCGTTCACTGCAACGATCTTGCCGTCACGATCCAGCACCGCCGCGTGGGCTGTGCAGTGCTCGAGGGCCTCCTCGAGTCGCTCCAGATGGGTGCCGACCGGGACGCTGAAGGCGGCCTCGGGGATGACGGTGGGGCGGACGGTCCCGCTCGAGACCTCGGTGGTGAAGGCCACCAGGACAAGGCGCTGCTCGCCGTCCATGATCTGTTCGATGGTGGTGACGGTGCGGACCACGCCTCCCGTGCGGAGCGGCCGATCAAACTCGAGCCGTGCGCGCGCGGAGCCGCCCGCCTGGATGCGGCGGATCTGCGCGTGCATGGCGCCGGCCTCGCGGTTGCCGTTGAGCGCGGCCCGGCCCATGGCGGCCACGTAGTCTGCGCCCCTGCGGGCGTTCTCAAGGGGCACCACATCGGTCTGGCGGGAGCTGCGCGTCCACGCCTCGTTCGCGCGGAGGATGCAGCCGGCTCCGTCGAGGAGCACGCACCGGTCGGGGGTGGAGTCCATGGCGAAGTTCGCCTCGGACAGGGTCATGGTCTGCGGGTCTTGTTTCGGTGCGGACTTCATCGGTGGGCTCCATGAGGGGGGCGTCGCCGTAAGGGGTATCGGACCGAACCCCGGATCCCTTGAGCGCTGTGGCGCCGGCGCCGGCCGCCGCCTGGGCGGCGGCCCCCGTCTCAGTGCGCCTCGAGCCAGTCCGCGCCCCAGCCGAAGTCCACCACGAGGGGGACATCGAGGTCCACGGCGTTCTCCATGGCGTCCTTCACCATGGCGATGGTGGCCTCCAATTCCTGCTCCGGGACCTCCAGGACGAGCTCGTCATGGACCTGGAGAAGAAGCTGCGCGGCGAGGTCGGACTCCTCGAGGCGCTGATCCAGCTTGATCATGGCGCTCTTGATGATGTCAGCGGCGGACCCCTGGACGGGCGTGTTCACCGCGGCGTTCTCAGAGGCCACCCGCGCCCGCTGGTTCGAGGAGTTGATGTCCGGCATCTGGCGTCGGCGACCCATCAAGGTCTCCACGTAGCCCTGCTCCCGGGCGCCGGCGAGGACCCCGTCGATCCAGCCACGAACGCTCGGGAAGGCCGCGAAGTAGCGCTCAATGAACGCCTTGGCCTCCGGGACGGAGAGGCCCGTCTCACGGGACAGGCGCTGTGGCCCCATCCCGTATAGCAGCCCGAAGTTGATGGCCTTGGCCTGGCTGCGCATCGTCCGGTCCACCATCTCCGGGAAGACGTCGAAGATCACCGACGCCGTGGAGGCGTGGATGTCCTTGCCCTCGCGGAACGCCTGCGCGAGCTTCTCGTCCCCGCAGAGGTGGGCGAGGACGCGCAGCTCGACCTGGCTGTAGTCCGCCGCGAGGAGCACCCACTTCCCGTGCTCGTCGGGCTCGCGGGGGACGAACGCGGAGCGGAGCCGCCTGCCGCGCTCGGTTCGTACAGGGATGTTCTGGAGGTTCGGGTCACTGGAGGCGAGGCGGCCCGTGGCCGCGACAGCCTGGCTGAACGAGCAGTGGATCCGCCCCGTCTTTGGGTTGACGAAGTTGGGCAAGGCGTCCACGTAGGTGCTCTTGAGCTTGGCGACCTCGCGATATTCCAGGAGGCGCCGCACGATCTCGACGTCTGCATAGTTCTCGTTGAGGGTGGCCTGGTCCGTGGCGTATCCCGTCTTGGTCTTCTTGACGCGCTTGACGCCAGCCTCCTCCTGGATCCGGAGCTTCTCGAAGAGAATCGTCCCCAGAGCCTTGGGGCTGTTGACCTTCAGGCCCGGCTCACCGGCCAGCCGCCGGACGTCCTGTTCGGCGGCGTCGATGTCGCGCTCGAGCTCCTTGCCGAGCTCCTGGATCGCCGGCACGTTGAGCCGGATCCCCCTGCGCTCCATCTGCGTCAGCACCCGGACCAGCGGCATCTCGAGGTCGTGGAAGAGGGGCTCGTTGTCGGTCTCCTTGAGGTCGACGGACAGGCGCTCGAAGAGGCGGTAGGTCACCTCGGCGTCCTCGCAGGCGTACTCGCCCACGACATCGACGGGCACCTCGGCCATGGTGATCTGCTTCTTCCCGGTGCCGATCAGGTGGGAGGTCGGGATCTTCGTCAGTCCGAGCTCGACCAGGGCGAGGTGGTCGAGGTTGTGGCGGCGGCTGGACCCGTGGATCGTGAAGCTCGCCACCATGGTGTCGAAGGCGGGGGGCGGGACGTCCACGCCCTGGGCGCCCATGACGAGGGCGTCGTACTTTTCGTTCTGGGCGATCCGGAACAGCTCGGGGTCCGTCATCAGGGGCCGGAGCCGATCGAGGAGCGCCGAGGGGCCGCCCGCCAGGACCGGCGGGTCGAGGTTGAAGGGCACGTAGAAGGCGCGCCCTGCCTCGCAGCAGAAGGACATGCCGACGAGGTCCACCTGGAGCGCCGCCAAGCCGGTGGTCTCCGTGTCCCACGCGAAGGTGCCCGTCTCCGTGAGCTCGGCGATCATCTGGTCGAGCTCCGCTTCCGTCCGGATGAGGACGTCCTCGCGGTCGCCGGCCCCGTCCACCTCGACGTCGGTGCTCATCTCCTCGGCGAGGCTTCGGAAGTCGAGGTCCTGGAAGATGCTCCGCAGGGCCGTGACGTCGGGGGTCGCGGGGGTGATCGACTCCAGGCCCTGCTCGAGGGGCACGGCCGTGTCGATGGTCACGAGCTCCAAGGACAGGAGGAGGTTCTCGCGGTCATTCTCGAGCTTCTCTCGAGTCTTCCCCTTCACTTCCTCGATGCGCTCGAGGATGCCCGCGACCGAGCCAAACTCGGCGATGAGCTTCTTGGCACCCTTCTCGCCGATTCCCTTCACGCCAGGGACGTTGTCCGAGGCGTCGCCCATGATCGCGAGGACGTCGATGACGTGATCAGGGGTGGTCCCGAACTTGGCCTCGACCTCCTCGAGGCCCTCGATGATCAGGTCGACGCCGGGCTTGAAGATGTTGTGCAGCTGGAGGCCGGGGTCCACGAGCTGCATGAGGTCCTTGTCGCCCGTGACGATCCGGACCTCATGCCCGGCCTCGCGGGCGCGCGTGGCCAGGGTGCCGATGACGTCATCGGCCTCGTAGCCGGGGATCTCGAAGAGCTGCACGCCGTGGGCCGCGATGATCCGGCGGATGTCCTCCAGCTGCTCGATCATCTCCTCCGGCGCGCGCTCGCGCGTCGCCTTGTACTCGGCGTAGCGCTCGTGGCGGAACGTTGGCCCCTTGGCGTCCAGGGCCACGGCCACCAGGTCGGGGGCCTCCTCGCGGAGGATCCGGCGCAGGGCCATGGTGAAGCCGTACGTCGCTCCGGTGGGGCGCCCGTCGGGCGCCGAGAGGCCCGAGCGCATCATCGCGAAGTGCGACCGATAGGCGACGGCGGTGCCGTCGAAGAGGAAGAGTCGACCCATGCCCGTGAGGCTACGGGTCGGGGCTCAGCGTTGCTCGCGCCCACGCCGGGAAACCGGGGGGCGCCGGGGAGATCCCCGGCGGCGGCGACGCCTGGCCGCGGGGAGGAGGCCCTGCGGACGGACCGCGGGGAGTGAGGCCACGCCTCTGGCCCGCGGGGGAGGGCCGGGGCGCCCGCGGGGGACCCTTCAGCCCGGCGCGCGGGGCCGCCCTTCCCCTCATGCGGCGCGTCAGGCCCGGGGAGGGATCACTGCCAGGTCACGGACCAGGCGTCGGTGAAGTTGCTCGTCACCTGCCCGCCCACCGCGTCGCGGTACCAGGCCTGGAAGTTCCACGTCTCGCCGGCGACCGCGCTCACCGAGCCGGTGGGTTGGGGGAGCGAGGTGAAGTCCACGGCGACGGCGAAGCTCCCGAAGAAGCTGGAGTTGAGGATCTGGCCTCCGACGACGCGACCGATGTTGCCCGCGAGGCAGAGGTTGCCCGCGCTGCCGCCGGGGTTGGTGATGAAGCCCTGAGTCTGGCTGCAGAGGAAGAAGCCAGCGGACTGCGTCGGCAGCTGGTTCGCCAGCAGGCGGAAGTCGTCATCGGCGATGACGGCGCTGCCGCGCCCCTCGAGGGTGCCCCGCTGCCCGGTGGAGTTGGCCGCCGCGGGCGAGCAGTAGGAGGCTCCAGGCTCACAGAGCGCGAGGAAGAGGCAGTCCACCCATTCCGGGTGGTCCACGAACGGGTTGCGGTTGCCTTGATAGGAGGCGACGACGTCGTTGCGGGTTCGCTCGAAGGCGTCCACGGGATCCGCGAAGTGCCAGTCGAGCAGGACCGCGAGGCGCCCCATGTAGGCGACCGACTCGTTCTGGCCGGTGTTGGAGGCCGCGATCTGGCCGGTGTTGTCCGTCAGGATGAGGTCCGGCTCGGAGACCCCCGTGACGCCGTGGTTCCCGCCCTCGTATCGGACGTCCGCGTACAGGAGCGCTCGCGCCACATCGCCCTTGCGGAACCCGTTGGCCTGAAACGTCCCGTTGGTGAAGGAGCCGGAGGTCCAGTTGGACTGTCCAGGGAAGACCCCGGAGCCGCCGCCGACGCCGTTGTTGGCGTCGGTGGTGAGCTCGCCGCAACCGGCAGTGCAATTGCCGAAGGGCTTGTTGCTTCGACTCGAGTTGTACCCGCTGTCACAGAGGAAGAGCATGTGGCAGTCCGTGAAGGGCATGTTGCTCGACACGTTGCTCGGGAACCCGTACGACGACGGCCAGGTGTGCTCGCGGTTGTAGAAGGAGTTCCCACCCGACTGGCGGACGAAGCTCCGGTTGCGGTAGACGTCGAGGATCCGAGAGGAGTTCGAGGGGTCGCGCTGGGCGAGCCCAAGGATGTCCCAGGTGTCGGTCGAGCCGCTGGTGTAGGAGAAGCGCGTGTGGTCGTCAATGACCGCGTGGATGGAGCTCCTGAGCGTGGCCGCGGAAGTCGTATCGACCGACGAGTAGTATCCGGGCGGCGGTCCCTGGGCCGCACCGATCGAGGCGAGGGCGAGGAACGCGAAGGGGGTGGTTTTCAATTGGATGGAGCGCATGCGAGGTGGGCCGCCGGGCGGGTGGCGTCTGTGAACAATAACGCAGCGAGGCCGCCCCCCCGTTGGAAGACGGCCCCGTTCCTGCCTCAAGACCCCGACATGAGTCGGGAAGAGGCACCTTTTCCTATCGGATCAAAGGAAGTCGATCTCAAGCCCGTTGGTGAAGTTCGAGGTGGTGGTCCCACCGATCGCGTCCCGGTGCCAGGCCTGGAAGCGCCAGGTCTCGCCGCCAGCGATGGACACCAGCCCGGTGGGCTGGGGGACCTGCGTGAGGTCCAGGGCGAGCGAGAAGGTGCCGGTGGTGCCAGCGTTCTTGATCTGACCGGGGCCAACGTAGCGGCCGATCGACCCGCCGAGGCAAAGGTTACCCGTGCTGCCGCCGGGGTTGGCGACGAAGCCGCTGTCGAGGCTCGCGAGGAAGAAGCCGAAGGAGTTGTTCGGCAGGCTCGAGGCCTCGAGGGTCAGGTCGTTGTCCGAGACGAGGGGGCTGCCGCTCGCGCCCAGCGCGCCGGAGGCGCCCGTGCTGTTGCTGTTGGTCATGCAGTACGGGCTGCCGACGCTACCGCTGTTGCCGCATGAGCCCGCCGAGGCGGTCGTGGTGCAGCTGGTCATCGGGTTGGTGGCGTTGGGCGTCGGGTCGGCGTACGGCGGGTTCGGGGTGCCGTTCGTCGAGAAGTTGACGAACACGTCGGTGCACCACTGGCCCGGGCAGCCGCCGTCACGGATGATGCCGGAGGGGAGGAAGTTACCGTCCGGGCCGAACTCGGGAGCGCCGTCGTAGAAGACGTCGCCGGCGTCACCGTCCCAGAAGGCCACCGCGTCGAGCAGCACGACGTCCATGTCCGTGGCGATGCGGGTGGTCGTCGAGCCGACGGGGTCGGAAATGTCCGTGCCGGCCCAGGTCTGGATGATGTCCTGGCGCTTGATCGGGTCCGCAACGTTGACGAGGTAGATCGTCGCGCTGCTGTTCTCGAACATGTTGTCGCCGTAGGAGGCGTTGTCGATCTGGCCGGGGAAGGCCGTCGCGGCCTCCGAGCTGCCGAGGACGTAGAACTCGTTCGTGAAGACGTCGCCCGCAAGGTCGTAGGCGAAGTCCAGCGTGCCGACGCCGCCGGTGGCACCCGCGGGGTCACCCTCGACAACGAGGACCATGAGTCCGTCGGTGGACTGGCCGGGCAGGCCTTGGATCTCGACGTACTCCTGATCGACCCCGCCGGTGGAGATGCGGACCTCGGTCATGACCTGGGACTGCGCGAAGCTCGCGAGGGCGACAGTGCCGACAACGTTGAGAGTGTTCTTGGAGAGATTCATGGGGGGGTCCGAGACGTGCGGTGAAGCGCGATTCAGTGGGGAGCGAGTGGGCCAAGCGGCCACGGTGTCAGGTGACAAACGGCCGCGTGATCTTTCGAGGCTCCGCGGAGGCAGCCTCGAGAGGACCGTTTGGGGCAGCAAGGATAGTGAGCGCCCAGCAGAGCGCGGAAAAGAAAGCTGCCTCAATCGTGCGCGGCTCAGGGCCATGTGTCGAGTCGGTCTCACGATCGATTTCTCAGGTGATCGCTGGCTCCTGCGCCCGAGGAAGCGGAAGGTGCCTTGGCACGTGTCGGGCCCGTGTCTCCTTACGAGACGGCGATCGACGTGGTGCCCCGCGGAATGACTCTCCAGGCCCTCTGGAGTGCCGACCGGACACATCCAGCGAAGCGCGTTGACGACGATCATGGACGACCAGCAACCCCCTGTGCCCAACGGCCGCGCCCTGCAGGGCGGCATCCTTATGGGACTCGCCAATCTCGTCCCCGGGATCAGCGGTGGGACCATGATCCTCGCCATCGGTCTTTACGAGCAGTTCATTGCCTCGGTGGCGGATGTCTCCCGGCTCAAGTTCCGGCGCTCATCGCTCCAGTTCCTGGCGGTGATGGCGATCGGGCTTGCCGCCGCGGTCTTGATCTTCTCGGGTGTCGCCGTGCTGCTGGTGGCCGAGTACCGGCCGGTCATGTACGCGCTCTTCATCGGGATGACGTTGGGTGGGGCCCCTGAGCTATGGCGTGAGTGCCGCCCGTTCCGGGCCGGCACCTGCGTCGCCGTGATGGTGGGAGTGGCGGCCATGGCGGCATTTGCCTCGGTGGGTGGGAGCGCGCCGCTGCAGGCCACGGTCCCCGTCCTCCTGCTCGTCGGCGCCGCCGGAGCGAGCAGCATGATCCTCCCCGGGATCAGCGGCTCCTATGTGTTGCTGGTGCTCGGCATGTACGACACGGTGATCGGGGCGCTCTCGGTCAGCCGGCTGCAGGAGAGTCCGGCCGAGTCGCTGTCGATTATCGTCCCAGTCGTCGTGGGGGCGGTGCTCGGGATCGCGCTCCTCTCCAACCTGCTCAAGGCGCTGCTCCAGCGCTTTGCTTCCCCCTCCCACGGCGTGCTCCTCGGGCTCTTGCTCGGCTCGGTGCTGGGGCTCTTTCCCTTCCAGCGCCCCGTCCACCCCGAGGTCGCGAATCGTGAGACGCGCAAGGCCATCGTCTCGGTGGTGGTCGAGGGGGAGTCTGCGGCGCAAGTGGCCGCGGGTGTGAAGGGCCTTGATGCTGAGACGCTCGGGGAGTTCGCTGCTCAATGGGCGGGCAGCTCCAAGGGCGAACTCAAGCGGGCGGGGCTGCGACTCGAGTCCTTTCAGCCTGGGCTCTGGGAGGCGGGGCTGGCCGTGTTCATGTTCCTTCTGGGCCTGGGCTTGACCCGTCGCTTGGGTCGAGGGAGCCGAGATGGAGCCGGGAGGGAGCTGGAGCCCCGGGCCCCTCGCTGATCAGGGCGTGCTCCTGATCCAGCGGCGTGCGGCCGCCCCCTCGTCTCGTGCGTGACGTCGCGCCGCATTGTCCGGGTGGACCAGGATTCCAGAGAACCCATGACGGTCGGCCGCGCCCTGCCGCAAACTCACGCCCATGCAAACCTCTCTCCAAGCGGCCCTGTGCCTGGCCTCGCTCCTCTTGTTCGGAGGGTGTTCATCAACGGCGACCACGGTGGAGACGTTCAGCGACCCGCTCGACGCGACGCGGGGTGTGGTCGCAGCGCTCGAGGCTGACAACGAGCCGGAGGCGGAGCGGATCTTCCGTTTGTACGCGCGCTCCTCGGTCCTCCGCGGGTCTGTCTTCGACGCCCTCATCCGGGCAGCGGCCAGCGCTTATGGGGAGGGTGACGACGCCCGCGGCCGGCGACTGGTGGACTTCGCGCAGGCCAACTTCCCCAATTCCGGCTTCGGCAGCGCGGATGAGCTTGAAGCCGCGGCGCGCGCAGGCGTGGAGTAAGGGCTCGCTGTGGCCGAGCCGGCTCATGCCAGCGCGGAGGCCGTGCTGGCGGTGTTGAGTCGCGTTCAGGACGCCACCGGCTCCGAGCAGGCATAGCTCGCCGCAGCGCTCTTCCTGCGACCGCTGGATGGCCAGCCAGGAGAGCTCGGGGTTGAGGTGGACCGGGCCGTGCAGCTGCTCGGCAGGGACGGAGGTCTCCTGCCGGACCCGGTGTCCAGAGGCGGCGCCTGACTCAACTCGAGGGCGCGATGGAGCGCGCGAGGGAGCGGGCTCCGGCCCAGCCCGCGGCGTAGACGGCTGCGGCCATGAAGGCGAGATGCCCGCCCGCGAGTGCTGTGGTGAACCCAGCGGACAGCGCGGCGCCGGCAGCGAGGCCAGCCGCGGCGCCGAGGGCGGCCTCGAAGGGGGCGATGGGGGGCGCGGCACCGCCCTGAACCCGGCGGATGGAGCCGGCGGTCCAACCACCCAGAGCGCCGAGTGCGCTGGAGTGGAGGGCGAAGGTGGCGGGGACGTCGAGTCCGCTCTCCACCGCGAGGGGGGCAGCGGTGGCGATCCAGACCATGGCGGCCGCCGAGGCGAGCAGCGGCAGCGAGGCGCGGCGCTGGAGCCCACTGGCCACCGCACGGTCGCTGTCGTCTTGCTCGGCGCGGGCCTCGGCGGCGTCGTGCAGCGTCAGCAGGTCCGCGAGCTCTGGAGGTGCTCCCGGGGCGAGGTGGCTGAGGCCGAGTTGTTCGCGGTCCTGTTCGGGAAGGGCTCTCCAGAGTCGCGCGAATTCAACGCGGCGCCCTGGGGCATCGAGGGTGAAGAGGGCCGCGCGTGCGGCCCGCGCCCGGGCGCGGCGCGCCCCCCTCATGTCTCCTCGGGCGAGGCGTTCCTCGGCCCTCTGGACCTCGACTTGGGCGATCTCGAGCAGGGCGTCGAGGTCTCGCGGTCCTGCGTCCGCGTGGAGCTCTCCGTCGAGGGGGCTCACCTGCTCTGCCCCTCGCCAGGCGCCGTGGTACGCGAGGGCGCGTTCTCGCGCGAGGCTCAAGGCGACCTCGAGCTCACTGCGCGCGCCGGACGGGAGGAGCGGAGCGCGGGTTCGGAGTTCCTTCCCGTTCAGGTGACGCAGCAACTCTGCCTCGTCCTCCGACTCAAGGGTGAGGATGGCCTCTTCGAGTTCCACCCAGTGGAGCCGGTATCCCTCAGGTGGGTTGGCCTGGCCTGCGGCGCTCCCTTGGCGGCCGCGGGCGGGCGAGGCCAGCCAGAACCACGTCAGGACCTCCCCCTCATCTGTCTGCTCTCGCGTCTCGCCGAGGGTTCGGACAAGGCGAGCTCCATGGCCCACGAACGCCTCGGCAGCGCGCATGGCCGCGGTCTCCGCGCTCTCCCCAGGGCCCGCCTCGGCCCTCGGCAGGCTCGCGAGGCCGCGGCACTCGATCACGGCGATGCGCGCGCCGAGTCCGGTCCGCCGGATGAAGAGAACGCCGCCAGCGCTGATCACGGGCTTTGCACGCGGCTCGATGGATCCCCCTTCTCCCATGACCGGATCCTAAAGGGCGCCGCCATCCGTGTCGCGACCCGGGCGAGCGTTGGGGCGAAGCCTCCTGGGGTCTTCGCCGGGGACGTCTCGATTCTGGACGGCCGGACCTGGTGGGCGCGGAAGAGACCGCGAGGCGCACCAGGGTCGTGGACAAGCAGGCGGGTCAACGGCAAGGAGCCCCCGGCGCCGTCGTTGGGGCGCCAGGGGCTCCTATGCGAATCCGCTGCCGTTCACTTCGCGCGCCGCGCGCGCGGTTTGCGCGCCTTCGGGACGTTGATCCCCTTGGATTCGTAGTACTCGGCCAGCGTGCGTTGCGCGCCGCTCAACGCACGCTTCAGGTCCGCGTCAGCGGACTTCTTCGAGTTCTCAACCGCCTTGGTGAGGGCGCGGAAGGCCGCGGTCATCTCCTTGGCCGCGGGGTCCGCCTTCACCTTCTTGGCGGCCTTTCTCTTCTTCAAATCTTCGATTCGTTTCTGAAGGTCGGCGATGAGTTCCTCGTCGCTTCTGCGGTAACGAGTCTTCCCTTCTTTCGGTGTGCGAGGTGCCATTATTTGTTCTCCGGCCAGGGACCAGAGCCGTGTTGGGTGGGGGTGGCGTGTGTGCTCAGTCTAAGACAGTATCGAATAAACCCGCCAGTGTGTCAGCCGTTAAATGGAAATGAAGTTGAGGTTTGTGTGATTGGCTAGGGGTCAATGAGGG
>JAQWJQ010000289.1 GCA_029248265.1 Planctomycetota bacterium
CCTCGTGGTGAGTTTGCAGGTCGCCGGGTGCACCTGGACCGTCCCTTCTATCGAGACATCCTGGCCCGTGAGCAGCCAGACGTGGTCATCGGCGACGTGGCCTCGCTGGACCTCGCGATGCCAGCGGCCATGAGGCGGGAGGGGACGCTCGCGCCCTCGATGGAGCTGCTGCTACGGCAGAGTGAGGTCTCTGCCGCCTGGGCCACCGGGCAGGTGTCTTTGGAGCCCTCGGAGCGGCTCGTGGACCGTTGTGTTCCCTCGGTGCTGGACCTCGCGGGCCTGTTGCCGCGGGGATGAAGAGCGGGGCGCGGGCGGGGATCTGCCGGTGCACTCGCCCGTGATCCCGACTAGGCTCCAGCCTAATGGCACGACGCGGCGCGAGAGGAAGGGGCCCCCGGGGCCAGTCAAGAGGTTCGACGGGTGGCGAGGGGGGAGGCTTCGGCGCAGACCAGCACGCGGGTGATGGAGCGGGGCGTCCGGAGGGTGACCGGCGGTCGAGCGGAGGCGGTCGCCCCCAGCGACCGAGCCTGCGCCAGCAGACCACGACCCTGTGGTACTACCCCAGCCAGCAGTACTCCGATCGGCCGATGGGGGTCCCCGGATACGAGGGGCGTACGCCGTCCTGGGTGATCTGGAATCTGCTCGAGCGTTACACGCGAGAGGGAGACCTCGTTGTGGACCCCTTCTGCGGCGGAGGGACGACGCTGGATGTCGCGCGAGACCTCGGGCGGAAGGCGCTCGGCTATGACCTGCGGCCGGTCCGAGAGGACATCTTTCGGGCTGACGCTCGGGCCCTCCCTTTGGAGGACGGCAAGGCGGACTTCGTCTTCATGGACCCGCCCTATGGGACCCACCTCGACTACTCGGATGACCCGAACTGCATCGGGAAGCTGAGCGCCTTCGATGAGGCGTACTTCGAGGCGATGGAGGGCGCCTTCGCAGAGGCGGACCGAGTGCTCCGCGATCGGCGATACCTGGCGGTCTATGTGAGCGACTCCTTCGAGAAGAAGAAGGGCTTCGTCCCCATTGGAGCCCGACTTTCCGGCCTCCTCTGCGGCCGCTTCAGGCCCATCGACCACATCTCGGTCGTGCGTGGGAACCGCAAGCTGGAGAAGCCGGCGTTCCACCGGGCGGCGGCGGAGGGCAACTTCTTCCTGCGCGGGTTCCAGCACCTGATGATCTTCAAGAAGGAGCGCGGGTGACCTTCCCTGTGGACCTGCTCGAGGCTGGCGCTGAGGTGGCAGCGCCGCGGTTGATCGGCGCGACCGTGGAGTCGAGGGTGGGGGGCGTGGTCACGAGGGGGAGGATTGTCGAGACGGAGGCGTACCTGCCGGTAGGGGACGACGCCTCGCACTCGGCGCGGGGGGAGACCGCCCGCAACGGCGCGATGTTCCTCGAGGCTGGTCGCGCGTACGTGTACCTGATCTATGGCGTGCACCTCTGCTTCAACGTCGTCACGGGCGCCCGCGGCGTCGGTGAGGCCGTGTTGGTGCGGGCGCTGGAGCCGCTCAGCGGCTTGAGCGAGATGCAGGGGCGGCGCGGCCCGTCTCTGCCGACGCGGGACCTCGCGAGGGGCCCCGGGCGATTGACCCAGGCCATGGGGATCACGAGGGCGCACGACCGGCAGTCGTTGCTCGGCGCCGGTCCCGTTCGCCTGCTGGACCGGGAGCCCGAGTGGGGACCCGGTGACCTCGAGGTCGGCCCCCGGGTGGGGATCACGAAGAGCTCGGAGCTGCCCTTGCGGTTCCGGGTCAAGGGGTCGCGCTGGACCTCGTGACGGGTGAGGTCAGGGCTTGGAACCCTCGACAGCGCTCCAATAGCCCGCGGTGCGGACGCGCCTGACGTGGGAGAAGCCACACCGCTCCAGGAGGTCGGTCAGCTCGCTCACTCGGTACTGCTGCCCCTCGGTCCAGACGAGCATGTCGAGGTGAACGAGTTGGTTCGCGAGGGGGCCGCTGTCGTCATCCTCCACGAGCTTCTCGTGGATGACAATGCGGCCCCCCGGAGGCAGCGCCTCGAAGGCCTTGGTCACCAGCTTGGCGCCGGTCTCGAAGCTCCAGTCATGCAGGATCTGTGAGAGCAGCACCGTGTCGAAGCCCGACGGGTAGTCCTCCTCGAACATGTCGCCCGCGCGGCTCGTGACCTGGTCTCCGCAGCCAGCGGACGCCACGTATTCGTCCGCGATGGGGCAGACGGAGGGGATGTCCCAGATCACGCACTCGAGGCCTGGGTTCGCGAGCGCCAAGGAGATGGACAGCGCTCCGCTCCCGCCTCCCACGTCGAGCAGGCGCCGGGCCGTGGACAGGTCGAGGCGCTCAGCCAAGCCGGCGGCGGGCCGCTCGCTCACGCTGTGCATGGCGGCCGTGAAGGCGCGGGCCTTCGCGGGGTCGGCCGCGTGGGCCTCCCAGGGATCCTCACCGCCGTAGACCGTGGCGCGGTCCTCGGCGAGGGCCTCGAGCAGGGCGGCCGGGGAGAGGAAGCTGTCCACCTCCATGTCCACCAGACCCCAAAGGGAGCCGGCGGACGCGCGGGTCAAGTAGGCGGCTGCGTCAGCCGAAGCGGTGAAGCCGTCGGTGGTGACCTCCACGAAGCCCATGGCCATCAGGGCGTCGAGCATCGAGCGCGTCCCACGCTCGCTCCAGCCCATTTCTGACTGGAGCCTGTCGAACGGGAGCGCCCCGCCGGCGAGCAGGTCGAAGAGACCCGCCCGGACGGCGGCGGCGATCGCCGCGCTCTTCCGCCCGGCGATGTACGCGTCGTAGACGCGCTTGTCGTCGATCGGAAAGCGCGTCGGCTGGAGGCGCTCCTGGCGATCGGCAGAGTCGGTCACTTGACGGTGACCAGCTCGACGTAGAAGACGAGCTTCGCGTTGGGCGGGATCGCGCCTCCCATACCCCTCGCGCCATAGCCGAGCTCGGAGGGGATCACGAACAGCGTCGCGCCGCCCTCCTTCATGAGTTGGAGGCCCTCGGTCCAGCCAGGGATGACGTTGGCGAGGGGGAATTCGCTCGGGCTGCCTCGATCGTAGGAGTTGTCGAAGCCGCTGCCGTCCATGAGCCACCCTGCGTAGTGCGCGAGGACGCGGTTGCTCACCTTCGGCGAGCGCCCGGTGCCCTCGCGGATGGTCTTGTACTGGAGGCCGGAGGGCGTGGTCGTGAGCTCAGACTCGTCCGGTACCTGAAATTCGGGCTTGGCGAACGAGAACGTCTCGGCGCAGTCGAGGACCCAGATCTCCTCCGAGCCAGGCTTCAGGATGGGGTTGCCGCTCCGCTGGCCGATGCCGATCTTCGCTGGGACGTTCATCACGACCCGTGCGCCAGCCTTCAGGTGCTCGAGGGCATCTTTCATGAAGGGCAGGGGGACTTGCTTGGAGGAGAGGGTCAACGGGCCGCCTTGGCTGGTGTGACCGACGACGAACGCGCCCTCTGGGGTGAAGCAAGAGAACTTCACGAGGCCGATGTCCGCGTCGGCGCAGCTGGCTCCCTTCCCC
>JAQWJQ010000297.1 GCA_029248265.1 Planctomycetota bacterium
TTGTTCTCCATCGCGCCCATGTTGAAGTCGCTAACGGCGACGATCATGTACAGATCGAGGTCGTACTCGAGACCGAACTGCTCCTCGTCCCACTGCATCGAGCGCTGAAGCGAACCGAGCGCGTGCTCGCACTTGTCTGCGTCGAGGTGCTCAACGTAGATCTCGAGTTCGATGGTCCGGCCGGTCATCGTCTTGAAGTCGCCGCGGTGACAGTGGAGGTCACCAGCGACGAGCGCGAAGAGGTAGCTCGGCTTCTTGAACGGGTCCTCCCAGACGACGCGGCACTTACCCCCGCCGAGGTCCTCCTCGGAGATCCGGTTCCCGTTCGAGAGCAGCACCGGGTACTTGGCGCGATCGGCGGTCAGCGTGACCCGATAGGTGGCCATCACGTCCGGGCGGTCGAGGAACCAGGTGATTCGCCTGAAGCCCTCAGCCTCGCACTGGGTGCAGAAGTTGCCGCTCGACTTGTAGAGCCCCATGAGGCTCGTGTTCTTCTCGGGGTGGATCCGAACGGTCGTCTCCAGCGTGAAGCGATCCGGCACGTCAGGGATCGTCAGTTCGTCGCCGCTGACCGAGTACCCGTCCGCCGAGCGAGCCTCTCCGTTGATCGCGACCGAGAGCGTCTCGAGGTCCTCTCCCTTCAGCACCAGAGGTGCGCCAGCCGCCCCTTCACGCACCATCTCGATCTGCGCGCGAACGGTCGTCCCGTCCTCCTCCAGGTCGAATTCGAGGGCCACGGAGTCCACCAGGAAGTCCGGCGGGCAGTAGTCCTTGCGGAACTTCGGCTGGGGGGCGTCCGTGGGGTGGTCAGTCGAGACAGTCATGGATTCGCTACGGCAGGGGAGGAACTGGGTGCGCTGGAGGGCCGAAGAGGTTAGCACCGGGGCCACGCTGGTGACGTCCGGCGCCTCCCTTGAGAGGGCGGAACCTCAGACATGACACTCTTCGCCGCTATCCTCGCCCTAGTTGCGCTCGTCGGAACGCTGTTGGTGGCCCCCGGCATGCGACGGGTCAGGCACCTCGAGCCCGACGCGGGGAGGCTCGACAGCCCCGCCGTCGCTGTGATCGTTGCCGCACGAGACGAGGCCAAGACCATCGAGCCCGCGCTGCGGTCGCTGCTCGACCAGGCTGGCCCGGCGACGCACGTCGTCGTGGTGGACGACCGGTCCACCGATGAGACGCCCCAGATCCTGGCGCGACTCCAGACCGAATACAGCAGGCTCCAGTGCGTGAGGGTCGACGAGCTCCCCGCCGGCTGGCTTGGCAAGAGCCACGCGCTGACCCGCGGCGCGGAGGTGACCGCCGAGGTGGACTGGATCCTCTTCACCGATGCCGATGTCGTCTTCGAGGCGGGCGCTGTGGAGGCGGCCGTCCGCTACGCCGAGGCGGCTGCGCTGGACCACCTGACCGGCGGACCGGCGCTCCGCACGAGCTCGTTCGCGCTGGGGGGCATGATCGCGGCCTTTGGGGTGCTCTTCGGGCTCTTCACGCAGCCCTGGCGGGTGCCAGACCCGAAGAGCCGCGCCGCAGTTGGAATCGGCGCCTTCAACCTCGTCCGGCGCCGCGCCTACATGGAGGCCGGCGGGCATGAGGCCCTCAGGCTATGCGTGATCGATGACCTGGGCCTGGGGAGGATGATGAAGGCCGCTGGCGGCCGCTCCGAGTTCGTCTACGCCAGCAGCCTCATCAGCCTCGAGTGGTATCCGACCCTCCGCTCGATGATGCGGGGCCTCGTGAAGAACGCCTTCGCAGGGGTCGACTACCGGCTCACCGCGGCCGTCGGCGCGACGGGCTTCATCGCGGTCATGCTCATCGCGCCCTTCGTCCTCCCCTGGATCCCTGCCCTGGACCCCCCGGCCAGGGCGCTGGCCGCCCTCGCCGCCCTGCTCCACCTCAGAGCGGCCTCGGTGTCGGCCCTTCGCTCTGGCCTCCCGGCCGCGACGGGCCTCTTCTTTCCGATCGGGCTCGCCCTCTTCATCGTCACCCTTTGGCGCTCCACGCTCACGACACTCATCAGGCGCACCGTGGTCTGGCGGGGGACCGCGTACCCGCTCGCTGACCTCATCGCTGCCTGCGAGTCCTCTTCATGGCGGAGGTTTCGATGACCGTGGATGTGACCGCAGCCATCTTCGACCTCGACGGGACGCTCACCGCACCCGGAGCCATCCGGTTCGAGGGGATCCGTACGCGTATCGGCATGCCGACCTCAGGCTCAATTCTGGCCTGGATCGCCGCAAATGCCCGCGATCAGGGAGAACGAGCCCGGATGGAGGCCCACGTCTGGGAGGAAGAGCGCCTGGCCCTGGAGCGCATGGAGTTGGGCCTCGGGTTCTCCGCCCTTGCCCGGGCGATCCAGACCCGAGGCGCGTCGCTCAAGACCGCGATCTGCACCCGCAACAGCGGGGAGGCACTGGTGGCCTTCGACGCCCTCCTGAGGCGCAGCGGCTTCCCCCCCAGCGCGGAGCTCTTCCACGTCCAGATCGCGCGCGCCCACTTCTCCGAGCATCTCCAGCGGGAGATCGAGAACAAGCCGTCTCACGAGCCGGTGCACGAGATCATCCGGCGGTGGGGCCTCACGCAACGCTTCGCCCCCACCATCGCCCACGAGCACGAGGTCCCCCGGCACACGCCGGTCCTCTTTGTCGGCGATGACGTCGACGACTGCCTGAGCGCGCGGCGCGCGGGAGTCCGAAGCGGCCTGATCCGCCACGGCAGCCGCGCGCCCGAGCAGCCAGCCTTCGCGAAGGCTGTTGATCGGCACTTCGACGACCTCTCGGAGGTCGCCGCCGCGCTCACCCGCCCGCCTCAATCCGGCTGATCGCGTCCACCAGCAGCTTCTGCGCAATGGGGCTGCGCTCCTTGAGCGCCTTGAGCTTCCCGAGGGCCGGGCGGGCCGCTGCCCCGACATGTCCGAGGGACTCGGCGGCCACCATGCGGCGGTCCGCCAGACCGGCGCCCAGCTCGAACATGAAGTCCTCCACGACCTCATCACCGAAGCGGATCATGAGCGCGGCCATCACGTAGTGCCCCTCGCGGTAGAGCGCGCGGAAGCGCGGGAGCCCCGGTCGGAGCGCTGCGAGATCAAATCGCCCGATGGCGGCGAGCATGGGGAAGGGCGGCTTGCCGTCAATGGCGGCCACCGCCTCCACCGTCGCGGACCAGGCGGTGGGCGTCGCGATGGACGAGAGGACCTGCGCGGCCACGACCTGAGTGACCGGATCAGAGAGCTGCTTGATGACCAGCGCCTCGTGGGCGATCGCGCCTCGCCCCACCGCGCGAAGGCCCAACAGGGCCTCACGGCGCAGTTCGCGGCTCTCACCCTCGAGCCAGCCGACCCAGAGGGCCACCGCCGCCTCGGACGTCACACCGGCCTGACTGAGGATGCGCGAGGCGAGTACCGCGTCGATCTCAGTGGTGGCGTCTGCGCTCCACTGGGACGCCGAGGAGACGAGGCGAGCCGCCGCGACGCGGACCGGCGCGGGCGCCGCGTTCGGGTCCGGCGCTGCTGGGAACGGCTCGACCGAGCTGGTCCAGGTCGGCGCGATCGCCCAGAGCTTGCGCGCCCGATCCCCGACCCTCCCGCGGAAGCCGAGCGGCTTGCCTGCCTCGCGCCAGATGAAGAAGGCGTCCGCCTCTTCCGCTTGCTCGGCACGCTGGCGAGCCGCGGCGCTGGCGCCGGGGAAGCTCGCTGGGATGACGCTCACGGGCGAGCCCGGGTCCGCGCTCATCATCGCCCCCACCGCCCAGAGCCCTGCCCTGCGAATCGACGGAGCGGTGCTCGATGCCCGTGAGAGGGCGGGCTCCGCGAGGGAGGCCGCGCCGCTGCCCATGAGCCCCGCCGCCCAGAGGCCCGTCTCGGCAAGAGCGGGCCGGTCGCTCACGATCCAGCGCCCGAGGTCCCCGAGGTCACCGCGCCGGGGCGCCTGGAGCCAGCAGACCGTGACGGCGCCCGCGAGGTCTTGATCTTCTACCCGCTTGAGGGCCTTCGAGAGCGGCGCATCCGTGCGCACCTCCCGCGCGGCGAGGCGGCGGATCGACCGCAGCGCCTCGGTTGCGGAGCCCGCAGCCGCCGCCTCCACGAGGAAGGGCAAGCCGGCCTCCCCGAGCTGCTCCAGCGTCTGAAACAGCGCTGGTCCCGGCTCGGACGCCTCGATGTAGGCCTCGACGGCGAGCCTCGCTCGCTTCCCGAGCTGGAGGAGCGCCCCAGCCACGGGCCCGGGGGGCACGGAGGCGCCCTCGAAGCTGCCACTCTCGAGCACCTCAAGGAGCGTCGCTCGGGCCTTGGGGCCGACCGCCACCAGAGCCTCGACGCTCGCGTCCACCAACAAGCCATCGCCGGAAGACAGGCAACGAATCAGGGCGGGGACGGCCTTGGCCCCGCGCTTGCCCAGCTCCCTGACTCGCTGCGCAGCGGCAAGGCGCCCCGTGGAGTCGCCCCCCTCAAGCGTTGCGATCAGCTCGGCGATGTCCTGCCCCTCAGTGATCGGCGCCGGGGTAACGAGAGCGGAGGCGTGCGCGCCCGAAGCGGCGGCGAGGAGCGAGAGGAGGAGCGGGTACATCGGCGTGGGGGTGCGTGACGGTGCAGGAGGAGAAACGCCACAGCCGGCTCCCGCCAGCCCCAAGGCTCCAGATCATTGACCCCGCAGGTTCAGTCCTTGCAAAGCCTCATTCCCGAGGCCGCTGGGCCTCCGATTCGATCCACCGAACGACCTCGGCGGCCGCCTCTTCAGCGTTCTCTGCGTCGACCTTCGCCGCGTAGACCTTCCCGGACTCACTCCGGCGGTAGAGCGGATCGTAATAGCGCTCGAGCAGCAGCTCGACGAGCGGACCGATCTCCCTTCGATCCAACATCCCGGGCAGGTCCGGTTCACCCTGCATGCGCTTGGAGACTGTCTCGAGCTGCTGGCGGAGGACCGGCAAGGCGGCCGGCTCCGCGAGGTAGTCCTCGGCAAGGACCGTCACCCTCCGGGAGGTCTGGGCAGTGATTTCGATGTTCGTGGCCGATCCCATGGCGGACCAGAGCGTCGACGGGATCACGGCATCGCCGACCTTGCGGCTCTCACCCTCAACGACCATCACCCCCGCCGGGAAGCCGCGCTCCACCCGTCGCAGGAGTCCCGACTCGAAGGCCTTCTGTGAGACCGGCGCGAGACCCACCATCCCCAACAACGAGCTCCGGTGACCAGCAATCCCCTCGAGGTCGAGGGTCCATCCGGGGCGTAACTCCTCGATCGCACGCAGGACGAGCGTCTTGCCCACACCGGTAAGGCCGCGCAAGGAGACGACGAGGCCCGGCGGCTGCCACTCGCCCAACCGTTCCATGACGCTGCGGCGGTACGCCCGGTAGCCCCCCTCCAAGCCGACCGCAGCATCGAGGCCAATCGACCGCATGAGGGCGACGACGCTCCGAGAGCGGAGCCCGCCGCGCGCGCAGGTGAACACGACCGCGTCTTCCGAGAGCTCGGGGGCAGGGCACAGCTCCAGCGCGCCCTCCATGCGGGCCATTCCTTCGCTGGTGAGCTCCAGCACACGGGCGCGCAGATCCTCAGCCGGTGCCGGGCGCCCGATCGCGGCGAGGATGTTGTTCACCAACGTCTCAACCCCATCCACCACCGCGGCGCGGCCCTCCTGGAAGGCCGCCTCCGGCCCGAATTGGCGATACAGGAGCCCCACGTAGGCTCGCGTGTCGTCCTCGAAGAGCGGGACGTTGATGGCGCCCGGAGCGTGGTCCTCCGCGAACTCCACCGGCGCCCGGAGATCAATCATGGCCGCCCGACGGCCTTCAGGCGGCAGTCGGTCGACCTCGACAAAGGGAATCGCGAGGGGCAGTGGGCTCAACGGATCATCCGGCACGCCGGAAAGCTAACCGAGATCCACCCCCAGGGGACGCTCGGTTCAGCGCCTGCCGTGCCGACGATCCACACCCGGCACCTCATCATGGGCCTGACCGCGCCGCGCCGCTGGGGAGCGCTTGCCCGTCGCGGACAGCGCCCCTGAGACGGCCAGGCTGCCGTCTACGCCCCGCTTCAGTCGCTCCAGAGCGATCCGGTAGACGCCCCAAAGTCCCTCCTGCGACAGCGCCTCAAGCTGCGCCCTCTGCCGGTCGCTCACGCGTCCGATCTCCACCAGCGCGGACACCACCTCCGCCCGCCGACCGGCGACAACCTGCTGCCTGAGTGCCCGCCCAGACAGTCCACTCCGCTCCGCCCGCTGCGAGATGGACGGCTCCGAGAGGGCCGCCAGCTGAAGGGCCTGGGCGCTGCGCCTCCGGCGGAGCTCCTCCCACCGCTCGGGCGGGATCGCGAATGACGGGTCGCGGCGGAACACCCGCTTCAGCCCCCGAACAAACTGCTCATCCGAACCCGCGTTCATGTACTCCCACGCGTCCTGGGTGAGGCCTTCCGGCAACTGGCCACCTTCGACGTACTCCTGACACAGCCTGCGGACTTCACTGATGAGTCCGTCACGTCGCGCCTCAGGCGGCGACGCCCGCCACGCCTCGACAGCCTCGGGCTTCAAGCCAATCTCACCGCCACGACGCCCGAGCTCTCTGAACGCCTCGTCGGTGGCGCGCCGCCTCCACCGCCGGATGGCCAAGCTCCGTTCGGGCGCGTTGAGGGACTCGATCGACGTGAGCTCCTCCTCGGTGAGCGACCGGCGCATCCACGCCGCGGTCTTCCGAGCGTCGTCACCAAAGAGCCCTCTGAGAACTCGACGCCGCTCCTCCCTAGAGAGAGAGCTCAAGGCCGCACGCTCCTCGGGAGCGAGCGCCTTCTCGGTCGCCTCCACCTCATCCATCAGCCGACGAGCACGCTGCATCGCGCGCTGCCGCTCGTCCGGAGCGAGCTTCTGAAGCTGCTCAAAGCGCGTCACCATGCGAGCGCGCGTGGCGTCATTCATCGAGCGCCAGCGTTCCAGGAGCCGCGTCCGCTGCTGATCGTCGAGGGCAGCAGGGCTGCCGATGCTCGCCTGCTGCTTGGCGGCCGACGCTCCGAGCGCGGCGCTCACGAGGACACCGAGCGCGCCCATCCAGACAATGATCCACCTCATCTTCATCTGATCAGTCCCCCAGCTCCAGCAGCTCGAAGAACACCGCGTCCCGCGGGTCAACCGCCAGCGCGACCTCTCGCTCGAAGGGATCGAATTCCTGCTCGAGGAAGTCCAGCGACTCCAGCAGCGGGAGGGCCGCGAGCAGCTCCTCGCTCGGGTCCTGGAGGCCCGTGACCGCGCCGCTTCTCGCCCCCTCAGGGACGCCGCTTGAGAGGGGTCGCCAGCCCGCGCCTGCGACGACGAGCAGGCTCGCGGCCGCGGCCGCCACCACCAGGCCCACGCGCCGGAAGCGACGCCGTCGCTGATCGACATGGGCCGCGGCGAGGACGCGATCGGCGAGCCCGTGGGGCACCTCCACTTCATCCGTCCCGAGCAGCGCGTCCAGAACACGGGCGTTCTCGGATGACAGCCGCGCATGGATCTGACCGCGCGCGCGCTCCGACAGTCGCGGCTCAGGATCAAGGCCCAGCAGCTCGTCGAGCTCTTGGCCCGGCCAACCGTCGGCTCCGGGGTCTTGTTCAGGTCTACGTGTCATATTGCCTCCCGCTTGAAGAGCGGCTTGAGCCGTGCCCGGAGCGTCTCGCGGGCACGGTGAATCATGGACTTGATCGCCTTCTCCGAGGACCCGACCACCTCGGCGATCTCGGCAAAGCTGAGCGAGTGATAGCGGGCGAGGACGATGGCGATCCGCTGGGCGTCGGGGAGCTCAGCGATCGCCGCCCGAACGGTTCGGATGACGTCGGCCCGCGCCACACCCTCCAAGGGATCCATCTCCACCTCGTCCGGCAGCATGAGCCCCGCACCATCCTCCAAGACCGGCGCGTCGAGGGACACAACGCTGCGTCTGGCATCGCGCTCGGTCTCGTTGATGCAAATCCTCCAGACGATCGTGTAGAGCCAGGTCGAGAATTGAGCGCTGGGCGTGTACCGCGCGCGCGCCTTGACGACCCTGAGAAAGACCTCCTGGACGAGGTCCTCCCGGCCCGGATGGGCGCGGCCCAGGAAGCGCGTCAGCAGGGCGTAGACCCGTCCCGAGTACGCCTCCACAAGCTCGTGAAAGGCCTGCTCGTCACCGCGCTGCCACGCCCCCATGAGCTCCGCCCCCCGATCGACTCGCGACGGGCTCTCGGGTGGATCCTGGGGTGCCTTCATGAACGCCGGTTGGAACCGTGGAGCGCGGCGGAGGTTTCGCGCATCCGCCCAAAGTCTTGAGCCACGCCACTCCAGGCCCCCTGCAGCGGCCTCACCGCAGCCATCGTGCCCTGCTCAGGGGCCAGACCGCCGCCTCAACTCGCCCGAAGATCCGGCCCCGAGGCACAGGGCCACGCTCTCGGCTGTCGCGGCTGATCGCCGTCGCGTCCCCCACGACAAAGACCTCGTCAGGCCCCAGCTGGAGCGGGGTCCCGGCGCCGAATTCACCCCGAGCCGCCACGTGAAAGTCGCGCTCGACCCGGATGTTCCGGACCTGCAGGACGACCCCCTCCCCACCCAGCCGGACCCGTTCGCCGAGGCTGATCGAGCTCATGTCAAAGGCCGTCGGGTGGAGCGTGTTGCCCCGGTAGTCGTAGTCAAACTCGAGCTCGAACTCCCCGATCTGAAACCGCAGGAGATTGTCGATGTTGCTGAACGTGACCGGCAGCCACTCCCTCAGCGGCACCTCGGACCGACCGTAGATGAAGTACTCCAACGGCTCAGGAGCGGCCTTGCGGCGGAAGAGGTCAATCCGCGCCTCATCCTCACCCTCATAGATCGGGATCGAGACCTCGAAGACATCCCCCTGCTCCATCAGCTGAACGCAGAGACGCCCGCCCGCATCGAGGACCTTGATCTCAAAGGAGACCGACACGTCATGTACGACCTGCTGCCCCCGTCGATAGGAACCGTCCGGGCGCAGCCCGCCATCGTCAATGCGCCCATGCAGCCCGAGGAGGCCGAGGCTGGCGGAGCGCGCCACCGCGCTCCCGTCCATCTCCCAGACCTCCCCCGGCCCCGCCTCCGACCCGGCTTCGGTCTCGCCGCCCTGCACCTGAGACCAGGGGTCCGCGTAGGCCCCGCCGTGCCGCCAGTGCTCACCGATGGATTGGAGGCTGGAGTCGAAGAACAGGGTCAGCGGCGGGCGGGCAGCGTCACCGCGCAGGGGAGCACCCTCGATTCGGACGTCCCCGGTCGGGTCCAGGGCGATCACCTCGCCTGGCAGCCCGATGACCCGCTTGATCGAGGCCCCACCGCCCACATCCGTGAACGCCACGATATCGAAGCGCTCCGCTGGCTCCGTGCCGTAGCGGAGGAAGACCCACTCCCCGGTCTCGACCGTGGGCTCCATCGAGCCGGAGACCACAGGGAAGAACCACCCGACCTTGGCCTTGAAGAGCGCCAACGAGACGGCCACGAGGCACAGGCCGCCCCCCAGCCTCCGGAGCCAGCGGCGGCGACCCAACGCTCGACCCTCCGAGAGAGGCTCCATCATTGCATGGCGATCTCGCGCGCCACGAAGATGTAAATAGCCGAGCCCGACACGTCCGAGAGGGCGATCAGGAACGGACCTGCCACGACGGCCGGGTCGATCCCGAGCTTGCGACAGGCGATCGGGACGATGCCGCCGAGCATGGCGGCCCAAGCCACCGCGGCGAAGACCGCGCAGCCGACCGCGGCGCCCAGGCCGGGGGTGCTGGACTCGATGAAGCCCGCCACCAACCAGGTCGCGATACCACAGAGGGCGCCGATCATCGTCCCGACGCCCCACTCGCTGAAGAACACCGGCCACTCACGGTCTTCGTCCACTTCCCCCGTCGCGAAGCCGCGCACGAAGATCGTGGAGGACTGGATCCCGACGTTCCCCGCGAGGCCGACGATGAGCGGCAGGTAGCGGAGGATGGCCTGCTGAACGCCGCCCCCAGCCTCGTGTCCGAGCGCGATGGCCAGGATCTTGGCGCTCGCGAGGCCGGCGACGACCGTGAGCCCCATCAACGGGAGTCGCTGACGGACTCGCACGAGGGCGGGGAGACGAGTCTGCTGCTGGTCAGCACCCACGCCGACGAGCAACGCGATGTCCTCGTCGACCTCCTCCTCGAGAATCGCCGAGGCGTCCTCAGAGGAGATGACACCCAGCATCGCTCCTGCCTCGTCCACCACCGCGACCGACTGGAGCCCGTACTTCGCCATCAACTGGGCGACGTCCTCCTGGTCATCATCGACGACGACCACGAAGGGCTCGCACATCACCTCCTCGACCGGCGAGTGGATCGTGTTGGTCAGGAGCGCTCGATCCGACAGATAACCGATGGGCCGCCGCTGCTGGTCGAGGACGAAGACGCCGACGTCGGACTCGATATCGTCAGCGCCCTTCCGGACGCTCTTGACCACGTCCCCGACCCGCTCTCCAGGCTCGGCGACGACGAAGTCGGTCGCCATGATCCCGCCGGCGCTCTCGGGGTCAAAGCTCAGCAGGGTCCGCAACGAGTCAGCCGTCTCGGGGGAGAGCCTCGCGAGCGCGTCGTTCGCCACCCGGTCGTCAGCCTCGATGAGGACGTCAGCCGCCTCATCCGAGGGCAGCTCCTCGATGACCTGGGTCAGGAGCCGCGCATCCAGAGGCGCGATCAACTCCTGGGTCAGGGCCTCGTCAGCATGCTCCAGGATCGACGCCTGATAGGTCGGTGACATGGCGCCGAACACCAACCGCCGGTCCACGTCCTCCGAGTCTCGGAGCCATTCCACGGCGTCCGCCGGGTGGACATCCACCAGCAGCACCGCCGCTCGCGCAGGCGATTCCGCGAGGACCTCGCGGAAGGCGGCCTCCGCGGCCTCGAGGCTCGGGTCAGGGGCGGTCATGAGAACTCGGAGCGAACGCCGGAAGGCGCGCAGCGGGCCGGCAACGGATTCGGTTCCGGAGAGGTCCTGGGGGACGCCAAACGGAAGCGGGCGAACGGGCTAAGATACGAGACGGCGCAGGGGGCGACCAACTCCCCGATCCCCCTCCTGCCCCACAGCTGATGATGAAACCCAACGGCACGGACGACGACTCACTGATCCACGACTGGAATGACGAGGACCCGGCTGGTTTCGGCGAGATCCAGCTCGTCGACGAGACCTTGCGGGACGGCCTGCAGAGCCCCAGCGCCCTCGACCCGAGCCTGGCCGACAAGATCGAGCTGGTCCACATGATGGACCGACTTGGGATCAACGCGGCCAATATCGGCCTTCCCGGGGCCGGGGAGCGTGCTCGAAGCCACATCCTCGAGCTCGCCCGGACCATGAAGGACCTCTCCATCACGCCCAACGTGGCGTGCCGGACGATGATCGGCGATATCGAGCCCGCCGCCGAGATCCAGCAGCAGATCGGCGCTCCCCTGGAGGTCTGCGCCTTCATCGGCTCCAGCCCGATCCGGTTTTACACCGAGAACTGGGAGCTGGAGCGAATGGTCCAGCTGTCCAGCGACGCGGTCGCCTTCGCGGTCAAGGAGGACATGCCGGTCATGTTCGTGACCGAGGACACCACCCGAGCGAAGCCCGAGACCCTCCGCGCTCTCTACGGGGCCGCCATCGACGCCGGCGCCTCGCGCCTCTGCGTGTGTGACACCTGCGGTCACGCGACCCCCACCGGCGTCAGGCGCCTGGTGAAGTTCGTGCGAGAGCTCGCCGACGAGCGGGGCGCGGACGTCGAGATCGACTGGCACGGACACCGAGACCGCGGGTTCGGGCTCATCAACGCCCTCGTCGCCATCGAGGCCGGCGCCAGCAGGATCCACGGCACGGCCCTCGGCGTCGGCGAGCGGGCGGGCAACACGGAGATGGACATGCTCCTCGTGAACCTCGGCCTCGTGGGCTGGATTGACCGGGACCTCACAGCCCTCGGGGACTACGTCAAGAAGGCCTCCGAGTGCATCGGGATCCCCTTCCCGGACAACTACCCCGTCTTCGGCAGCGACGCCTTCGAGACCGCCACCGGCGTCCACGCGGCGGCCGTGGTCAAGGCCTTCCGCAAGGGAGACTCCTGGCTCGCGGACCGCGTCTACTCCGGGGTCCCCGCCGCCATGGTCGGCCTGGAGCAACGCATCCTCGTCGGGCCGATGAGCGGCAAGTCCAACGTCAGCTGGGTGCTGGAGAAGAACGGCATCGAGGCCGACGAGGGCACCGTGGCTCGCGTCCTGGACTTCGCGAAGAGCTCCGCCCGAAACCTGACCGACGCCGAAGTGGTCGAGGTCGCCCGCGCCTGATTCCCGCCGCGGCGGCCTGGTCCTCTGGAGCCCGCTGAGCTGCCGTCAGGGCCGCTGCGGTCATGGCCCTCTGTGCACGCCCGACGACACCGGGCCAAGACCGCCCGCGTGGGCGACGCCCCACCGTCGAGCCGGCGGGGCCGGGGTGAACCCAGCCGCCCGGAGCGGGCGCCCTACAGGTTGATCCAGAGGATGTAGCTCAGCCAACCGCCGAGCATCAGCCCCGCACGCAGGCGCGCGGCGCGACCCCGGAAGACCGTCGGCGCGAGGACGAGGACCAGGGAGAAGATCACGTTCACGGGGAAGTCCCGGGCGAGGGACCGCTCCA
Organism: Planctomycetota bacterium; assembly: GCA_029248265.1. GTDB lineage: Bacteria > Planctomycetota > UBA1135 > UBA1135 > Saltatorellus. Next base: position 12,592 of record JAQWJQ010000297.1, read on the forward strand.
CCGTGGCAGCCCAGGCCTCCTGACCCGTCGCGGACGCGCCGAACGGCGCCGCCACGGCCGCGACCCCCACCACGGCGAGCGTGTTGAACACGTTGCTCCCGACGATATTGCCGAGCCCGATCTCGGTGTGCCCCTTGCGAGCACTCACGACGCCAGCGGCCAGCTCGGGGAGCGAGGTCCCGAGCGCGAGAATGAGCAGCCCCACCACGCCATCCTTGAGGCCGAGGCTCTCCGCGACACCCGTGGCACCCAACAGGACCAGCCGCGCCCCTGCCAGGATCGCGAGCGCCCCGAGGATGACGCGGAGCCAGGGATAGGATGCGTGGGCCTCACCAGCCTCGGGGTCTGCTGCGGGGGAGTCCTGCCCCCGCCCACGAAAGAGGATCAGCTCGAGGGTGTACCCGACGAAGACCGCGAGCATCACGCCCCCCTCAACCCGCGTGACCTCGCCATCGCCAAGCACGAAGTACAACCCGGCCAGCGAGAGCAGGAGGGGCAGGCTCTCCCGGATCGACAGCCGTCCGACCAGGGCCCTGGGCAGGATGAGCCCGACCGTGCCCAGCACGAGCCCCGCGTTGGCGACGTTCGACCCGAGCACGTTGTCCAGCGCGACTCCTGGCTTGTCGTCCAAGGCAGCGAGCGTGGAGACCACCACCTCAGGGAGAGAGGTTCCCCAGGCCACCACGGTCAGCCCCACAACCCACGGGTTGATCCCCAACTTGGTCGCGAGGGTCGCGCCGCCCTCCACCAGAGAGTCCGCGCCCTTCGCGAGCAGGACAAAGCCCATGAGCAGGAACGCGAGATCGGTGAGCATGGGCGTCAGGCTACCGCCCTGGAATCGGCGAGACCCTGTCCATCGGAAAACTCTCCAGAGGCCCTCGGAGCGGGCCTAGGTCCTCGCCGGCCGGGGGGCCATACTCCTGGGATGCCTGCCCCTGTGATCGCCGTCAATGGCCTCTACCACGCGGAGGATCCGATGCTGCGGCTCCGCCAGCGCTATCCGGACGCGGTGCGACGGGCGGGCGGGTTTCCCATCGCCCTGGCGCCCAGGCTCGGAGCCACCGACCAGCTCGAGGAGCTGGAGGCCGTCCTCGACCGTGTCGACGGGCTCGTGCTGACCGGCGGTGACGACTTCGTCACAGAGGGGCTCGGGCTCGGGCCGACCCACCCCGCCGCGGACGTGACCGATGACTCCAAGCAGGGCTACGACCTCGCCCTGACCCGGCTCGCACTCGAGCGTGACCTGCCCATCCTCGGGATCTGCTACGGCATGCAATGCCTCGGCCTCGCAGGGGGTGCGACGCTCTGGCAAGACCTGCCCTCCCAGCGCCCCGGGGTGGTCCAGCACGCGGGCAGCGCCGTCCATTCGATCCGCCCGACCCCCGACTCGAAACTCGCAGGTTTGATGGGGCTAGGCCCTGTCGAGGTGGTCTCCCGGCACCATCAAGCGCTTCGGACGATTCCTCCCCCTTGGATCGCCTCAGGCGTGGACGAGGAGGGACTGGTGGAAGCCATCGAACGCCCCGACAGATCGTTTGCGATCGGTATTCAATGGCACCCTGAACTCAGCCCCGGCGAACCCGTTCACGAGGCGCTGTTCCGCGGCCTCATCAATGCCGCGCGCGCCTTCCCCCGAACGGCCCCCAGATGACTCCGGTCCCACGATGACTCCGGTCCCACGATGAAGTACGCCAAGATCTCCCCCGAAGAGGCAGCCCGCATGGCTCGCCGAGACCGCTTCCGGCTCATCGGCCTGAGCGTGAGTACTCTCCTCGTCGGCGCCCTGTACCTCTACTCGCAAGCGCGAACCCTCGACGAGGCCGAGGCCCTGAGGGACGAGG
>JAQWJQ010000305.1 GCA_029248265.1 Planctomycetota bacterium
TGACCCCTGGGGACCCTGACCCCTGGGGACCCTGACCCCTGGGGACCCTGACCCCTGGGGACCCTGACCCCTGGAGAGCCTGACGCCTGGAGAGCCCGCGTCGAGAGCCTCCGCGGAGGGCCGCGGCAGGACCTCCCTCAGTGAACGGAGGCCAGCGTGTGTTGGATCAGGATCATCGCCCCGACGATGGCTCCCGAGACGAACACGAACTTCCCGAAGCGCCGCGGGAAGAGCCGTAGCGCCTTGCCGTCCTCTGCTTCGGTGAACATGCACGTCACGGAGACGATCGCCCCCGCCGAGAGCAGGAACAGCCCCATGTGAATTCCGAGGTCGTCCATGGTTCAGGGGGCCTTGGGGCCCGACCCCTTGGAAGGCCCTTGCTCGGTCGAAAGGGGGCGGCCGAAGAGCTTTGCCTCGCTGTAGCCGTAGACATCGAGCAGCAAGAGGACGTTCAGAACCCCCGCGACGGAAGCCAGCATCACGCCCACGTCGGAGTAGCGTGCCCGCAGGTCCATGATCGCATGCCCCGAGAAGTACTCCGCCACGAAGGCCATGGGCCCGAGGAGCGTCTGACCTGCCCAGTAGTAGAAGTGGCGGGTCCGATCGAGGTTCGTCCCCTCGGCGAGGAGGCAGCCGAGGGCGAACATCCCCGTGATCAGGAGGAAGGAGAAGAGGCCCCGGGCCACACGCCCCTGGGAAAGGTGGCCCGCCCCGGGAAGGAGCCACCCAAAGAAGACGGCGAGCCCCGGCTGGATCGCGGCGCCCTCGATCACAGTGCCCGCCTGAGCACGCGCGTCGAAGTGGGCCTTCGAGGCCAGGATGAGATTCAGGAGCCCTGAGGTCGAGGTCAACGCCAGCCCGATGAACAGCTTGGTGTCGAAGGGGGCGGGGGAGAGATTGGTGAAGTCGATCTGCCGCACATGGAGGAAGAAGGCCCCAAAGTTGCCCACCTCTGGCGTCAGAGCCCCGGCGAAACGGCCGCGGATCTCGGGCGCGAGGAGCTCGAGGAAGGCGCCGCCAGTCAGCCACAGGCCTGCGACATAGAGCCCCTCAATCACCACCAGAGCGGAGAGGGCGAGGCGCATGTGCCCCAGCAAGAAGTGGCCCGCCCCAGGCACCAACCAGGTGAGCAGGGCGGCGACGTTGGGGTTCACGGCCGATCTATTACTGGGATCCGTGCTCGACATGGGCGACGCGAGTTCTAACCGGAGGCGCGCGGCCGTTCCGTCTTTTTTTGGGCGTTACGCCCTGACGGCGGCCTTCGGACGTTGTGGCTCGAGCGAATTTGGGTCACGCTCCAGTCATGTCCCCGTCGCCCCTCGGTGCCTCCCCCGACCCCACCCCGTCTGTTTCATCCCCGCAGCTCAACGAGCCGGCGAGTGAAGCGCCCGCCGACTTCATCCACGAGGTCGAAGTTCGGTACAGCGAGACGGACCAGATGGGCGTCGCCCACCACGGCAGCTACCTCGTCTACCTGGAGGAGGCCCGGACGGGACTGATGCGTGCCCACGGCACGCCCTACGGAGAGGTCGAGCGCTCGGGTATCGGGCTGCCCGTTCGGAACATCTCACTGAAGTACCGGGCCCCCGCGTTCTACGAGGATCGCGTCCACGTCACCTGCTGGGTGTCCGCGCTGCGCTCGGCTTCCGTCACCTTCAGTTACGAGATCCACCGCGCGGAGGAGGCGGGGCCGCGTACCCACCTCCTCTCGGCCCAGGTCGAGCTCGCGTGCGTCGACCTCTCCACCAAGCGGCCCCGCGTCATGCCCGAGTTCCTGCACAGCGCCTTCGCGGCTCGGCTGCGCTGAGGCTGGGCCGGCCGCCGCCTCGAGCCCGGTCACGCAGGAAGCGGCCCCTCGAATTCAGCGTTCCGTATCGCCCGAACGCTCCCATCGGGAGAAGAAAGGCGATGCCCAAGCGGTCTGCCCGTCGACCTGAATGACCCGGACGATGAGCCAACCGTGCTCACCTGGGGCCGCCCCGTCCCAGGACCACATCCGATCGAGGGTGAGGGCACCCTCGGCCTCGATCACGTGCTCCAACACGCCCGAGCTCCAGAACTCGACCCGCTCGACCCCCGCCGTACCGCGTGCACGAACCCGGACCGGGAAGGGGCCTTCCCCGGGGAGATCCTCCCCCATCCACTGCTCCCCGGAACGCACCTCCAACTCGATCCTCGCCGTCGCCCCGTAGGTGCGCCGCGCGCGGAACGCCTCGAAGATCGGCTCTCGATCCAGCGCCAACTCCGGCGCGCCTTCCGTGGGAACCCAGACGAAGGCGTAGGCCCCCGAGGTCGAGAGGTGGTCCGAGCTCGCGATGAAGCCGAACCGCTGGCCGCCGGACAACGCCCGCACCTGGAGCTCCTTCATGGAGTCCACGTCACGGAACGCCTGGTAGACCTCGGCGAGCGGCCTGCGCTCGTCATCGCGCTTCGTCCAGACGTTGCCACAGAAGCGGCGGCCCTCCACCGCCGCCGTGGCGTGGGGAATCGTCATCACCTCGGAGGGATCGAACTCCGCCCAGAACTCCCGCAGGGGCGGGCGGTGGGGCCGCAGCACATCAGGCCGCAGCGAGATCACGTTGTGGTCGGTGTCTCCCTGGCTCCGCTCGTAGGCGTGGAAGGCCACGAACCGACCCGGGAGGTGATGCAGGTCCGCCTCCGCGACGCTGCGCTTCCAGGGCAGCCCGTCCACGTTGCCCTGGTCGAGGTCCCTCGCGTGGTCCGTGATCGCCACGAAGTCGAGGGCCCCGGGACCCCGCGCGTAGCGGTACGCATCGTCGAGGGACCCGTCATAGAACGGGAAGCAGAGGGACAGGTCCGTGTGGCGGTGCAGGTCCCCGGCGAAGAGCGCGAAGTTGCGCTCCCCCACAACGGTCGTCGGGCGCTCACGGACCACCTCGCGCCGCTCAAGCGCGACCGCTGGAACGCGCGACCTGACCGACACCGGGACCTCCGCGAGGGAGACGGATACCGCGTCGGGGACCGGTAGGGCGGCGCGCACGCTCCCCTTGGCCTGGGGATCGCGCCGCCGGTCGCTACGCCCGATGGCGTACTCCACGAGCGTCTGCTGGCCGTCCCTCTTGAACCGGATGGACTGGTCGCCGTCCCGCTGACGTTGATCGAGCCGCACCGGCTCCGACCACCCCTGTCCCGTCAGGCGCAGGAGGTCAACGGCGAAGCCGTATTCGACGTGGGAGCGCGTCTTGCCCTTCTCGGAGAGCTGGACCTGGTGCACGTGGCGATACGCGAGCCAGAGCCCGCCACGGTGATCGACGCCGATCTCAGGGCGTTCGTAGAACACGCCGATCCGGCGGGCGCCGTCCCGGCGGTCCGGCGCCGCGAGGGCCGCATCAAAGGAGGGCATAGGGACACCGCCCTCCACCTCGGCCACGCTCCCATCCCCCAACACCTTGGCCAGGTGACTTGTCCGCCAGGTGTGGAGCGGCCCAAGGTCATCAGTCACGTTGTTCCAGAGGGTGTCGACCGAACGGTACTCACCGCCCCAGCGACGAGGGCCCTCCTCCCACGCGACCCAGACCGCTCCCTCGCCATCCGTCGCGAGCGAAGGCCGAGCCTGGAAGCGAGCCCCTCCCGCGACGACGAAGGGCTCCCCCACGGGTCCAGGATTCGGCGCGACCTCGAGCCAGCAGGCGAGCACATCAAAGGAGGCTCCCTCTTCCACAGCGCCGCGGTACTCATCCCATGCCACCAGCCACAGGCCGTCCGCCGCTCGGGCGGCGCTCACAGCGCCGATGTGGTCCGCGGGTCCGCGTACCACGAACTCGACCCCGGGGACAGAACGGATCTTCAGGTCAAGGTGGTCGCCGTCCTTGCCGGACCGCACGGACACCACGCCCGCCGATCCGAGAGTCGCCATCCGTCGGTCACCGCGCTCCTCGAGTTCGACGGGCCTCGTCGCAATGAGGGTCTCCACCGGGTCCGTCCGGTACTCGTCTCCCTGGATCGCAGCCGCGGCGGAGAGGAGGAGCAGGGCGATCAGCAGGAGCGGGTGGCGCATGGTGCCAAGGTAGCACCTCCAGCTGCTCTCACACGTAGAGCGCGACGACGAGCATCACATAGACCACGAGGCCCGCCACAAGCTTCCCCGCGAGCCCGATCATGTGCCCCGTGGCGGCAGCTCGCCCGATCCGGAAGGCGCTGTCCGAAGACTTGCCGCCGCTGCGCTCCAGGCCGGAGGAGAGCGCGAAGGCCCCCACCCCACCACCGATCAGCGTCCCCACCACAGGGACCGGAATCAGCATGGTCCCGAGCAGCGCACCGCCAATGCCCCCGGCCAACGCGCCGACCGATCCGCGGCGACCAGCGCCAGCCTTCCGGGCCCGTATCGAGGAAGAGAGCGCCTCCCAGATCTCTCCGCCGACGGCGAGGGCCAGCGCAGCCACGAGGACCGGGGTCCCGAAGAGGCGCGGCTCGGTGATCCACTCCGCCAGCCCCACGAGGGAGAGGAGCAGCCACGTCCCGGGAAGGCCGAGCAGGATCAGAACAGGCCCTGTGAGCCCGGCGATCGGGAGGAAGATCTGGCAGAGGAGCGTCGAGGACATGGTCGAGCGTCGGTCACCCTAATCGATCACCGACGGCACGTTCATCCCACGACCGCGCTCTCGCTGGCCATGGCCGCCAGGGCGGCCCGCGGGAAGGCCTGACGGACGGAAGCGCCGCCCCGGATCCCCTCAAGCCGGTTGATCAGGACCGACGACGATGTCGTCCTCGATCCGCCAGCGCTCGGAGGGAGAGTGCTCCGCGGAGTCATCAGCTTCAGGCTCCACGCGGCCCGCCTCGCGCCCCGGATCATGGACCGCGTCCCGAGACGGGACCCAAGGGCTGTGGAAGATGCCTGGGAGCGTCTCCAGGAGTCGCTCCGCGCAGGCGACGCACGGCGCCCCGGTCTGGTCCTCATTCAGCGACTGGACCGCGCCGCCGCACTCGATGCATCTGGTGTCCGGTTTCTCCATCACACAGATGTCATCGAACGTCCCCCGGGGCGTGCTTGAGGGCCCATCAGCGTCCCCCCCATGCGGCCCCGATGTGGAGCGGCGGGAGGGCAACCTGTCGCGTTCTGGCCCCTTTTTGGTGCTATTTTAATCGAGCCGCACCTTGCCTCCCGTCGAAACAGCACTATTCTAGTGCCGATTAAGCCCCCGCTGAACCGATGCTGCGCCTCACCAAGAGAACCGAATATGGCCTGATCGCCCTCGTCCACATGGCCGAGCTGGCGGCGGCGCGCCCCCCCGGCGCAGAGGCCGAGGTCATCAGCGCGCGCGCCATCGGGGACATCTTCCCGGTGCCCAAGCGCATGCTCGCGGAGGCGCTCAAGCACCTCCAGCAGGGCGGCATTCTCGAGTCGACCCGTGGCGTCCGGGGCGGGTACCGCCTGTCTCGGCCCGCGGATCAGGTCTCCCTCGGCGAGATCGTCTCAGCCCTCGAGGGCCCCCCGGCGCTGACCAGCTGCGCGGGGATGGGCGCGGCGACCTCCGAGGGCAGCTGCGAGGTCGAGCCCGTGTGCCCCATCCGTTCTCCCCTCGCCCGGCTCCGCACCGGGATCTGGACGCTCTTCGAGGGAGTGACACTCCAGGCGCTCGCGGATCGATCCGCGGACCCGACCGGCCTCTTTTCCGCAACCGGCTGACACCGCGCGCGAAAGCACAATGCCGCGCCCGGACCCAGAACCCCGGAGCGAGCGAAAGACACAGCACGATGAATCTTCCCATCTACTTCGACTACCAGGCGACCACCCCGGTCGACCAGCGCGTCCTCGACGCCATGCTCCCCTACTTCACGAGCGCCTACGGCAACGCGGCCAGCCGCAGCCACGCGTTCGGCTGGAAGGCGGAGGAGGCCGTGGACCGTTCCCGCGAACAGATCGCCTCCATCCTGAACGCGTCCTCCAAGGAGGTCGTCTTCACCTCCGGCTCGACCGAGGCGATCAACCTCGCCATGAAGGGCGTCGGGGAGATGTACGGCTCGAAAGGCAAGCACATCATCACGTGCCTGGCCGAGCACAAGGCCGTGCTCGACACAGCGAAGCACATGGAGAAGGAGGGCTTCGAGGTGACCTACCTCGTGCCGGACGACAACGGCGCCGTCACCGCTCAGCAGGTGGCCGACGCGATCCGCGAGGACACCATCCTCGTCACGATCATGTGGGCGAACAACGAGGTCGGCACGGTCAACCCCATCCGTGAGATCGGTGCGGCCTGCCGTGAAAGAGGCGTGCTCTTCTTCACGGACGGCACCCAAGCCGTGGGCAAGCTCCCGGTGGACGTCGAGGCGGATAACATCGACCTCCTCTGCTTCTCCGGGCACAAGGTCTACGGGCCCAAGGGGGTCGGCGCGCTCTATGTCCGCCGCCGGAAGCCCCGAGTGCGCCTCGTGGCCCAGATGGACGGCGGCGGGCACGAGCGCGGCATGCGCTCTGGAACGCTGAACGTCCCCGGCATCGTCGGGATTGGCGCTGCTTGCGCGGTCGCGGAGCAGGATCTCGAGAAGGACATGGCCCACTCCATCGCCATGAGGGAGCGCTTCGAGGAGAAGATCTTCAGCGCCCTCGACCACGTGGCGATCAACGGTGACGAGCACTCGCGCCTCCCCGGCTGCTCAAACCTCTCCTTCGCGTACGTGGAGGGTGAATCGCTGATCATGGGCTTCAAGGACCTCGCGGTCTCCTCAGGGTCTGCCTGCACCTCAGCCAGCCTCGAGCCGAGCCACGTCCTCCAGTCGATGGGCGTCGGCGATGAGCTCGCCCACAGCTCGATCCGCTTCGGCTTCGGCCGCCTGACCACGCCCGAGGAGATCGACTTCGCCGCCGAGCAGGTCATCACCGCGGTCCGGAAGCTCAGGGAGCTGTCCCCCCTTTACGAGATGGTGCAAGAGGGGATCGACCTCTCGACCATCGCCTGGACGGGTCACTGATCCGCCCCCCCCCTCGAACACACCACAGCACTCCAACTACCTCCCACTCAGTCAGATGGCTTACAGCGACAAGGTCCTAGACCATTACGACAACCCCCGGAACGTCGGCTCCCTCGACAAGCACTCCAGCGAAGTCGGCACCGGCATCGTTGGCGCGCCCGAGTGCGGCGACGTGATGAAGCTCCAGATCCAGGTAGAGGGCGACACCATCGTCGACGCCAAGTTCAAGACCTTTGGGTGCGGCTCCGCCATCGCGTCCTCCTCGCTCGCGACCGAGTGGATCAAGGGCAAGAAGGTCGATGAGGCCATGGCGATCTCGAATACCGAGATCGTTGAGGAGCTCTCGCTTCCCCCTGTGAAGATCCACTGCTCCGTGCTCGCTGAGGACGCCATCAAGGCAGCCGTCGCAGACTTCAAGCAAAAGCAAGACGCCGAAGAAGGCGCCTGAGCCCCGCACCTGCGGAGAAACAACCCATGGCGATCGGAATCACCGAACGAGCAAAGTCAGAGGTCACGAGGATCCTCGAGGACCAGAACATGCCTGACGGCACCGCGCTGCGCGTCGGCGTCAAGGGTGGGGGTTGCTCCGGCTTCTCCTACACCCTCGGCTTCGACGATGAGATCCGGGCCACAGACCAGATCAAGGAGGAGGACGGAATCAGGGTCGTCTGCGACCCCAAGAGCTTCCTCTACCTCAACGGGACCGTCGTGGACTTCGAGGAGAGCCTGATGGGTCGCGGCTTCAAGTTCACGAACCCGAACGCTTCGAAGAGTTGCGGCTGCGGGGAGTCCTTCAGCGTCTGAGATGAGCACCGCCTGCCCGAGCTGCGGTGCCGGGCTTGAGACCCCGCTCGCGTGTGGCGCCTGCGGGGTCTTGATGCTCCAGGAAGACGCCGTCTGCCCCTTCGAGGTCTTCGGCCTCAAGGAGGCGTTCCACCTCGACACCGGGGACCTGAGGGCGCGGCTCCGCCGCTTCACACGGCTGGTTCACCCGGACTTCTTCGCGCTTGAGGGCGAGGAGGCCATCGCCAGGGCGGAGCGGAACAACGCGCTCCTCAACGAGGCGTACGGGCTCCTCTCCGACGAAGCTCGGCGCGCGGACCGACTGGTGTCGAGTCTAGGGGGCCCCACGGAGAAGGACCTCGGGTCCATGCCACAAGCCTTCCTCATGGAGGTGATGGAGTGGAATGAGACCCTCGAGGAGGCTCCCCCCGGCTCCGATGCAATGCTCCAGCTCGAGCGCGAGCTCAACGAACACCGCGACCAGATCTCCGAGCAGATCGGTGCGGCCCTCACCCCCCTCCCCCAGCCTGGCGACGAGTCCCTCGCGGCCATCCGCCAGGGACTGAACGCCCGTCGCTACGTCGACCGCGCCCTGGCGCGGATCTCGGCGAGCTCAGCCCCCTCCTGAACGCCCCCCGTTCCATTCACCTGTGGGATACATCGAACTCGAGGTGCTGGACGACCAGCCCAAGCGCGTCGTCATCGGCATCGACCTCGGCACGACCAACTCGCTGCCCGCGATCTGGAAGGAGGGCCGCCCGGAGGTCCTCGAGGTCGAAGGCGAGCCCGCCTTGATCCCCTCGGTGGTCCACGTCTCCGACGACGGCACCGCGGTCGTCGGGCGCACGGCACGGGCGCGCTCCATGGACGATCCCGCGCACACGGTCCACAGCATCAAGCGCTTCATGGGCCGCTCGCTGGAGGAACTCGACGAGGCGGTCCTGCAGCGCCTCCCCTATCAGGTCACCCAGACCGAACGGGGCCTCGTCCAGGTCGAGGTCGCCGGGAAGAGCTTCACCCCCCAGGAGATCTCGGCGCTCATCCTGCGCGAGGTCGCGGCGCAGGCCGGCGTGGCCATGGGCGGCGCGGAGGTCCTGAGCGCTGTCATCACCGTCCCCGCGTACTTCGACGACGCCCAGCGGCAAGCTACGAGAGACGCGGCACGGCTCGCCGGGCTCGAGGTGCTCCGCATCATCAACGAGCCGACCGCTGCCTCACTTGCCTACGGCCTCGACCAGAAGGGAGAGGGGACCGTCGCGGTCTACGACCTCGGCGGCGGGACCTTCGACGTCTCACTGCTGAGCATCGAGGACGGCGTGTTCCAGGTGCTCTCCACCAACGGGGACACCAGCCTCGGCGGCGATGACCTCGACGCGGCGCTCGTGGATCTCCTGCGTGGCGAGCTTGAGGGCTCCGTCGAGCGGTCCGTCTTCGAGGAGCCCGCGTTCCGGCAGGCCGCGCGCCTCGCGGCGGAGAAGGCCAAGATCGCGCTCTCAAAGGACCCCGCTGCGGACCTCGCGATCTCGCTCCCCGAGCTCGGCCTGAACGCACGCCGGACCGTCACCAGGGAGGAGTTCGAGGCCCTCGCCGCCCCCCTCGTCGAGCGCAGCCTTCACTGCTGTGCCCGCGCGCTCAAGGACGCAGACCTCTCGGCGGCGGACGTGGATGAGGTGGTCCTCGTGGGCGGTTCAACCCGGGTGCCCCTGGTGCGCGCAGAGGTCGAACGCTTCTTCGGCCGCCCCCCCCACACCGGCCTCGATCCGGACCAGGTCGTCGCCCTCGGCGCCGCAGCCCAAGCCGAAGTCCTCATGGGTGGGAGCCGTGACATCCTGCTCATGGATGTCACCCCTCTATCCCTCGGGCTCGAGACCATGGGCGGGGCCGCGGAGAAGCTGATCCAGCGCAACAGCCGCATCCCCTGCTCCGTCAAGGAGGGCTTTACGACCTACGCGGACAACCAGAGCGCCATCGACTTCCACGTGCTCCAGGGCGAGCGCGAGCTCGCGGCCGACTGCCGGTCCCTGGGTCGCTTCAAGCTCACCGGCATCCCCCCGATGCCCGCCGGTCTGCCCCGGGTGGGCGTGAAGTTTCACCTCGACGCGGACGGGATCCTGACCGTCTCGGCGAAGGAAGAGAGCACCGGGGCGAGCGCCTCGATCGAGGTCAAGCCCTCCCACGGCCTGACCGAAGAAGAGGTCGAGGCAATGCTTGAGGCGTCTCTCGAGAACGCCAAGAGGGACTTCGAGGAGCGGCGCCGGGTCGACCTCATCGCCGAGATCGGCATCATGCTGCGTCACGCCAAGGCGAACCTCGGAGTCGCCGAGGAGCGGCTGGACCGGGAGTCCATGGAGGACCTCCGGGAGGCCATCGCCGCGGCTGAAGAGGCGCAATCCTCGCTCGAGTTGGAGCTCGTTCAGATCGCCCGAGACACCCTCGACCGCGCGACCATGCCCCTCGCGACCGTCCTCATGGACAGCGTCGTGAAGGAGGCCGTCTCCGGCAAGAAGCTCGGCGACGTTTGACCGTGGACCCCGCCAGCAGCATCGACTGGTCCGATCCCTATGAGATTGGCTTCCGCCTGTCGGAGCGGTTCCCGGATCTCGACCCGCTGACAGTCCGGTTCACCGACCTGCACCGTTGGGTGACGGAGCTGGAGGGCTTCGTCGGGGCCCCCGCGGCCTCCAACGAGGGGCTGCTCGAGGCCATCCAGATGGCCTGGGTCGATGAGCGCGAGGACTGACGTCACCCCGGCTCAGTCTCTCTCGGGCGCCTCGACGAACTCCACGAGATAGTCGAAGGCCTCGGTCTTCCCGCCGTCGAGGCTCACACGGACCCCGTACCGCAGGCCCGGTCGACACTGCAGGCCCACCGGACGGAAGATCACGCAGGGCCCGCCGCCATAACCGCCGCGGTTGATGTCTCTCCAATCCAGCTCGAGCGGCTCCCCGCGAGCCTGGTAGTGCTCGTCCAGGCGGACGACCTCGACCTCGATGTCCTCCTTGCTGGCGGGGACCTTCCCACGAAGCAGCTGGATGCTCCAGGCATGACGCGCGCCAAAGAGGTCGAGGGGGACGTAGCCAGCGGGGGGATAGAGCACCGCGTCGAGCTCCTTCATCCCGGGGCCGCTGCCGTCCATGGACCACATCGCCGCCCAGCTCCCGGAGGCGCCGAACCCGGTCTTGCCCATCGCCGGGTTGAGGCACCAGCGGCGGTGCCCGACCCTGTCGATGTTGCTCGCGTCCGAGTCATCCATGTACATGTCCACGGACCGCGCCAGCCCGCCGTTCGCAAGGTTGCTGTGGCTCGCGCCCTCGTACCCCTGCCGAAATCGGTCCTCATCGAAGCCGTCAGGCTGCTCCGGCGTGTGATCGAGCTCCCCGTTGGCCCGGCAGACCTCGCTCGCGGCGTCGCACAGGTCGTTCCACTTTGCCTCGAGCGTGATCCCCTTCCACCGCAGCCCGCAGAGCGCGCGATAGGTCTTGAGCCGCATGAGCGCGTACTGGCGGTCTGCGGAGAGCGGGTCTTCGGGGTCCAAGCTGGCCACCACTCGCGCGGCCGAGAGCTCTTCGGTCAGCGCCTCAACTCGGCGCGGATAAGGCGCCCTCCCGTCGAGCTGAACGAGGAACCCGCGGTCCCACTTCCTGCGGCTGACCACCTTGTTGCCCACCTTGATCTTCGCCGCGCCATCCAGCTCCCCCTTCTTGTAGGTCGCTGAGCGCTCCCAGCGACCTTCCGGCCGCGTCTCGACGTAGCGGCCGTCAAGAACGCCCCGGCGATAGGAGGCCTTGATCTTGTGGCTTCGGTCCAGCTCCTCGCGCTCCCAGCGACCATCGAGGACACCCTTGCGATAGGTGGCGCTCAGCGTCCGGACACCTTCCTCATAGGTCCGCCAATAGCCTGAGAGTTCTCCGCGGTCGTACATCCCCTCAAGGACCAACTCGCCGTCCTCATCGAGCTCCGCGTAGCGCCCCTGGAGCTTGCCGGTCCGGTAGCGCGCGGTGACCGCCGCCACGCCGCCCTTGTGATACGAGACGAATTCACCGTCCCTCAGCCCGGCCTCGTCCACCTCGTACCTCTCCCGGAGCCCGCCGTCGGGCCAACGAGTCTCCACCACGCCCTCCTCCTGGAGGGGCGCCAAGGACAGGGTCAGGGTGAGCAGCGTGGCGATCATGGGGAGAGAGTACCCTGGCCATGGAGAAACGAGCGCCGTGGTGAAGAAGAGGAAGCAGGAGCGAGGAGGCGGGACCCGCGCCACGGTGGCCCTCGAGCGTGCGGGAGCACCGTTCAAGATGCACGCTTACGACCTTGGGCACGCGCCCCTGGAGGGGTCCGTGGGCGAGGCCGTCGCGGCGCAGCTTGGGCTGTCTCCCCAGGTGGTCTTCAAGACGCTGCTTGCGGAGATCGACGGAGCTCCCGTATGCGCCATCGTCCCCACCGCTGGGACGCTCTCACTCAAGCGCCTGGCCGCCGCCGCCGAGGGGAAGCGCGCGCGGATGATGGAGCCAGCGGACGCAGAACGGATCTCTGGCTACGTCACCGGGGGCATCAGCCCGTTCGGCCAGGCGCGCGCCCTCCGGACCTTCGTGGACAGCTCCGCAGAGGCGCTCGACACCATTCTGGTGAGCGCCGGTCAGCGCGGACTCCAGCTCGAGGTCTCGCCAAGAGTCCTCCTCGAGATCGCTGAGGCGCACCCGGTCCACGGCCTCGGCGTGTCCAGGTGACCCAGCCAGCGGGCCGGGTGTCGCCACTCCGGCTAGCAGGCCAGCCCGACTGTCAACCATCGGGTCCTGGGTCGGTCTCGGCCCCCGTGCTAGGGTCTGTCCGTGATGAGCAAGAAGAACGTCAGGCGCACGAACTCCCTCGGAAAGTCCGGAGCCCCCTCCAAGCTGGAGGACGACCTACGAGCAGCCCATGAGAAGCTCCAGGTGGGGCACACTGCGAAGGCGGAAGAGCTCCTTCGCAAGGCCATCTCGGTCCACGGGAGAGAGCCACGCCTGATGGCGAATCTCGTCGCTGCGCTGCAGCGCATGGGACGGCTAGAGGACGCCGAGCGCGCGGCCCGCGCCTCCAAGGCCGCCAACCCCGATCACCCGGCGACCGCCAACAACCTGGCGACCGTCCTGAAGTTCCAGGGAAACCTCGAGGAGGCGGCCAGCGAGTTTCGGCGAGCGGTCTCCCTCGACCCGAACAGCAGCGAGGCTCTGAGGAACCTCATGGGCCTCAAGACCTACGACGACCCCGGCGATCCGGACCTCGCCGCTGCCGAGGCCTTGCTGGACAGGCTCCCGCCGGGGGACCAGGCCCGGATCGGCATCTACTTCGCCCTCGGCCGAGCCCTCGATGAGGTGAACGAGCACGAACGCGCGTTCACCTGCTTCGAACGCGGGAACCGGCTCCGCAGGTCACTGATGAGGTATCACCCAGGGGAGCTGCAGCAGCTCGTGGAGGAGTCCATCCGGCTCTACGACGCCGAACACGCGGCCCTCCCCGCCGTTGAGGGGGCCTCCTCGGACCGCCCCGTCCTGGTCTGCGGCATGCCGCGGTCTGGCTCGACGCTGGTGGAGCAGATCCTCGCCAGTCATCCGAAGGCGGAAGGCGTCGGCGAGGTGCCTGCGCTGGCCCAAGCCGTGGGACAGGTGCAGGGCACTCCGATGGAGCGGGTCGCGGCGGCTGCCGGGCTTGAGGGAGGCGCACTGGCCGACCTCGGGAAACGTTACGTCACGGAGCTGCGGCGGCTTGCTCCCGACGCCGAGGTCGTCGTGGACAAGTTCCTCACGAACTTCCTGCACGTCGGGCTCCTCCGCAGGGCGGTCCCTGGCGCGCGCTTCATCCACGTCCGACGCACCCCCATGGACAACGGCTTCGGCATCTACCGGACCCTGTTCACCTCGACGATCCCCTACGCATACGACGTCAAGGAGATCGCCAACGCCTACGCCCTCACCCACCGCCTCTGCAATCACTGGGAGGCCGTGATGCCTGAGTCGATCCTCCAGATCGATTACGAGGACCTCGTCCGCGACCTGGAGGGGAGCGCGCGGAGGATCGTCGAGTTCGCCGAGTTAGCCTGGGATGACGCCTGCCTCTCGTTCCACGAGACGGAGCGCGCCGTCCAGACCGCGAGCGCCACACAGGTGAGGCAACCAATCTACGGGACCTCTGTGGACCGCTGGAAGCCGTACGAGGCGCAACTCAAGCCGCTTGCGCGCGCCTTCGAAGCGAACGGCGTACCGCTCGGCCAAGGAGCGGATCGATGATCGCTGAGGGGCGGGCGCAGTGTCCCTGCTGCGATTACTACACGCTCCGAGACCGGGGAGGCAACGAGGTGTGCCCCGTGTGCTACTGGGAAGACGACGGCGCGGATCTCGAGGCCCTCGACGAGGTCTCGCCCGCCAACCACATCACTTTGCGGTCCGCCCGTAAGAACTTTGAGCGCCTCGGTGCGAGCGATCAGGCGGCGGTCTCACTCGTCGCCAGCGCGGAGGAGCGCGACGGGCTCAGGCGAGAACAGCGCGCCACGTACTTCTGATTCGTCCCCCTGTGACAGCCCCGTGATTTTTTGACGATCTAGCAGGGCGCGACCCCCCACAACTTCCGATCGTTCATGGTGTGAAGTGGTTGCTCGAGAACATGCTGATGCCGCCGACAGGCCTCTACCTCGCCGTCCTGCTCGGGCTGGCGATCCGGTGGCGCGCTCAACGTCCTCGCCTGCGCCTCTTCGGCGCAGCCTTGGCGAGCCTCGGCGCCGGGGTGACGATCGCCCTCTCCACACCGCTCGTCGCGTTCTGGCTCCTGGACGGGCTCCAGACCTCGCCCCCTCTCGACCCGGCAGCCCAGCAGATTGACGCTGACGTGATCGTCGTCCTCGCGGGAGACGTGGACTGCGACCCGCCGGAGTATGGCCCCGACCAACCAGGAGCGTTGAGCCAAGTCCGCTGCCGTTACGGCGCGGCTCTCTCCCGAAGGACGGGTCTTCCGCTCGTCATCACGGGGGGTGTCCTGCGGCCGGACCGCCGCCCGGTGAGCCATGTCTTGCGCGACTACGTCGAGCTGGAACTGGGGGTCGCTGTGGCCGGGACCGAGGACACCGCGACGACCACCCGAGGGAACGCTCGCGGCGTCGCGAGGGTCATGGCTGAGCAGGGCTACGCCAGGGCAGCGGTGGTCACCCACGCATGGCACATGCCGAGGTCGCTCCAGGCCTTCAAGCAGGAGGGCGTCAGCGTCCTGCCAGCGCCCACGGGCGCGGCGAGCGCGCCGAGCCGCCTCCTGGAGGGGCTCATTCCCAGGGGGCGGACCATGCGCGACTCCTCCTGGGCCCTGCACGAATACGCGGGCATGATCTGGTACCGCCTCTCGAACTGAACGGGCCCCCCGCTCCACCCCGCTGGCGAGGTGAGTCGGCAGGCGGCAGACCCAGCCGCGAGCTCGGCCGCGAGCTCGGCCGCGAGCTCAGCCAGCCGGGGGGGCGGGCGGTGGCTCAGGGCTCCAACGGGACGACCAGCCCGTTGGAGAAGTTCCAGAAGCCATTCGGGTTCCCGGGGTCGCGGTAGACCAGCTGGAGGTACGCGCTGGAGCCCACGTTCAGGAAGCTGGCCGCAGGGTGGCTCGATTGAAGGTCCACCGGGAACTCGAACATCCCCTCGGCGTTCACGCCGCCGAAGCCGATCCTCGTCGTCCCGGGGCCAACGCAAACGAAGCCGCCACCGCTCGGGAAGTAGGCCGGTCGGGGCGCCATGAAGACGAGCCCCGCGGAGCCCGCCGGGGCGTCGTTGACCACAAAGCGCAGGTCATTCCGGGAGATGGATCCCGACCCACGGTAGTCCGCGGAGGCGACGAGGCCCGACCCGTTGACGGACATGGGACCGCAATAGCCGCTCGGGCCGAACTGCAAGTCGCAGAGGAAGCTCTCCACGCGCGACCCCTGCCCCAGCAGCGAGTTCAACCCGTGCGCGCCGTTCGGATACAGATAGCCCTCCACCTCTCCCGCGGGGAGGTTCAGGGCAGAGAGCTCATCCAGCAGAGAGATCGAGTGAGCGGGTTCCACCGAGAGGTCTTGGAGGCCATGGTGGATTTGGATTGGGGCGAGGTTATCCACAAAGAACACCGGCGAGCGCCGGATCCAAGCGAGGCGCGCTTCCCCGAGCGTCATCGTACCGTTCAACCAGGGGCTGACGGCTGCTTCGTAGATCACGCGGCCGATGCCCGTCGGCGTTGCCCCGTTGTTCACAATGTCAAAGGCTTCGGCCTGAACACTAGGGAGGCTGAGGTCGGTGAACCCGAAGAGGTCGACGACTCGCCGGACCCTCGGATCGCGCGCCTTGAGCAGCATGGCCGTCGCGCCTCCGCGGCTGATTCCCCACGCGGCGACGCGGGCGTCGTCGATGTCGGCGTATTGCATCAACACGACCGAGAGCATCGACCTGACATCGTCGACGTCGCGGTCCGCGAAGCTCGTCTCGCCCTCTGAAAGGAACGGGCCAGCGAAGCTGCTCACCAGGGCCTCGCCGCGGTACGACGGCATCAGAATGAAGTAGTTGTCGTCGACGCACTGCCCGGGGAACGTCGAGAGCAGGTTCGCGGCCTCGTTGACCGAGACTCCGTTGAGCCCCCCGTGGCACAGGATCAGCGCGGGGTGGGGTTGACCCGGTTTGTAGTCCTGGGGGAACCGGATGGCGGCGAAGTGCCGGTCGCCGCCGGAGAGGTGGCTGACGATTTCGACGCGCTCATTGCTCGAGCCGAGGCCCACCGCCTCGACCTGAAACCCTTCGATGTCCACGGGTCGCGAGGCCCAGTCCAACTCGACGTCCTCGATCTCGTCCGGAGACGGTGGGATGAACAGCCGGGAGAGCGCCTGAGGCGCCGCCACAGACGCGCTCGGCAGACCCAGGAGCATGAGTCCGATCAGCCACGCGCGTCGTGTGTCTCGAAAGAGGTCAAAAAGCAGCATTTGTGGTACCAGGAGGCGCCAGGGTACACCCGTAGCAGGGCAGCCCCCCCGCAATAAAGCAGGGCCGGAGGGGATCTCGACGCCGGCGTAAGACTACCAACTCCAACCCGTCGGGGGCGGACTACAGATGCCCGCAGGCCACCACCAGGGACTCCTCAGGCTCAATCCGGGACAGCCCCGGAGCAGAGCCGCGGCGGCCGTGCCGCCCCGATGGGGACGAGGCTCCGCTATCCGAGGAGGAGTGAGCGGCCATCCATGAGCGGGTGCTGACCGATTCCCATGATCTCCAGGAGCGTCGGGGCGACGTCGGCAAGTACGCCGTGCTCACGCACTTGCGCCCCCTCAAGCCCCCCTCCGACGAGGACGAAGGGCACCTTGTTGAGAGTGTGGGCAGTGTGAGGCTGATCCGAAGCGGGGTCCCAGAGCTGCTCCGAGTTCCCGTGATCTGCGGTGACGGCGACCGTCCCTCCCCGGGCGAGCACGGCGGGGACGATTTCTTTCAGGCAACCGTCCACGGTGGCGACGGCCTCGAGCGCGGCCCCGTAGATCCCCGTGTGCCCCACCATGTCTGCGTTTGCATAGTTCACGACGTAGACGTCCGTCTCTCCCTTCGTGAGGCTCGAGAGGATGGCGTCGGTGATCCCTCGTGCGCTCATCTGCGGCACGAGATCGTAGGTGTCGACCCGTGGACTCTGAATCAGCGTCCGGGTCTCCCCCTCGTAGGGCGCTTCTAGCCCGCCGGAGAAGAAGTAGGTCACGTGCGCGTACTTCTCCGTCTCCGCGATGCGCTCCTGGCGCAGCCCCGCGGCGCTCAGCAGCTCAGGGAAGATCCCGCTCAGGTCGATGGGCGGGAAGGCCACAGGGATGTCGATGTCGTCCCGATATTGGGTCATTGACGCCGCCTGTACCGCCGGGGCCTTTGCGCCCCGCTCGAAGCCGGCGAAGCCGTCTTGCACCAGCGCATCAGTGAGCTCACGCATGCGGTCCGCGCGGTAGTTGAAGAGCAAGACACCGTCCCCGTCGTTGATCCGCCCGGAGCCCTCGGCCCCGATCACAGTGGGCTCTACAAACTCGTCCGTGACTCCGGCCGCGTACGAGGCATGGAGCGCCGCAAGCGCGGAGTCCGCGCGGTTGCCCCCTCCCTCCACGAACAGTCGGTACGCGCGCTCCACTCGCTCCCAGCGCGTGTCGCGGTCCATCGCGTGGAAGCGGCCGATCACACTCGCGATTCGTCCGACGCCCGCCTCGACACACGCCGCCTCGAGCGCCTCCAGGAATCCCACACCGGACTTCGGCGGCGTGTCTCGACCATCAGTGATCGCGTGAACCACCACCTGGTCAGCGCTCAACCCTTGGGCAGCAGCCATCTTCAGGAGAGTCCGCAGGTGATGGTCGCTGGAGTGGACCATCCCATCGCTCACAAGACCGATCAGGTGCAGCGTCTTACCGCGGGCGCGCACGCCCGACATGAGCTCGCAGAAGGCGGCGTTCTGCGCAAACTCTCCAGCCTCGATCGACTTATCGATTCTGCTGACGTCCTGATAGACCACCCGCCCTGCACCGAGATTGGTGTGCCCGACCTCGCTGTTGCCCATCACCCCCAGTGGGAGCCCCACCTCGGAGCCGCATGCCGTCAACAACGTCGACGGGTTCTCCGCGAGGAGTTCCTGGAAGTACGGGGCGCCCTCTGCGATCGCGTTGGATTCAGTCTCCTTGCGTTGTCCCCAACCATCGAGGACGAGGAGGACGAGCGGCTTTCGAGTCATGGGGTCGTTTCCGAGGGAAGGGTGGAGGGCAGCGGACGCGCGACACCGAGCGCCGACCTGCTGCTATCTTGGCTTCCCCGCTTCGCCCCGTCATCTGCGCCCCACCATCAGGTCCATGAAACTCCTTCCCGCCGCCCTTTCGAGGGGGACTGCTGCCCTCCTGGCGCTGCTGCTCCTGCCAGCTTGCAGCCTCCTCGGGGACCTCAACCACTATCAGGTCAGCGACGACGCGGCCCTCGGCGCCGAGGCTTACCCCGAATTGCTGGCCGGTGAGACGACCATCAACCGGGGGCCCGACCACATGATGGTGAATAGACTGACGCAGAAGCTCGTGACCGCGGCGCGCGAGCTCGACCCGGAGATCGCCAGCCAGTTCGACTGGGAGGTGCGGCTCGTGGAGCAGGACGAGGTCGTGAATGCGTGGTGCCTGCCCGGCGGAAAGATGGCGGTGTTCACGGGCATCCTCCCCATCGCGGAAGACGAGACCGGGTTGGCGGTCGTCATGAGCCACGAGATCGCCCACGCCACCCTCCGTCACGGAACAGAGCGGATGACCCGGCAGGACCTCCTGACTCAGGTCATCGCCGCCGGCGCGGAGGCGTACAGCGAGGATGCCGAGACCAAGGAGCAAGCCGAGGCGCTCGCCTCCGACGCCGCGCGCCTGCTCGTGAGCCTCCCTTTCGGCCGCGACGCTGAGATCGAAGCCGACACCCGGGGCCTCATGTACATGGCCAAGGCTGGCTATGACCCCAGGGCCGCAGTGGGCTTTTGGGAACGGATGAGCTCAGGCTCGGGTCCAGCACCCTTCGAACTGTTCTCCACCCACCCCTCCGATGAACGCCGCATCGAGCGGATCAGAGCTGCGCTCCCAGAAGCGGTCGAGATGTTCGAGCAATCCCAGGGATCAAGATAGCCCAAGTGCCTACATAGAATCGACTTACACGCCCCTCAATGCCACGGGGCTAGGGCTCCCATGGCCATTAGGACTAACCTGAGCGCCGCCTGACGTCCGTCCTGCGCGCACGTTACACCTCCGCCCACCCGCCTCAACCCGCGCCCCCTTCGGACGTGAAGATCGCGTTCGCGACCCCCGAACTCAAGTCCCTCGTCCGCCGCACCCAGCTGGCGGAGATCGCCGAACTCTTGCCTCGCACGCTCAAGGGCCTGGGAGCCGAGGTGCGGGTGTTCCTTCCCTTCTCGAAGGACATCGACACGGAGTTCCTCGGGCCGCTCGAGGAGAGCGCACGGCTGAGGATCCGCGACGGCTCAAGTCGGACACCGGTCACGATCCGAACGGGGTATGTGGATGGCCTGACGGTCCACCTCATCGACCACGAGACCCTGTACCGGAACCGTCACCCGTACGGGGACGAGGACGGCCCCTA
>JAQWJQ010000309.1 GCA_029248265.1 Planctomycetota bacterium
GGCAGCGTGCACCGCGCCGCCACCCCTCAAGTCTCCAGCCCCAGCACCCCCATGACGAACACCGACCAGGCCCCTGAGGCCCCCGCCACGAAGACGGCCAAGCCCGCTACCTCCAAGCCCGACCAAATGGAGCCCGAGGTCCTGGAGTTCATCCAGGCGATCGACGACTACAAGCGCATCCACGGCCGGCCCTTCCCCTCCTGGACGGAGGTCCTCGAGATCATCCGGAACCTCGGCTACGAGCGCGCCGACGCCTGACGTTCACTCAGGCGTAGATTGGCCTGCGCCCGGTCAGCTCCGCGACCGCGCCGCGCACCCGGGTGAGCGTCGTCTCGTCCTCAGGCGCCCGGAGGACCTCGCTGATCCAGCCTGCGAGGAGGCCCATATCCCCCCCATCCAAGCCTCGGGTCGTGATCGCCGCCGTGCCGAGGCGGACCCCCGACGCCTCCATCGGGGGGCGCTTGTCGAACGGGATGAGGTTCTTGTTACAGGTGATGTTCACGCGGTGGAGGGCGTCCTCAGCCGCCGCCCCCGAGAGCCCAACGCTCCCGACGTCCACCAGCATCACGTGGTTGTCCGTTCCGCCGGAGACGATGCGGATCCCGGCCTCCATCAGCCCGTCGGCCAACGCAGACGCGTTCGATACCACCTCGGCCGCGTAGCGCTTGAAGCTCTCCTGCTGAGCCTCGCGGAAGGCAATGGCCTTGGCGGCGATGACGTGCATCAACGGCCCCCCCTGCCCACCAGGGAAGAGCGCGCTGTTCACCTTCACGATGCGCTCCTTCGGGCACAGGATCATGCCGCCTCGGGGCCCCCGCAGGGTCTTGTGGGTCGTCAGCGTCACCAGGTCCGCGTGGGGCACCGGGCTCGCGTGAGCGCCGCCCGCCACGAGCCCTGCAATGTGCGCCATGTCGACCATGAAGAGCGCGTCCACCTCCTTCGCGATGGCCGCGAAGGCGCTGAAGTCGATCGGCCGCGAGTAGGCCGACGCGCCTGCGATGACGAGCTTGGGCCGCAGGGAGAGCGCCTGCTGCCGAACCTTGTCCATGTCGAGTCGCTCGGAGGTCGGGTCGACGCCGTAGCTGTGGAAGTCGTAGAACACCCCGCTGAAGTTCTTGGTGTGCCCGTGGGACAGGTGGCCCCCGTGGTCCAGCGACATCGCGAGGACCTTGTCCCCCGGCTCGAGCACCGACATGAACGCCGCCATGTTGGCCTGGGTTCCGCTGTGCGGCTGCACGTTCGCGCGCTCCGAGCCGAAAAGCTCCCGCGCCCGGTTCCGCGCGAGGTCCTCCACCTCATCCACGTACTCGCACCCGCCGTAGTATCGACGCCCGGGATAACCCTCGGCGTACTTGTTGGTCAGCGCCGTCCCCATCGCCGCCATCACCTCCTTCGAGGCGTGATTCTCGGAGGCGATCAGCTCGAGCTGCTCCTCCTGCCTAGCCTCCTCCTTTGCGATGGAGGCCCACACTTCGGCGTCGGTGTTGGTGGCGTTGGGGGTTGAGCTTTGGAGCGTCATCGGTTTCGGGCTGGAGAGGGAGAGCGAGCCGGGAGCATAGGGGGCGGACCGTGTCGATTCCTCCCCCTACTCTGCGATGACTCGGCCCCGCCGCGCGGAACCTCCCGGTCGGGCCCTCACCTCACGCTCCTTCGTCGGCCCCGAACCGGGACAAATCAGTCCCCGATCGGCTCCCCTTGCGCGTCGTACAGCTCAAGAGGGTCGGCCAGCGCCAGGCCAGCCGCCGTCGCGTCCTGCGGTGAAGTGTCCTCCGCCCATGCGGCAGCCTGCGCCGAGGCGGCCTCATCGAGGTCCCCCACGCGCTGCCCGGCGGCATAAAGCCCCGCGACATCTGGCACCAGGGCACCCTGCTCATCCCAGGCGCCCCAGGCACCCTCCCGGAGACCATTCTTGGCATTCCCGATCTGCATGCGCCTGCCGTTCGGCCACCAGGCCTGCTGCAGACCGACGACCCCTTCGCCCTGGACGCACCCCTTGAACCTGAGCGCCCCATTGGGGTGCCACTGCCAGAGCACCCCGGTGCGGGCGCCGCCCTCGTAGGCCACGATCATGGAAAGAGGTCCGCTCGGGTGCCACTCCCGAACCACTCCCTCCCGACGGCCGGCCTTCCAGGGGACGACGAGGTGTCGGCTGCCATCCTCATGCCAGTGGCGGCCCACACCGATCTGCTGGCCGTTCTCCCAGGTCTTCTCGTACTTGAGCTGGCTGTTCGGCCACCAGAAGCGCTCCGTGCCGTGGATCTTGCCGGCCACGAAGGGCACCTCGTGGCCCTGCGACCCGTCCTCGTGCCACATGGCCATCGAGAGCGGGACTCCCTCCTCGCTGTACTCCCCGGCGGCGACTCGCTGCCCGGTCGGGCTGAAGCCCTCGTGGGCCCCCGCCTTCTCTCCGCCCCGGTACAGCCCGGTCTCCATCGGCTCGCCGTTGTCGTGCCAGCGACTCCGCGGCCCCTCGAGCTCACCGTTCACGAAGGTCGCGCTCAGGGCCGGGCGCCGATTGGGGTGCCACTCCAGCCACTCGCCGACCTTCTGCCCACCGCGGTAGACGCCCTCCACGGCCTTTTCACCGTTGGGGTGCCAGCGCTTGTAATCCCCCGTCAGCACGCCCTCCGCGTAGGCGTACCGCGCGGCCTCAACGCTGTTGGGGTGGTACTCGAGCCACTCGCCAGCCTCACGGCCCCCGTCGTCGTACTGACCGGTTCGCTCGACCACGCCGGAGGTGTACCACCACGTCCGAGACCCCACGAACTGCCCGTAGAGGGTCATCCCTTCGGACTTCTTGGCGCGCTTCATCTGTGGGTCGTGCCACTCGATGGCGGGGGTCCCCTGGGCCGTGGCCGAGGTCCCTTCATCGCCTCCTGAGCAGGAGGCAGCCATGCCCACCCCAAGGGCCAGCGGGAAGGCCAGCGGGAGGGTCAGCCAGGGGAGAGCCCGGGTCCGGGACGCGTGTGCGGTGCGCTTCATGTGGGAATTCTAGCCCGCTGAGGGCCGCGTCAGAAGCATATGCCCCCCACTGTCCCGCGAACGCCCCCCCCGTGAGCCCCTGCGAGGGCCTGGTCCTACCGCGTACGGGCCGCGCTCACACCGAAGGGGGCATCGCGTATGGCGCACTGGGGGCTATGCTCCCCCGAGCATGAATCAGTCCAGCACGCCCGCCGCCCCGGCCCACGGATCGCCACTCCTCTCGACGGCGCTCAGCGCGACGCTGGCCATCGCCCTGGGCGGCGTCGCCCTCACCGGCTGCGGCGAGCCGCAGGAGACGAGACGGCCCAACGTGATCCTCATCACCCTGGACACGGTCCGAGCCGACTTCCTGTCCTGCTACGGCTCCAGCAGCGGGCAGACCCCGGCGGTCGACTCCCTCGCCAAGGCGGGCACCCTCTTCGAGGACGCGGCCAGCTCCTCAGGGCTCACCCCGGCCTCACACGCGACGATCCTCACGGGAAAGTTCCAGTACAACCACGGCCTGCGGGTGCTGGCCGCGGGGAGCGGCTTCCGGCTCGACAGTGATCAGGAGACCCTCACCACCGCCTTCAAGGCGGCGGGGTACAGGACGGCGGCCATCCACAGCGCGTTCCCGGTCTCAAGCTTCTTCGGCTTCGACGAGGGCTTCGATGACTTCGAGTCCTTCAACGCCACGATCAAGAAGAAGAAGAACGACACCAAGGTCGGCTGGGACGTCAAGAAGTACCAGCGCCGCTCCGACGAGACCACCCGCATGGCGGTCGAGTGGCTGGAGGGCGCCGCAGGCAACGAGGACCAGCCCTTCTTCCTCTGGCTCCATTACTGGGACCCTCACGACCAGGTGAAGATGCCGGAGGAGGCCGACTTTGCCCGCCTGCGCTACGACCCAGGCACCGGTGAGCTGCAGGACGAGCAGACGGTGAATTACGCCGTGGAGCTCCGCTACCAGGACGAACACCTCCAGACGCTCCTGGACGCCATCGACGGGTCTGGCCTCACGGACCACACCCTCGTCGCGTTGACCGCCGACCACGGCCAGGGCCTCAGCGACGGTATGCGGAAGCACCGGTGGGGCATGCACCGGATGCTGTACAGGGAGCAGACCCACGTCCCGCTCATTGTCCGCGGTCCCGGCGTGCCCAAGGGCAGGCGGGTCCCCGACCAGGTGCGCACCGCCGACCTCGCGCCGACGCTCCTCGATTACGCCGGGCTCGACGCGTTCGCGGAGCCCATTGACGGCATGAGCCTGCGGCCCTGGATCAACGGCGAGGGCGAAGGGGACCTCGTCGCCTATGGCGAGCAGATCAACGGCTACGACCACAACGCCGGGATGAGGAAGTTTCGCCCCGACGCAGCGTTCCTCTACATGGTCTCCGATGGCGAGTGGAAGCTCATCTACAAGCCCCACATGCCCAACATGAGCGAGCTCTTCCACGTGGGCGTGGACCCGCTCGAGGAGCGCAACGTGATCGCGGACCACCCGGACGTGGTCGTCCACCTCCTTGAGGACCTCGCCGAGCGGAACCCCTGGGTCACCGCCCCCTTCCCGGTGGAGCAAGGCGCCGACGCTGCCGCGGGCGCGGACGCTCTCGGCTCCCTGGGGTACTCCGCCGCCGAGGTGGAGGGCTCCGGGGACTGGTGGTGGACCTGCCCGGTCCACACGGATGTCCGCGAGACCAAGCGGGGTCGCCATGCCGTGGACGGCTGCAACCGCATCATGATCTCCATGGGCCGCTGGTCCGACTGAGCCTCACGCCGACCCACACCGCAAGACCTCCACAAGCCTGCCATGCCGAGCCTCTTCAAGCCCCTCCTCAAGCCGCTCGCCGCCCTCGCCATCTGCGCCGCGGTCGGCGCCGCCGTCGCGTACTTTGCCGTCCCCTCCGCGGCCAAGACCGCCGTGGAGCGGGGCTCAGAGTTTGCCTTCGGCGTCCCGGCGTCCCTCGGCTCGCTCGAGGCCTCGCTTGGCCTCGCAGAGACCACCTTGGGCTTCTCCGAGCTCGAGGTGGAGAGCCCGCCTGGCTTCGAGGAGCCGATCCTCACCTTCGGCCGCTTCCGAGTCGGAGTGGGCACGTCCTCACTCGTCGCCCCGGTCAAGGACCTCGGGACCCTGCTGATTGAGGA
>JAQWJQ010000313.1 GCA_029248265.1 Planctomycetota bacterium
CCTCGGGGAAGAGGTGTCCCTGGTCGCCTTCGCCGAGGAGGTCCATCTGGCTCAGCTGGGCCACGCGACTCGGGGCGCGATGGACGGCGAGGGCTCGCTCGGACGTCGGCTCGCCCAGGAGGGTCTGCAGGCGCTCGGGGAGCTCGCCTGGATTCTCCCGGGCGGCCATGTCTCGGTAGTAGTCCGGGGGCCGGCGCACGGTCTGGCACGCGTTGTGGATCAGGAAGTCCAGCCGCGTCTCGGACTCCAACAGCTCCTGGCAGAAACCCTCGACGGTCGGGGTATGCCGCAGGTCGAGGGCTCGCAGGTCCAGGCGCTCTCGCCACTCGTTGAAGTCGGGCTCTTTTTCATAGCGGCGGGCGGCGTCACAGGCGAAGCGCGTGGTCGCGATCACCCTGGCGCCTGCTCGCAGGAGGAAGAGGACGATCTCGTAGCCGATCTTGACGCGCGAGCCGGTCACCACCGCCACCCGGCCGCGGAGGTCCGCGGTGGCCGTGCGCTTGAGCCAGTTGATCTCGGCACAGCTCGAGCACATGGAGTCGTAGTGGTGATGGAGCACCGTGTAGGGATCCTTGCACACGTAGCAGCTGCGGGGCTCGTTGAGGATCCCGCGATGCTCCTTGGGGCGTTCGCGGGCCTGGCGCTCGAGGAGGGCTCGCTGCTCGTCCGTGATGTCGAGCTCCTTCGGCGCGGTGGGGAAGGCCAGGGCGCGCTTGAGAGCGCGGTTGCTCGTGGCCTCGAGGGCCCGGTCATCCTGGGTCCGGACCTCGCGCCGCTCCTTCCCGCGGCGAGCCTTCACGATCCTCCGTCGGGTGAGTCGGTCCGGAAAGGCGAGTCGCCCAGCGGCCTGACGCAGGCGCAGGAGGGTGTCCTCTGGCATGTGGTTGAGGCACTCCTCCGATGCGGCCAGGGTCTCGAGCCACGCCACGTGGGCGGCCAGCGCGTCCCGGTCCCTCACAGCCTCGAGGGCGGCGTGTCGCGCGCGCTGGAGGTCCGCATCCTCGGCGGGACCGTCCGTTTCTGGCTCGTGGGGGGGGAGGGAAGACATATTGCCCGACACTCTACTGGACACGCCAGCCGGGGTGGGGGCTCCGCGGTCCTCCGCGGCGCCGCCGGCGCCAGGTCCGGGGGGGCCGTGCCAGGGGCCGTGCCGGGGCCAGGGTGGAGCGCCGCGACGTGCGCCGACGCCGTCGCCCCGCGCGGTGGGCGCCTGGGGTGGGGAGCGTTGGGGCCCACCCCGAGGGACCGATTGCCGCGGATCCCGTCTTGGGCGGATCCAGGAACGGCTCGCGTCCGAATGCCACACCGAACCCAATGCTGTTCCTCCTCGAAGCCTGTCGTGTTCTCTCGATCGCCATCTTTCTCGGCTACGGAGGGATGTGCCTTCATCGCACGGCGATGGCGGCGGAGTTCGAGCGCTTCGGCGCGGCGCGCTTCCGGGTGCTCACCGGGTGGCTCGAGATCCTCGGCGCGCTCGGCCTCCTGGTGAGTTATCGGGTGCCGCAGCTCCTCCCGTTCGCCGCCGGCGGCCTCTGCCTCCTCATGTTATTTGCCCTCCTCGCGAGGGTTCGCGTGCGGGACTCGTTGTGGCAGTCGAGCCCGGCGCTGTTCCTGATGGTGGGGAACGGTCTCCTCGCCTTCCGCGCCGCAGGAGGGCACTTCCAGTCGTGAGGTCACTCGCTCTCTGGATCGGCCCTCGGGCGCAAGCGCAGGCCGGACGGGCCTCATGAGTCGACTTCGAATGCTGGCCAGCGTCGGGCTCGCGATCCCGCTACTGGGATCCGCCGCCAACTACGGATTGCAGCTCGTGGAGCCGCCTGCCGGGGAGGGCTTGCCGGGCGCCGAGATGTGGCGGCTCATGAGGGACGGGGGCCTGTTTTTCTGGGTGATCATCGGGCACGCCGTGACGGGGGCCATGCTCTTGGTCCCCAAGCTCCGCTTCTTGGGCGCCCTGCTTCAGCTTCCGGTGACCCTCGGGATCGCCGCATTCAACCTCACCATGTTCCCGCCGGGCGTCGCACCTGCGCTGGTCATGGTCACGCTCAACCTCCTCGCGGTCGCCGACTCCTCGGCGCTGAGGAGTCTCACGGAGGCGCATCGCCGTTGACGCCTGCGCGCGCCCTCCACTCACCTCATGCCACCCGAACTCCAACCCACCGCCATGCCTGATCTCAACCTCGACACCGCACTTCAGCTGATCCTCGGACTTGGGCTCCTGAATGTCTGGCTCCTTCGCTCAGGCAACGCCACGGCGTACCGGGGGGGGGACTCCACGACGCTCAGGCAGGAGTTTGAGGCGTACGGGCTGCCGACCTGGGTCTTCTACCTCGTGGGCGCCTTGAAGGTCAGCTGCGCCGTCGCGCTCATCGTGGGGCTCTGGGTCCCCGCGCTCCTGACGCCTGCCGTCTCGGTCCTGGTGGCGCTGATGCTCGGTGCGCTCGCGATGCACGTGAAGGTCCACGACCCGCTGATCAAGTCTCTTCCTGCTGCCCTGATGCTGGCGATGAGCGGCGCGCTCCTCTCGCTGTCCCTCTAGCGCGTCAAGGGGGCCGTGCGCTGGGCCCGCAGCCGCTGAGTCCTCAGCCGCTGGGCCCTCAGCCCGTTGGGCCCTTGGTGCTGGGCCGCTCATGCCTCCCGAGGGGCTCGGGTCTGTCCGACCGGCGTGCGGGCGGGGCCTCCTCCTGCTGCCCGCGGATGAGGCGCTCGCGATCTGGAGAGGCGGCCCATGGCGGTGGTCCGGGCAAGCCCTCAGGGGCGGGGGCGGCTCAGGGTCGTGCGGCGTCGCACGGCGGCGGCGACTGCTCCCGCGAGCAAGACGCCCGCGGTACCCCATACGAGGTCTCCCAGGGTGGCGCCTCTGGTCGGGATCAGCAGCTGCCCACCCTCTGCCAGCGCGAGCAGGAGGAGCGCAAGCAGCATGTTCGAGGTGAGGCTCGCTCGCGGACGCGCCCCGAGGATGAAGGCGGTGGCCAGGGCCATTGCGATCCCAGTGCGCAGGTTGGCCATGGTGCCCCCGGCGTCGATCCATGCGGGCAGCATGGGAAGAAGACTGAGCTTCGAGTCGGGGAGCCAGGACAGCGCCAGCACCAGCGCGGCCGCGGCGGCGGCGATCGAGCTCGTCAGCGTCGCGAGAGGTGAAGGGCGGTGGGCCACGGACGCAAGCTAGCACTCCGCCCCCCAGGGCGGCGTCGCCTTACCCCACGGTTCCTGCCGCGTGTCGCAAGGCGGGGCGTCGTGGCTGCGGGGGCCGTGGGCGTGGTCCGCGCCTTGACCTCGACCGGACGGGCACCGGTCCGAGGCACAGAGGCACAGAGGCTCAGGGACACAGAGGCTCAGGGGCGGCGGAAGCTGAGCCACGCCATGCCGTGGGCGGGGACCTCGACCTCAAGGCCGGCCCTGCCATACGCGCCCACGGTGACCTCGCCGAGGGAGCGGGTGGCGGGGAGGTCCGCGCCGTTGCCTCCGGCCAGCAGGACGCGGCCCTCCAGGCCAGAGAAGTACAGGTTGGCTTCAAAGGGCCTCTTGATGGGGCGGTCGGTCGGATTGTGGAGCACCAGCAAGGCGGGCTCGTCCAGCTCGGGGTTGGCGTGCAGGACCCAGTCCAGGTCGCGGCCATCGGCTCGCCGGGAGGCGGTGTGGACGATGGGGCTCTCGAGGATGTCCCGGTGTGCCTTGTACCAATCCACGTGGGCCTTGACCGCGTCACGGACCCGCGCCGTGTCGTAGAGGCGCGGTCCGCGGTAGCACGCCTGGACACCGGCGCCGAGGTTGCTGGCGAGCATCGCGCTGTAGTGAGGGAGGTGCTCGTCCAGCGGCTCGACGGTCGCGGCGGCGCCGCCCCCGTGATACTGGGTCAGCGGGACGAACATCCAGCCCATGCTGGGGAGCTTGTACTTGGTCCCGTCGAAGATGTTCTGGCGGGTGTGGATGACCTGTTGGGCGCGGGGCAGGGACCAGTTCACCTCGCGGTACCCCATGCCACACTTGTTGGTGCCGGCGAGGAAGTACCAGTCGGGAGCGTTGACGTAGACGCCCCTGGCCCGGAGGTCCGCGTAGAGGTCCCGTGATAGCTTCCAGTTCACGTACCTGGAGTCCTCGACGCCGCGCTGCAGCGGGGGGCGCGCGGCCGCGTCCAGGTTCCCGGGGTAGGGACCGTCATGCTCGAGGAGCATGGCGCCGGTCTGTGCGAAGAAGGCTCGCAGGGTCTGAAGGTAGCCCTGGCCCCAATCGGAGGCCAGGGAGGGCGTGCCACC
>JAQWJQ010000016.1 GCA_029248265.1 Planctomycetota bacterium
AGCCGGTCACATCTCGGGGGCTTCTGCAGCCCTCGGCGGCCGCCGGCCTCTCCTCGATGTGGCCGTCGCTCAAGAACCAGGAGGCTCGGCGCGGGCGGGGCGGCGGCCCCGCGCGCCGCGGAGCGTTACAGTGTCCCTCCCCGGGCGGTCATCGGGGGCCGCCCTTGGCCCGAGCCGATGAGTGACCACGGCCAAGCCCCAACCATGAGCTCCGCCACCACGCGATGTCCGCTGTGCGCCCAAGAGGCCGCGCCTGCCGGGTCCACGGACTTCAACAAGTCAGGGGCGGACATCTTCGCGGGGACGCGTCAGTTCCCGGTCAGCGAAGAGCGCGTTCACTTTGATCGTTGCGGGTCCTGCGGCTTCATGTTTACCGAGTTCTTTAATGGCTGGGACGAGTCGGACTTCAAGCGGCGGGTCTACAACCAGGCCTACGTGCGCGCGGACCCACCGTTCGCCGGAGAGCGTCCCGCGCGGCTCGCTGACTACCTGGCCGCGACCCTTGAGGGCGTCCTGGGTCAGGTGTCGCTCCTCGACTTTGGCGCTGGGGACGGGCGGATGGTGGCGCTCCTTCGGGAGCGAGGGTTGGTGAAGGGCTCCGTCTTTGACCCCTATCACGCGGAGAGTGCTCGCCCCGGCCAACCGTTCGACGTGGTCACGGCCTTCGAGGTGGTGGAGCATGTGGTGGACCAACGCGCGCTCTTCGAGGAGCTCGAGGCCTTGACCGCTCCGAGGGGTGTCCTCGTGCTCAGCACGCTCCTGCAGCCGGCGGATATCGAGGTACAAGGGGCCTCTTGGTGGTACGCGTGCCCGCGGAACGGACACCTTGGCTTCCACACCGCCGCCAGCCTCTCCGAGGCGCTGCGTCGGGTGGGCCTTGAGCTGCTCTCCCTCTCCGAGGAGCTTCACGTGGCCTTCAGGTCGCCCGGAGAGCTCCTGGCGGCCTTCCGCCGCTCGGACCACGATCTCGCCGTTTCGGGCGCCCCGCCCACCCGGGGAGGCGGCGAGTCCCTCAGCGCTCCCCTGGCTGGAGACGCCCCAGGGAGATGAGGCCTGCGAGGCCTTCGGAGGCGGCCCGCTTGCCCCAGGCTCCATGGGCGGACGGGCGCTCAGGCCAGGGCCGGGAGGGTCGGGCGCGGGTCAGCGCCGCGTCTGGAGCCGCGCGCCTGCGGACCCCGGCGGCAGCGGTTCGAGCCGCGCACGGAGGACGCCGCCCCCAGCGACGGGCAGCGGAGGCGCCCAAGGCGCTGGAGGCGTTGGCTCCTGTTATCGTGACGGCATGACCGAACTCAGCACCATCGTCACGCACCCCGGCGGTGCACATAAAGACGACCTCATTGCCACCTGCGTGCTGGTCGCGCTCCACGGGTGCCCGGTGGTTCGGCGCGACCCGACGCCGGAGGAGGTCGCGGACCCTTCGGTCGCTGTGGTGGACGTGGGCGGTGAGGACGACGCCGCGCTGAACAACTTCGACCACCACCAGTTCCCGAGGGAGCACCCACCGACGTGCTCGCTCAGCCTGGTGCTCGCGGGGCTGGGCCTGTACGAGGACGCGCGCCAATTCTGTGAGTGGCTTGAGCCCGCCGAGTGGTTTGATTCCAGGGGACCCAAGAAGACGGCGGAGTGGCTGGGGGTCCCGCGTTCCGCCATCGGGAAGCTCAATTCTCCGATCGACATGACGCTCTTGAGGCGCTTCGCGTCCGAGACCGAGCACCGGCCGGGCGAGACGGTCTACGAGTTCATGCGGATGACCGGCGAGGACCTGCTGGGGTACCTCCGTGGAGTCCGGAGCGACATCGAGTTTGTGGGGCTCCACAGTCAGCGCTGGTCGGTCAAGGTGGGGACTGAGACGATCGAGGCCCTTTTCTTGCCGAGGGCAGCAGGCGTGCGTCAGGAACCTTCCAGCAGCCTGGCGCGCTTCATCCGGGCCTCAGGGCTCGCGGGAGAGGTAGGCGCGATGGTCTACCCAGATCGCCGCGGGGAGGGCTACGGGATCGGGCGCTACGTGGATGACCCGCGGCTCGACTTCTCGCGCTTGGATGGAGAGCAGGATGTGCACTTCGCGCACATGAGCGGGTTCATGTGCAAGACCTCCGCGACCGAGCCAGGCCGTCTTCAGGAGCTGATCGCTGCGGCGGCCTCGGACGCGTAGCGCCGGAGTTGGGCCGCGGACGCTGAGGCCCGTGGCGGAGGTCAGGTCCCGCTGGGCCAGCGGGGAAGGCCCGTCGTGGGGTGCGGGCTCTTGGGCACCTGGGGCGTGTGGGTCCCGGGGACTTCCTGGGGTTTGGACGCACTGGGGTGGGGGGGCGGCGCGTAACCTCCTCGCGCTTTTTGCAGCGGTCACGGCCAGGGAACGACTCCCCGGTTGACTCGCCGCCGGTTCTTTCTTGGGCAGCTGCCCGACTCGATGATCACCACTGCGTCGCTTCGCCGCGACTGGCTCTCCAACATCCGGGGCGACGTCCTCGCGGGCATCGTCGTGGCCCTCGCCCTGATTCCCGAGGCCATCGGCTTCTCCATCATCGCTGGCGTGGACCCGCGTGTTGGCCTCTATGCCTCCTTCACGATCGCGGTCCTGACCGCCTTCGTGGGTGGGCGTCCCGGCATGATCTCGGCGGCCACAGCCGCGATCGCCGTGCTGATCGGGCCTCTCGTGAGGGACCATGGCGTGGAATACCTGTTCGCCGCCACGGTGGTGATGGGGCTGATTCAGATCGCGGCGGGTCTGCTCAAGGTCAACCGGCTGATGCAATTCGTCTCGCGCTCGGTGATCACCGGGTTCGTGAACGCCCTCGCGATCCTGATCTTCATGGCCCAGCTGCCCGAGTTGATCGGGGTGACCTGGGTGACCTATGCGCTCGTGGCGGCGGGGCTTGGTGTGATCTATCTCTTCCCGCTCGCGACCCGGGCGATCCCCTCGCCGTTGGTGGCCATCGTGGCGTTGACCGCGGTCGCGATCGGCTTCGACCTGCCGGTCAACCGGGTTGGAGACATGGGGGAGCTGCCTTCGGCACTCCCCTGGTTCGCGCTGCCCGAGGTCCCCCTGAACCTGGAGACCCTTCGAATCGTGCTGCCATATTCGTTCACGATGGCGGCGGTCGGTCTGCTCGAGTCCCTGCTGACGGCGCAGATCGTGGACGACCTGACGGACACCCCCAGCAACAAGCGCCGCGAGGCGATGGGACAGGGGATCGCGAACCTTGTGACGGGCTTCTTCGGGGGCATGGGAGGCTGCGCGATGATCGGCCAGTCGGTCATCAACGTGAAGTCCGGCGGCTTCACTCGCCTCTCGACCCTGGTCGCCGGCAGCGTCCTGCTCTTCCTGATCGTTGTGCTCGGCCCCTTCGTGGCCAGGATCCCCATGCCCGCGCTGGTGGCGGTCATGATCATGGTCTCCATCGGCACGTTCAGCTGGACGTCGATCAAGAACCTCCGCAGTCACCCGTCCCACTCCTCGATCGTGATGCTCGCCACCGTGGTGGTCGTGGTCTGGACCCATGACCTCGCACAAGGGGTGCTGGTGGGGGTGCTGCTGAGCGGCGTCTTCTTCGCCAGCAAGGTCCGGCGCCTCTTCGGCGTCAAGACGCGCCCGACCATGGAGGGCGCGGGGCGGCGCTACATCGTGCAAGGGCAGGTCTTCTTCGCCTCTGTTGAGCGCTTCATCAGCGCCTTCGACTTCAAGGAGGTCGTCGAGCAGGTCGAGATTGACGTCAGCGAGGCGCACTTCTGGGACATCTCCGCGGTGGCTGCCCTGGACCGCGTGGTGGTCAAGTTCCGGCGTGAGGGCACGACCGTGGAGCTCGTGGGCCTGAGTGAAGCGAGCGCGACGATGATCGATCGGTTCGCCGAGCACGACAAGCTGGCGACGGACTCGCCCGTTGCGGCACACTGACCTCGCCTCCCACCGTCGCACCCCGCACCGCCCGCTCTCATGAAGAAGATCCTCGCCTGCATTGACGCTTCGTCCTACTCCTCGAGCGTCACGGAGCATGCCGCTTGGGCCGCAGGGCGGCTGGACGCTTCCGTCGAGGTCCTGCACGTGATCCAGCGCAAGGACGCGGTCTCAGCGCGCCACGACCTCAGCGGAGCGGTGGGCCTCGGAGCCAGGAGCGCCCTGCTCGAAGAGCTGGTCCAGATCGAGGAGGCCGAGGCCAAGCACGCGCGGGAGCGGGGCAAGATCATGCTCGAGGCGGCTCGAGAGCACCTGGTGGCCGCGGGTGTTGCGGCGGTGGAGACCACCCACCGGCATGGAGGGACGGTGGAGACGATCATCGAACGCGAGGCGGACGCCGACGTGGTCATCCTTGGGAAGCGCGGGGCGTCCTCGCAATTCGCCACCAACCACCTGGGGAGCCAGGTGGAGCGCGTCATCCGAGAGAGCATTCGCCCCGTGCTGATGGCCTCACGTGAGTTTCAGGCGCCGACGAGGGCGCTGATCGCCTTCGATGGTGGCCCCAGCTCTCGCAAGGCCGTCGAGTTCGCGGGGCGTTCAGCGCTCTTCGAGGACCTCGACGTCGACCTGGTCATGGCGGGGAGGCACACCGCCGATGAGGCCGCCCACCTGGCGTGGGCCAAGGGGCACCTCCCTGGCGCCAACGCGTTGCACCTGGACGCGGCGCCCGATGAGGCGATCCCCGCGTTTGTGGCTGATTCAAATGTTGGGCTGGTGGTCATGGGAGCGTACGGACACTCACCCCTCCGCCGGTTCATCGTGGGGAGCACCACCACCCAGATGATGCAGCGCTGCCATGTGCCGCTGCTCCTCTTTCGCTGACGCCAGGGGACTGCTTCAACTCGTCGGCGTGTTCGGGGTGCCCATGACCACAGCGTCGGGCTGAAGCACCGGGTCTTGGTCCGGTCCTCCACGGCCTTCCTGCCGGTCGCGTGGGGGCCCAGAGGATCCGCTGGGCCAGCCAGGGGCGCTGGACCAGGGGGGGGAAGGTGGACCAGACGGGGACGCCGGACCAGACGGGGCAGCAAACCAGGCGTGGTCCCGCCCACGGGAGGCGGTGGGTCGATCTGGGGGCACCTGTCGCCCGAGATCCGGGGTTCCATTGACCGCGGCTTCAGGTTGGGCCGAAATAGAGTTATCACACCTTGGAGAAGGCGCGTACCGAACCCTCAGCATGCAACTTGCCACCAGACTCTCTTCCCCTAGTTGGCCCCTCGGCCTCTTGGTCATGCTCCTGTCGGCCTGCGGTGAAGCGCCGCGGGGGGCGGAGCCCGGGCGTGGGTCCGGTGAGGCGGCGCTCGAGGGGCACGCCGCCCCAACCCCGGTGACGGTGCCCAAGGACGTGGCCCGACCGGACCGAGCGCTGACCAGCGTCGAGGCCGTGGAGGATGAGACCGAGGCGTTGGCGGATCGGCTCATCGAGTTGGCCGAGGTCCTCCGCAAGCGC
Source organism: Planctomycetota bacterium (assembly GCA_029248265.1). Classification (GTDB taxonomy): domain Bacteria; phylum Planctomycetota; class UBA1135; order UBA1135; genus Saltatorellus. Next base: position 5,400 of record JAQWJQ010000016.1, read on the forward strand.
GGATTCAGCGAGGCCCGTGCCTGGTTCTCACCGGAGCTTGTCGCCCATGCCCTCGTCGGTCACCCGGTGTCCAGCCGCACCGCGCTCCCCCTGGAGGTGGAGCGAGTGGACCACGTGGTAGGAGGAGAGGAAGGCGTCGGGCGGGACGGGTTCATCGCCTCCCTCGCGTCGCTGATGGGCGATTGGCAGCGCGTCGATTCCGTGCTCTGGAAGGTCAAGCGCGCGGACTTCCAGCGGGGGCGTCCTAACTGGGGCCGTCTCGAACTGAAGATTCACATGACCGGGATGGACGCGGTGGGTGGAGTCATCGCGTATCACGGCAAGGCGACGGTCAGGGCGACCAAGGTCCGCGGGCAGTTCCTGCTGGATCAGTTCGTCCTCCGCGAGTGGGGAAGCGAGCGTCGCGGTGCGCCGCTCTTCACGGAGGTCGCAGCGTCCGCCGGGCTTGCCCACACCTGGGCGCGCTTCGGGACCGAGGCCAACAACAGCTTCCACTGGAACGGCGCCGCGGCGGGGGACGTGGATGGGGACGGGGACTGGGACCTCTTCATTCCCAGCGACGGGCAGAACTTCCTCTACATCGCGCAGCCTGACGGCACCTGGAACGACGAGGCGGACGAGCGCGGCGTCGGCGCTCCGGACGGCGGCACAGGGGCGGTCTTCTTTGACTGTGACAACGACGGCGACCAGGACCTTCTGGTGGGCATGACCAGCTGGCCCTTGGCGGGTGGCCGGGTCGGCGGGGAGCCGATCAGGCTCTTTCTGAATGACGGCGAGGGCCACTTCGCCGCCGCGCCGGGGGGGCCGGGGTTGGCGGAGCCCTTTGTGGCCTACACGCTCACGGTGCTAGATGTCGACGGGGACGGGTGGCTTGACGTGCACGTGTGCGGCTACGGCCGCGTGGACGTCGAGCACAACAACTCCTGGACGGAGGCGACCAACGGGGCGCCGAACGGGCTGCTGCGGAACCTCGGCGTGGACGACGATGGGGCCTTCCGCGGGTTCGAGAACATCGCCGCCGCCGCGGGCGTGGAAGACGTGCGCTGGAGCTACGCAGCCGCGGCAGCGGACGTCGACCTCGACGGCGACGCGGACCTGTATGTGGCCAACGACTACGGCTCGAACCGCCTCTGGATCAACCGAGGGGACGGGACCTTTGTGGATGGCTCCGAGGCGCAGGGGGTCGTGGACAAGGGCAGCGGCATGGGCGCGTCGTTCGGGGACCTGACCGGGGATGGGGTCCTCGATCTCTATGTCTCCAACATGTCCTCCACCGCGGGGAGCAGGATCCTGAGCCGCCTCGGGGACGACATGGAGGAGGAGACGCACGCGTTGCTCAAGAAGCTCGCAGCGGGGAACTCGATCTTCACCCGTGATGGGGATGCGTTCGTGCGGTCCCCCGGGGGTCGTGGCGGGATTGGTGCCAGTTGGGCCTGGTCTCCGGCGCTCTTCGACGTGGACCTCGACGGCGACCTTGACGTGTTTTGCACCAATGGCTTCGTCACGGGGGAAGTGGCCTTCGACACATGAAGCACCTATTGGCGCCACGTGGTGGCGTCGAGTTGCAGTGAGACCCCTGATTCCGGGAAGTTCGTCCGCGAAGAGGTCGGCAACCAGGGCTTCTTGGCCCGTCATAACGGGCAGATCTTCGCGGAGGGTCGGTCCTTCAGCGGGAATGAGCGAGACAAGCTCTTCCTCAATGGCGGCGACGGTGGGTTCCTCGACCTCTCCGATCTGTCGGGGGCTGACTCGCCCAATGACGGGCGTGCGGTCCTCGCCTTTGATGCGGACGATGACGGCGACGTGGACCTCTTTGTGCACGAGACCCAGCGCGAGCGACACGCGCTGTACCGCAATGACCTTGGGGTCGCCCCGGGCTTCGTGAAGGTTCAACTGCGCGGGACGGTCGGAAACCGCGAGGGCATCGGCGCGCAGGTGGAGCTGCGCGCAGGCGGGCGGCGGGTCAGCCAGGTGCTTTCTCGCGGAGCGGGCTTCCTCTCGTGCCAGCCGCCCGAGTTGATCTTCGGGCTCGGCGGCGCAAGCGCCGCCGTCGTGACCGTGCGTTGGCCTGGGGGCGCGGTGGAGGAGTTCGAGGGGCTCCCCGCGAACAGCCGCGTCCTCCTCGTGGAAGGCGCTGGGGTGGCGGAGAACATCCCCGCGTCACCTCGGCTGCTGGTGGATCCGCTGCCCAAGGGCCTGCGAGTGGATCTTGGTGACAAGGTGGCG
>JAQWJQ010000048.1 GCA_029248265.1 Planctomycetota bacterium
GGTGGGCACAGCACTGGCTAGATATCGCCCAGTTCGCCGAGTCAAATGGCTTCGAGATGAACACGCCGCGGGCCAACGCTTACCACTACCGCGACTACGTCATCGGTGCGTTCAACGAGGACCTCCCGTACGACCGCTTCATCTTTGAGCAGCTCGCGGGGGACACGGTGGGGCAGGACGCCGCCACCGGGTTTCTCGTGGCGGGTCCCTGGGATGAGGTCGAGAGCAAGGAGCCCTCCTACACGGCCTTGCAGCGGCAGGATGAGCTCGCCGCGATGGTCAACACGACCGGCACCGCGTTCCTTGGCCTGACGCTCGGTTGCGCGCGCTGCCACAACCACAAGTTCGACCCCGTGTCGCAGCGTGACTTCTACGCCCTGGCCGCCGTGTTCGCCGGCGTCCGTCACGGTGAGCGAGCCCTCGAACCAGGCGCGGAAGCGCTGAAGGCGTCCAGGCAGGCTGAGGCTGAGGCGGAGATCGAGCGCCTCAAGGGGGAGCTCCCGCGCCTTCGACCAGCGGTCCGGGCCGCGCTCAATGAGGAGCGCTTCGAGGGGGTGCTGGCGCACTCGGTGCGAATGCGCATCTACGCGACCAACGGCGCGGAGCCCTGCATCGATGAGTTGGAGGTCTGGTCTGGCCAGGCCAATGTCGCGCTGAACGCCACGCCCTCTTCGTCCGGCGACTACCAGGGCAACCCGAGGCACAAGCTCGAGCACATCAACGACGGTCAGGTGGGCAACCAGAAGAGCTGGATCTCCGATGAGGATGGTGCCGGCTGGGTCCAGCTCGATTTTTCTGAGCCGGCGGTCATTGATCGTGTGGTCTGGGCCCGTGACCGGACCGGCCAATTCGAGGACCGCACCGCGACCCACTACACGGTCGAGGTCCGTGAGGCTCCAGGGCGCTGGACGGTGGTCGCCGGGTCACAGGACCGGCTCCCCATCGGGGTGGAGGGGGGCGTCGACGGCCCCTCCTCGGCGTCGCTCGAGCTCACCTCGCGCATCGTCGACGCGGAGGCTCGTCGGCGTGCGCTGCAGTCCACGCCGGCGGCGATGGCGTACGCGGGGAAGCTGGAGCAGCCAGGGCCGACCCACCGCCTCTACCGCGGAGATGTGCTGTCGAAGCGAGAGTTGGTCGCGCCCGATACCCTCGCCGCGCTCGGGACTCTCAACCTCGACGTGGACGCGCCAGAAGCGGAGCGCCGCGTGGCGCTCGCGCGCGCCATCGCCGACCCCGCTAACCCCCTGACTGCGCGGGTGATGGCCAACAGGGTCTGGCACCACCACTTCGGCACGGGGATCGTCTCCACGCCGGGCGACTTTGGGGCCAACGGCGGTGAGCCTTCCCACCCGGAGCTCCTCGACTGGCTCGCGGGCGAACTCGTTGGCAGTGGGTGGTCCGTCAAGGCGCTCCATCGCGTGATCCTCAACTCGAGCACCTATCGCCAGGCGAGCACTCCCAGCGCCATCGGCCTCCGACGCGACGCAGACAGCCGCCTCCTCTGGCGCTTCCCGCCCAGGCGCCTCGAGGCCGAGGTGATCCGCGACTGTCTCCTGCAGCTCAGCGGGAGCCTGGATCTCAAGATGGGGGGTCCTGGCTTCAGCACCTTTGAGCCCAACACCAACTACGTCCGCGTCTATACGCCGAGGGACTCGCTGGGCCCACCCGAGTGGCGGCGGATGATCTACATGCACAAGGTGCGGATGGAGCGCGCGCCCCTGTTTGGCTCCTTCGATCTGCCGGACGCCGGGCAGGTCTGCTCCAAGCGCGGGGCCTCGACCACCGCCATCCAGGCGCTGAACCTCTTCAATGGGTCCTTCGTGATGGACCAGTCGCAGCGGATGGCAGCGCTCCTTGAGGAGGCGGGCGGTGATCCCGTGCGGCGCGCTTACATGAGGGCCTACGGGCGCTCACCCGATGAGGAGGAGGCCCGCGCGGCCGCGGCCTTCATTGCCGAACAGGGCCTGCTGGCGTTTTGCCGCGCGCTCCTGAACTCGAACGAGCTGGTCTTCTTGCCATGAGTGGCCTCAGCAGGCGCGACCTCCTCGGGCACGTGGGCTCAGGTCTCGGCGTGATGGCCATGGCCGACCTCTTGAAGGCGGATGGCCTCCTCAAGGGGGACCAGATCGACATCAACCCGAGCGCTCCGCACGCCCCACGCCGGCCTCACTTTGCGCCGCGAGCACGGAACGTCGTGGTGATCTTCTGTAGCGGCGCGCTGAGCCACCTCGACTCGTTTGACTACAAGCCCGAGCTCATCAAGCGCCACGACACGCCGCTCCCCGGCGGCGACGGCCTGGTGACCTTCCAGGGCGCCAACGGCAACGTGCACCAGCCTCTGTATCCCTTCCGGCCGCGAGGGGAGTGCGGGAAGATGACGAGCGACCTGCTGCCCCACATCGGTGAGCTCTCGGATGACCTCTGCTACATCCACTCACTCCACACCAAGACCGCCACGCACGGTCCGGGTGAGAACTGCATGTCCACGGGCTTCATCCTCGAGGGCTTCCCGAGCATGGGGGCGTGGGCCACCTACGGTCTCGGCAGCGAGTGTGACGACCTTCCCGCCTTCGTGGCGATCCCTGATCCCCGCGGCGTTCCACAGAGCTCCATCAACAACTGGGGGCCTGGGTTTCTGCCGGCCGCCTTCCAGGGGACCCCCTTCAACGCCGCCACTCCGGTCCGGAACATCGCGCGACCCGGCGGCGTCAGCGCCGAGAAGGATCGCGCGACGCGGGCGTACTTGAAGGAGCTCAACGAGGCGCACATGAGGCGCTACGCGGGCGACTCGGAGCTCGCCGCGAGGATCGCCAGCTACGAGATGGCGGCCCGCATGCAGCTCTCGGTCCCAGAGGTCACGGACCTCTCGTCGGAGTCCAAGCAGACGCGTGACATGTACGGGACGGAGGACGCGAACGTCACCAAGGCGGGCTTCGCCCGCAACTGCTTGCTCGCCCGGCGGCTCATCGAGCGCGGGGTCCGCTTCGTTCAGCTCTTCAATGGCGCGTACGCCATGGGGGAGGGGAAGGGCAACTGGGACGGGCACCGGCAGCTCAAGACCGACTATGACATCCACGGACCGATCCTCGACCAGCCCGCCGCGGCCTTGATACGTGACCTCAAGCAGCGTGGCCTGCTCGAGGAGACACTGGTGGTCCTCTGCACGGAGTTCGGCCGCATGCCGACCTTCCAGGCGGGGACGCAGGGTCGTGACCACAACCCGAGCGGCTTCACGGCCGTGCTCGCTGGCGCGGGGGTCAAGGCCCCCTTCAGCTACGGCACGACCGATGAGTTTGGCTGGAAGGCTGAGGAGAATCCCGTCAGCGTCCACGACCTGCACGCGACGATCCTTCACCTCATGGGGCTCGATCACAAGCGCCTGACCTACTACCACAACGGGCTAGAGCGCCGATTG
>JAQWJQ010000052.1 GCA_029248265.1 Planctomycetota bacterium
CCTCGAGCTCTTGCACGTGGAAGCGGACCGGGCGTACGTCCGGGGCACGCTCGATCCGGACGCGCTCGTGGTGATCTCAGGGGCCCACCGCCTGACGCCTGGGCAGGTGGTCTCCACCGCTGCCACGGAGAGTCCCACCGACGAGCCGCCCGCAGCCGCGCCCCCCGTCCGCCCCGCGGAGAGGGACTGAGGGCCGACCCGATGCAGCTCACCAATCTCTTCTACCGGAGCCCGCGGCTCCTCGCGCTCACGCTGCTGTTGATCCTCACGGCCGGCTCGTCGGCGCTCATGGTGCTGCCGAGAGCGGAGGACCCGACCCTCTCACAGCGCAACGCGACGGTCTTCACGACCCTGGCGGGCGCGGATGCCGAACGGGTCGAGGCCCTCATCACAGAGGTACTGGAGGACACCCTCGCCGAGTTCGAGGAGATCAAGGAGCTCAAGTCCGACTCGCGCGCGGGCCTGTCCACCATCGCGATCGAGCTGAACGACGACGAGTATCTCGTCGACGAGATCTGGGCCCGGATGCGGGACGACCTTGAGAGCGCCCGCAGGGAGCTCCCCCCCTCTGCTGGCGCGCCAGACCTCGTGGAGTTCGAGCTCGCGGCCTTCACCCTCATGGTGGGCCTGACCTGGACCGCAGAGGCGCCCGTCGAGCGCGCGGTCCTCGGCCGCCTGAGCGAGGACGTCGCCGACCAGCTCCGGTCTGTCCCTGGCACGAGCGACGTCGGGATCTACGGTGAACCAGACGAGGAGGTCCTGGTCGACCTCGACCCCGGGCGAGCTGCCGCCCTCGGTCTCGACGCGGCCTCCATCGCCGCGACCCTCCTGCGCCGCGACGCCAAGGTCGGAGCCGGCGAGGTCACTGGGGGCGCCAATAACCTGCAGGTCGAGGTCTCTGGAGAGTTTGAGTCCCTCGACGGGATCCGGAACGCCATCGTGGACCAGGACCGCGCCGGCGGGTCGTTCGTCCGGCTCGGCGACGTGGCCAGCGTGCGCAAGGCCGAGCGCCAGCCGAGGGAGGCCGCCGCCTTGATCGACGGCCAGCCAGGGGTCGTCATCGCCGCGCGCATGGAGACCGGACGGCGGGTCGACACCTGGTCCGAGGCGGCCCAGGAGGTGGCGGCCGAGGCGATCGCAGCCCTGCCGGCTGGCGTCAAGGGCGAGGTCCTCTTCGACCAGGCGCGGTACACCAAGGAGCGGCTCGGGAGCCTCGTCGTCAACTTCCTCATGGGCGCTGGCCTCGTGATGCTGGTGATCCTGTTCACCATGGGTTGGCGCTCCGCCCTCGTCGTGGGGACCGCGCTCCCCCTCACCACCCTGGTGGTCCTCCAGGGCCTGCACCTGCTGGACATCCCCCTGCACCAGATGTCGGTGACCGGGATGATCATCGCCCTGGGCCTCCTGATCGATAACGCCATCGTCGTGGTCGACGAGGTCCGGCACCGGCTGCTCAGCGGCGAGACCCGCGCCGGCGCGGTCTCCCACGCCGTGCGGCACCTCGCGGTGCCCCTGCTCGGCTCGACGGTGACCACCGCCCTCGCCTTCGCTCCTATCGCCTTGATGCCAGGCGGCGCAGGTGAGTTCGTGGGCCCCATCGCCATCAGCGTCGTGCTGGCTGTGGGCACGTCCTTCCTGCTCGCGCTCTCCATCACCCCTGCCCTCGCGGCCCACCTGGACCGGCTGGTGCCCAGCCAGCCGACCGACGGAGTGTTCGCCCGTGGCCTGTACAGCCCGGCCCTCGACGCCGCCTACAGCCGCGGGCTCCACTTCCTCCTGGGCCGACCGAGCCTCGCCATCGGTGTCGCGCTCCTCGCACCGACCCTGGGCTTCATCGCCGCGACCTCCCTCCCTGAGCAGTTCTTCCCGCCCGCCGACCGAGACCAATTCAACGTGGAGCTGGAGCTCCACCGCAGCGCTTCCCTCGAGGTCACCGAGCAGGTCGCCCGCGCCGCTCGCGAGGTCATGCTGGAGCATCCGCGGGTCGAGCGCGTCCAGCTGTTCCTCGGAGAGAGCGGGCCGAAGTACTACTACAACCTCGTCGAGAACCAGCGCGGCGCCCCGTACTTCGCCCAGGCCATGGTCCAGCTGGACGGCCCCGAAGACTCCGTGCGCGTGGTGCGTGAGATCCAACAACGGTTGGACCGGGAGCTGCCGCAAGCCCGCTTCCTCGCGCGGCAGATCGAGCAGGGGCCCCCCTTTGACGCGCCTGTCGAGCTGCACCTCTACGGCCCCGACCTCGCGCAGCTCCGCGCTACGGGTGAGGACCTCCGGAGGATCCTCAGCGAGACCCCCGACGTGACCCACGCGAACGCGACCTTACGCGGCGGAGCTCCCAAGCTCCGGCTGGACCTCGAGGAGGAGGCCGCGGGCCTCGCCGGCATGGACAACCTCCGCGTCGCTTCCGCCCTGCAGTCCACCCTGAACGGCGTCGGCGGCGGCTCTCTCATCGAGGCCAACGAGGAGCTCGACGTCCGCGTGCGCCTCGGTCCAAACACGGCGGACACCGTCGCCCGCCTGGAGGACCTCGAGCTCCCGACTGCAGAGAAGTGGACCCACCTCTCTTCCATCGGCGAGCTCTCGCTCGTCCCGGATACCTCCTCGATCGCGCACCGGAACCGCCGCAGGGTGGTCACCACCCAGGGGTTCCTCCGCGCCGGTACTCTGCCGAGCCGCGCCCTCGAGCGCTTCCTCGACTCGCCAGGCGTCTCCGACCGAGTCCTCCCCCGCGGCTACGCCCTCGAGGTCGGCGGCGAGTCCGCGGAGCGTGACGAGGCGGTCGGCAATCTGGTGGGGTCTGCCGCGCTCCTGCTCGTCCTCATGGCCGCCTCTCTGGTGCTGACCTTCAACTCGTTCCGGCTCGCCGCCCTCATCGGGGCCGTTGGCGTGTCCTCCATCGGCCTCGCCCTGCTGGCGGTGGCCGTCTACGGTGCGCCGTTCGGGTTCATGACCATCGTCGGCGCCATGGGGCTGATCGGGATCGCGATCAACGACTCCATCGTCGTCCTCGCCGCCCTGCGAGAGAACCCGATGGCGCGCACAGGCGACCTCGACGCCTCGGTCAAGGTCATCCGGCGCGCATCACGGCACGTCATCTCGACGTCCCTGACCACGATGGCCGGCTTCGCCCCCTTGATCCTCGCGGGCGGCGGCTTCTGGCCGCCCTTGGCCGTCGCGATTGCTGGCGGCGTTGCGGGGGCGACGCTCATCGCCGTCACCTTGGTCCCCGCGGCTCACCTCGTGATCGCGCGCAGCATGGTGCGCGCCGAGCTCCACGACGAGTCTCGCCGGGCGGCGCGCCGCGCCGCCTTCGGCGCCCGGCAAGCCGCTCCGTGACGCTCAGGCAGCAGCCCGACGGCCGGGATCAGGCGCGTGGACGCCGACCAGCAGCTCCCGCGCCCGGTCAGCTGGCACCGGCGGGCTGAAGTAGTAGCCCTGGACCTCGTTGCACTGCAGGACCTTCAGGAAGGCCAGCTGGTTCTCGGTCTCCACCCCTTCAGCCACCACCTTCAGGTTCATGCTGTGACCCATCAGGATGATCGCAGTCGCGATCGCGGCGTCATTGGGGTTGGTGGTGATCTCGCTGATGAACGTCCGGTCGATCTTCAGGGAGTTGATCGGGAAGCTCTTCAAGTAGGCGAGCGACGAGTAGCCGGTCCCGAAGTCATCAATCGAGACGTGGATGCCCCGGCTCTGAAGCCGCCCGAGGATGGCCGCGGCCTCGCTGGGGTCGTCCATCAGCAGGCTCTCCGTCACCTCGAGCTCGAGCCCGTCGGCGGGGAGCCCCGCGTCCTCGAGGGCGCTGACCACCGTCTGCTCCAGGTCGTCGCTGCGGAACTGGATGCTCGAGAGGTTCACTGAGACCCGGATCGGGGCGATCCCTTCGGCACGCCAACGCGCGTTCTGGAGGCACGCCTCCCGCAGGACCCACTCACCGATCGGCACGATGAGGCCCGTCTCCTCCGCGATCGGGATGAACTGGGCAGGGGAGACCTGCCCGAGCCGCGGATGATTCCAGCGGACGAGGGCCTCCATCCCGTTCATCGCCGTCGAGTCGATGTCGACCCGCGGCTGATAGAACACCGTGATCTCGCCATTGCGAAGGGCGCTTCGGAGGCTCGTCTCGAGCGCCAGACGCTCGAAGGCCCAGCGGCCCATGGACTCGGTGAAGAACTCGATCTTGCTCGCCCCCTCTCCCTCCTCGCGGGAGGCCGCCTCCCGCGCTCGCTGGGTGGCCTCCACGGGGTCGACGCCGTCGTCCGGCGAGCAGGAGATGCCGACGCGACACTCGCGGCCTCGCTCGGAAGCCAGTGACTCCTGGAGTCGTCGCCCGAGGCGAGCCGCGTCATGGACGAGGTCAATCGAGGGCACGCAGAAGACGACGGCCCCGTCCTCAAACTGGCTGAGGATCATCCTCGAGTGGGCGAGGGATGCCTCACGCGCCTCCTCGAGAGCTTCGAACTGCTCATGGACGACCTCCTCGACGCACGCGGCGAGGTCGGGGCCTCCTCCGCTCTCCTCCTTCACGCAGAAGATCGCCAGCGGGCGCTCACGCTCCCTTGCGCGCGACAGCTGCACGCCGATGCGCGCGGTGAAGTCTTCGATGGTGTACGCCCCGACCGAGCGCCCGCCCGGAGGAGCCCCGCGCCGGTCCGCGGCGCCGAGCCGCTGGAGGATGAGCTCCGTGGGTGTATTGGCGTGAAAGACCTCGGCGACGCCCAGGCCCATCAGGGTGGGCTCGTCCAATCCCTCTGTCACCAGCCCCACGACCTTGCCGTAGGCCTGGACGAGGCGCTCCACGAAGCGCGCTGCAGGCTCGCCATCTGGCGCGAGGTTCGGGTCCAGGATCAGGCTCACAGAGGCCCGATCGACGGCGCCAGGGGCAGCCCACAGCTCCGAGACCCAGCCAGAGCGGGTGCAAAGGGCTCCTATGGAGGACGCCAGAGCGGGGTCCTTGAGCGCGAGATGAACGTGGCTGGGGAGCATGGCATGAGGGCTCTCGGCCCTGCTTTCCACCTTGTCGGCCAGACGGGACGATCTCCCTGAGCACTGAGAGCCCGCTCAGGGAAGGAATGGACCGATTCTTGAGCCGGCGCTCGCCAGGACCTCCTGAGCCGAGGCTCGGGGGGCCCCCAGGGGGCGTTCCTGGCCCTTCGTCTCCCCCTTCACTGCCCAACACGGCAGCCTCCGGGTCTACCCTTGCACCGAAATGACACGCACCTTGCTCACCCCGAAGCTCTTCCTGCCGCTCCTCGCTGCGGTCTCTTTGGGCTGCCAGTCCACCAGCGTCCCCTTCCGCTTCACGCCCAGCCCCCTTGAGATCTTCGTCCAGGAGGGTCCTGGAGAGCCCCTCATCGCCAGGGTCCTGGTGGCGATCCCCGGCGCCGAGCGCGTGGACCGCAGCCAGCGCGGCTATCCGGAGCTCCTCCTGCGGCTCCGCATGGAGAACAAGGGGCTCTCGACCCTCTCGCTCGACCCGGCGAGTTGCGTCTTGCTCGGGTCCGACCTCGCGCGGTTTGGAGCGCCTCGCACCGAGCACCTCGGTCCACTCTCGGTGGAGGCCGGGGGGTCAGAGGCCATCTTGCTGCGCTTCCCGTTCCCCATGGACGGGGACCTCGAAGCGCCCCTCCTGACCGGGGTCAACCTCCAGTTCGAGGTCGACGTCGAAGACCGCAAGGTGGAGGCCAGCGTCACGATCGAGCGCGTCTTCCCCGTTGAGGTGGTGCCGACGACGACCTTCAGCACCGGCATCTACTACGGGGTCTGACCTCTCCGGCTCAACGAGGCTGCAGCGGCTCGATCTCCAGGCGCATGCTGGGCGGGAGCAACTGCCCCTCTCCCACGAGGTGAAAGAACCTCGACCCCACGCGGAGGCCGCCTGGCTGACGGCCCAGAGGGTCCTTGGGCACATCGATGACCACCCCCGCGAGGACCCCCCTGTCCACGTGATACAGGCCCATGTTGCTCCCACGGAGCAGGCACTCCCGGGCGACCAGGTGCCCCGCCCGCGGCGACTGAATCAGGGTCCGGGGGCCGGCGTCCAGCACGCTGCGATCCATGGAGTTCTCGCTCTCATCCGAGAGGTAGAGCGAGCCCGCGTTGAGGTACGACGCGCGGATGAACATCCGGCACCGCCCCAGCTCGCGGATAGCCCACTGGGGGGCCTTACCGGAGAGCGCGCCCACGACGCGAGACTCCGTCATCTCCAGGTCGCTGTGCTGTAGGAAGACCACGGTCCCCGCGCCCGCGATGGTGGAGCGGAGCAGGACCACGTGCCCGCCCTCCAGGACGTTGATGGCGGTGCTCGCCTCGCTCGTCAACGCGAGGTCTTGAAGCACCACGTTCCGGGCACTGCGCACCCTCAGCGCCACCTTCAGCTCCACCTCTCCGCCAGGCGACGCTGGCATGAGCCGGACTCCTGAGCCGAGCACCTCCAGGGTCCGCAGCGGGGCTCCGGACGAGTCCTCGTAGACGCCTGACGGAAGGAGGATGTCCACGCCAGCTGCCCCGTCCACGGGACCATCCAGGAGCTCGCGATCCACCGCCTCTCCGAGCGCGGCCTCGAGGAGCTCGAGGCTCGGCTTCTCGAGGAGAACCACGCGGCGACGGCTCTCCTTCTCGACCGGCGACGCGAGCCGGCGGTCCGAGACCTCTCGTCGAGCGAGGAGCTCGACAGCCTCCCCCCCCGCCAACCCGACGGCGGCCTTGAGCAGCGGCCCAGGGTCGGTCGAGGTCTGCGCACGCTGAACGAGGCGCAGGACGAGCTCCGCGGTGCGGACGTCATAGTCGAAGAGGCGCGCGTCGCTCTCCCCGCCCCACTGCCCCTGGATGCCATTAGCGGTTCGGAGGCGGTGCAGCAGCTGCGCGAGCGGAGGACCAAGGTCCAGGTCCGCGAGTTCGGGGCGGCTCTCCAGCTGCCAGGCCAGCTCCTCGGCGGCGCCAGGAAGCTCCGTCCAGCTGGCACCGGGCAGAGGGCTCTCCCCCGCGAGGGACGTTCCATCAGGGAGGAACGCAGGGCGCTCCGCCTCGAAGGACGCCATGGATGGGACGACCCCGAGCGCGGCCACGAAGCCCGCCAGCTTGCTCGTTCCGGGATCTGGCTCCGTCTGGGCGAACGCGAGGGCCCAGACCCGAGCGACCTCGCAGTCATCCCGTAGATCCCCCGGCTGGCCCTCCGCACGGAGCACCCCGCGCTCGGCGCGATCCACGAAGCGCAGCAGGCCGTGAAGTCGCTCCCCCGGGTGCTCAGAACGTAACGACGGAGCGAGGGCCTCGAACAACTCGGACCGGGCGCCCTCGGTCAGTGCACGCAGACGAGGCGCTTCGCTCGCGAGCTCGAGGGCGCGCTGACGAATCCTCCGTACCAGCCCGGCGCCGCCCCGGTCCGCGCTCTCGATCGCCTCGAGAATAGACTGCGCCGCGAGCGCCCGGGGCGAGCGTTCCTCCCGAGCGACCTCGATCAAGGGGGCCCGCGCTTCCTCCGCCAGGACGAGCAGGACTCCTCGCGCGTCGAGACGCCGCTGGAAGTCCTCGGCCCCGATGGAGGCAAGCGCCGCCTTGAGGAGCGCCGCCCGGCGCTCTTCCGTGTCCCCCTCAGGCAAGAGGTCGAGGGGAAGAGAGGGGTGGGAGAGCCCCCCCGAGGTCAACCGGTGACGGAACCTGAGTCGCACGACGGGTGCCGCTGTGTTCAGTAGGCGGGAGAGCTCGATGGACCGAGCGCCGGCCGTCGTCTCGCCGAGGATCGACCAGTTCCCCTGCCCGAAGGCGGTCTCCTTCTCGACGACCACGACGACGCGGTCGCCGTCGACCCCGCTTTGTCGGTCGAGCTCGGCGAACTGGAGCAGGAGGGACTCGCCCCCGGCGCGCACCACCTCCGGGGTCAGCGACGGCGGACGCGGCAGGAGGCGGTCGCCCTCGAGGGCCAGCTGCCGTCGCAGCCGGCAGGTGCTCCCGTCAAGCTCCTCGAGGGTCAGGCGCCCGAGCGTGCCGTCCGGGAGCTGGAACTGGAGTTCGCCGCCCATGGCCACCGTGGTCGTCCGCCCCGGGACGAAGCGGCGGTCAGACCCCGGCGGCAGCCACCAACGACGATCGTTGACGATCGCGGACTTCTGCTCGAGGGCGAAGCGGACCTCACCCACCGGCTTGAGCGCGAAGGCCCCGGCGGCGCCACTGTACACCTCGATGTGAGCGAGGTCGTCTGGCCCGACGACGCGGCCCGAGACCAGGTCGACCCGAGAGCCCGTCTCAACCCGGAGCGCCCACTCCCCGGGCGTATCCACGCGGGCGGCGCGAATCACCCGCCCGAGCTGCCCTGGAACGACGTCGCCCGCCTCGTCGGTGCGTACCACTTCATAGTGAACGACCTCTCCCCACGGCGCGTTCTCATCGGTGAACTCCCCGCCCTGGACGAGCGCGAGGGTCTCCCATCGCGGGCGCGGCCTCTCCAATGTGGAGCCCTTCTTCACGCCGTCCCGCCCGTCCGCCGGCGGCGCAACGACCGCCAAGCGGCGACGGACGCGGTAGGTCGCCCGCGGAGCCGAAGCGGGGCTCTCCCAGCGCAGGCGAAAGACCCCGCCGGTGCTGCTCACACGGAGGTCCGCCGGAGATCGCTGGAGGGCAGCGAGCGACTGCGGCACGCTCGCCACCTCGAGCTCCACGCGGTCGATGGCCACGTCCAGCACCCGGAGGTAGCACCAGAAGTCCTCGTCGATGGGCTCCACGAGAAACTCAGCGCCGATGCTCAAGCGGGTCGCGGATGGTCCGGTAAGGCTCTCCGCTGATCTCGGCACGCGCTCGCCCAGCGACTCACTGCCCCCCGCGCTGATGCAGGTCAAGGCGTGTGGCCCATCGAACCGCAGGCCGGTGAAGGCCTGGATCGGATCCGGGAGCGCGACCTTCACGGGCGCCAGCGAGAGCGTCGGGCCGGTCGGCTCGACGCCGAGGGGCACCACCTGGGCTGCGCGCAGGTCCAGCACGTCCGCGAGCCCCAGTTCGACCCTGGCGGCCCATGAGGACCCGGGAGCCGCTGCGATGGGCGATCCCGCAGCGGGATCTGGGAGCTGTGTCAGAACCGCCCCCTCCCCCCCCACCATGAGGAGAGAGGCGGCCGCTGCCCCACCACACCACCGTCTGAGGACCCTTCTCATCCCTGGAGGATAGCTCGCCGAGGGGTCAGCGGTCGGCAGACCATGCGGGGCGCCGGACCGGCGTGGCGGAGTGAAGCCTCCCCGAGCTCAGAGAACCGACATTTGAGGACTGGTGCCCGCCGCCTGGATTCGTATCATCCGCGGCTCGAAAGGGGACGTAGCTCAGTTGGTAGAGTGTCGCGTTCGCAATGCGAAGGTCAGGGGTTCGACTCCCCTCGTCTCCACCATGTTCAAGAGGCCCCGCGGTGATCCGTCACCGCGGGGCCTTTCTTTTGGCGCCTCCCTGGCCATGCCCTGCCGCTGCTCGCGACCGAGCCCGTGGACTCATCGAGGGGCCCGGCCCGGTCCGCAGCACCGGGCGGCCCCCGCCACGGGATCCACCCGGTCCGCTCTCGTTCGCAGGTCAGGCCCGGCCAGCATCAGCACCGGCCAGCGTCGGAACCGGAGCCCCTCGACGGAAGCGACGGGCTCAGCGGCGCCGTCGACCACCGCGCCTTCGACCCCGCCTGGGAGCAGGGACCACGCCCCTCGCGACGTCCTCCTTGAAGCGGCGGACGACCTCCACGATGTCATCGGTGAACATCTCCAGCTGCCAGTCCTCCAGCAGCCCGAGCGCTTCCAAGGCGGCCTGGTCCTCGGGCGCGGCCGCGGCGAGACGCTGGAGGGTGCTCCGGTGGAGCAGGTACGACGACTCGATCTTGCGCTCCGTCGACACGTCGCGGCGTAGACGCTTGAGGCGCTCGTGGAGCTCAACCCCAAGCTCATCCAGGTCCACCTGGTCCCCGCGGCGGGGAGTGGCGGGAAGTCGCTCCAGGGGTCCATTGCGCTCCGCACGATCGAGGGCTCGCTGCAGCCGATCTCCGAGCCGAGTCAGGACACGGCTCGTGACGCCCTCGATGCGGAGCATCTCGCGCTCGGAGCTCGGACGGCGCTCTGCCAGCTGCAACAGGGAGCGGTTCCCGAGGACACGGAAGGGGGGCGTGTCGTGCTTCTCGGCGAGCTTGTCTCGCATGATGAAGAGCTCACGGAGCGCGCTGGCCCCCGCCGGGTCCAGCGTGCGCGCGCCCTTGATCTTCACGAAGTCATCGGGGTTGGACTCCGCCGAGACGACCTCGAGAGCCTCCAGCCGACGGCACTCGGACGCGGCGATCATGGACAGCCCCCGCTCCTCGAGCGCGGCCTGTTGGCGCTCCATGAGGGGAATCAGAAAGCGCGTGTCGAGGCGTGCGTAGGCGATCTGCTTGGGGGTCAACGGCCGCTGGGCCCAGTTCGAACGCTGCTGCGACTTGTCGAGCCGCACGTCGAACTCTCCCTCGAGCACCGAGGCCAGCCCCGGTGTCGGGCTCCCCAGCACCGCCGCGGCCACTCGGGTGTCGAAGAGCCCCGCGAAGCGGAAGCCGTACTCACGCCCGAGGATCAGGACGTCGTACTCCGCGTCGTGGAAGATCTTGACGGTCTCGGGGTCCTCGAAGACTGACGCGAAGCGCTGAAGGTCGAGGTCTGCGAAGGGGTCGACGAGCCAGTCCTCGCCGCCGGCCGTGACCTGGATCAAGCAGACCTTGTCCCGGTAGCTGAAGAAGCTGTCCGCTTCCGTGTCGACGGCGATGGCTTCATCCCCTCGCACGGCCTCCAGCAGGCGGTCAAGCTCCGCCTCCGTCTGCACCAGCGTAGGAGGGGGGAGGTCTTCGATCCGCTGGTCCATGGGCGGACCTTACGGTTTAGCCCCCCCCGCATGCGAGCCTGACCGCCCCTGCTTGCGCCACAGCCAACAGGTCGGAAGAGGTGAGCCGTACAGGCTCCACCAGGTCCCCTGTCTGCCTCCCCGAGGTCCCCCCGATCAGCCTGGGGCCGACCGCGGCATGGGTCCGGCTCAAACGAACGCCGCCCCGCAGTCCATGGGACAGTCGGGGCGGGACTCGGGCGCCGCGCAGGGCGGCGGAGGGGCGGGATGGCGAGGATGACGGGACTTGAACCCGCAACCTCCGGCGTGACAGGCCGGCACTCTAACCAATTGAGCTACATCCCCGCTTGTGGCCGGAAGAATAGCGACTTGGGCGAACGTGTCCAGCCCTTCGCGAAACTTCTCACGGACCGGAGCCGCCTCGCCCCTCGAGGCGCCTCAATCTCTGCCGTTCCCGGGCACCAGAGCGACCTCGAGCGAGGCCCCCTCTCCCGGGGAGACCGGTCGCAGCCGGGCCCTGGACCATGGCCAGGGTGCCCCCCCCTCTCGCCCAGGGAGGGAAGCGCGAACGGTGTAGCTCGATTCCCGATCGAAGACGGGCAGCCGCGCGGATCCTGCCGGCGTCAGCCGGGTGTAGAGCACCTCTGGGGCCTCCCCCTCCCGGACCACCTGCAGCACCGTGGGCTCCGCCAGTCGCAGCTGCGGGAGCCAGCCAGCGGGAGCGCGTCCGTCGGCCTCGGAGAGATTGAACCGCACCGGCCAGCCGCCATAGGGTCGGGCTCCCTCTCCCAGCGGGTCCACGTGGCGCGGCCAAGCCTCGAGCTGAACCGCGCCGGCCTCCCGGTCCACCCGGGCGATGCCATAGCCCGGGGCGCGGTCGTTGAGGCGCGTCGGCTCGATCCCCTCGGCGCGGGGGTTCGCGACGGCGAGCACCGTCATCCGATTCCCAAAGCCGTCCAAGTACCGCCCGGTGTACCCAGGCGCCGCCGGGTCTGCTGCGCCCCCAGGCTCTCTCTTCGCGGGATCCGGGAACCAACGCCGCGGCCAGGTATTCGCGACGGCAGGGGAGGAGAGGACGAACCCGGCGTCGTCGAAGGCGTCTACCCCGTAGCGCAGGGTGGAACCAAGATGCTGATCACCGGTCAGATGGAAGGCGCCCGCGGACCGCAGCAACCGCACCGCTGCGTCCCGCCCCGACTGCGGCCAGCCGTTGGAGTCCATGTCCGCAGCGCGCTTATCTCCGGAGACGTACTCCCCGGGCGCCGGCACCTTCAGCGAAGGGATCACCCCCCCCGAGTTGGCCGTCTCGGGGATGGTCGCGACGTTGGCGAACGGGGTCTGGGACAGGCAGGCCTTGAACCACGCGTCCGCGGGCCACGAGGCCCCCCACTGCTCCAACATGTCCAGCTGCGAGCTCCCGAGCAGCACGGCCCCCTCCACGTCCGCGCCTCGCGCCGGATCAAACTCCGGCTCCAGGGCCCAACCGTTACGGACGCGGCCCTCCGTCACGACCACGGCCGGAGGCGACTTGTACATCCGGTCCGCCAGTACGGCGAAGCTCCCTCCACCCCAGCTCAGGGTCGTGTGGTACGTCGTGATCCCGACCTCGAGGGTCGGCTCGCCGCGGGGCGCGGGCAGGTGCTCAACCTGCGTGCGGTGGACCGCGTTCACGAACTCCGGCGGCATCTTGTACCCGCCGCGATCCTGGACGGTGAGGTCGCCCGTCTCCGGCTCACGCACACCCGCATTCCCCCACACGTTGCCGTGATACACGTCGTGGTCATCAGGCACGACCACCGACGGCAGCCGACGCGTCAGCTCCCCGAAGGACCAGCCGTGGCGGTACCACTTGTGGAGATAGTCGAGCAGGGCGTCCTTGATCGGCGCTGTGATCGCCGGGGTCAGGTCCCCCTCGTAGATCTGGTCTCCCGCGAAGTAGAGCAGGTGCGGCTCCTGAGCCGCGACGTGCCGAGCGACCGCGGCGTGAGGGAACCAGAGGCCCTGCTCGTTCCAGCGCAGGTCCCCGGTGAAGGACTTCTGACAGTTCACCACGGCGATCGTCATGGCGTCCTCGGACGGCCTCGCCGCCACCACGCCTTCATACACGGCGACTGCGGCAGGGTCCGCGACGCCCTCCCCTGCCGCGTTGATGCGGCGCGGAACGTAGCGCACACGGAAGGGCGTCTCCCGGGTCGCGTCGATCCCGTCCACGGCGAAGTGGAAGGTGGCGCTGCTACGGACGAAGGGAGCCGTCGCCACCTGCTCGAACTCGCCGTCCTCCCCCGCAAGCTCCAGGCTCGCCACCAGCGTGTCGCCGACCCCGAGTGGCACGGACTGAGCGGTGAGTTCAAGGCGCGCGTCCCCGGGCCCTTCGACCTCATCCACGGCGTAGTGGACAAAGGCGATGGGCCCAAAGCTGCGGGCCTCGTCCCCCCGGACGAGCTCCCCACCCAGCGACCAGTCCTCGAAGCGATAGCCCTGGCCTGCACCTGCCGGGCCACGGTGTGAGACCAACGCGACAGAGCCGTCGAACAGGCTCCGAGGCGCCTCGTCCCAGGTCGCCGTCGAGAGGATCGCGCCGGAGATCTGGTCGCGGACCGCGGCGACCACCGTCCTGCGCCCGTCGAAGTGCGCACCGGTCACCTCGAGCTCCACGGGCCGAGGTCCACCCGCTCCGAAGCCGTCCCCTGCCAGCTGCACCCCGTCCACGGCTGAGAAGGCCGAGAGCTCGTGGTTCGTCTTCATCGACCAGAGGCCGCCCCCCTCCAACCGCTCCTCAAAGTTGACCACGGAGAGGCTCCCGCTCGCGTCCACCAGCAGCAGGTAGCCCCCGTCCTCCGCAGGGCAGCCGTGGACCTGCGACGTCAACCTCGGGTCGACCCCCTGGCCGCCGGCGCCGATCAGGAAACCGGCGGCGCTCCCCGCCCGGTCCCCCTCAGCAGCGCTGATGCTGACCTTCGTGCGAAACGACCCCTCGGCCCCATCCTCAAGCCAGTGGGTCAGCAGGTGCAGCGTCCGCACCCCGAAGCGAGGTCGCGCCTCCACGCAAACCGCTCCGCCGCCTTCGAGACGCCAGTCCTGGAGGCGGTTGGCCCAGTGGTCACGCCCGACCCACACGCGGTCCGGGTGCTCTGACCAATCGCTGCGGAACGTGCTCCGGTCCGGCGGAGCCTCGACGCCGAGGACCTGACACCCGCCGAACCCTCCGAGCGCGACAAGAAAGAGGGGCAGGGGGCACGCGATCACGTCGCGGAGTTTGGGTCGCTTCATAGGGTCTCCGAGGAAGCCAGCGCCCTCGAGGCAATCCCAGGGCGACGGTGCTCCTCGCTACCCTGCCCTCGGCACGCCCCGCGTTCCAGCGTCGGGGCCAAGAGCAGTCTTCACTCGCCGTCGCTGAGCTCGGCCTTGGCCTGAACCCAGGCGGCCATCATCTCCTTCAGGGAGCGCTCACTCAGCGGGCCGTCGAACTGACCCTCCATGTTGCGAAAGCGAGCCTCGAAGCGCGCCAGGGCCGCCCGGCACATGGCCTCAGGGTCCAGCTGGAGGTAGCCGCCGAGGAACGCCGACGCCATCAGCAGGTCCCCCAGCTCGTGCTCCACCCGGGCCCGCACGGCGGGGTCGAGCTGGGGCCGCGCGCTGCTACGCAGGGACGCCTCGGGCAGCACCTCGATCAACTCCTCCAGCTCCTCCTCCACCTTGCCGAGCGCCCCCCGCGCGTCCTCCCAGTGGAAGCCCGCGGCCACCGCCTTCTGGCACACGCGGCTCGCCCGGTGCAGGGCTGAGAGCCCCTTGGGGACCCCCGCCAACGCGCTCGTGTCCTCGTTCGCATCTGCCCGCTCCCGCCGCTTGATCTCCTCCCAGGACTCGAGGACCTCGCCAGCGGAGCCCGCTGTCGCCGTCCCGAAGACGTGCGGGTGGCGCCGGATCAACTTCTCCGAGGCGGAGCGCGCAGCCCCCCCCAGGTCGAACCGCCCCCCCTGCTCGGCGATCCGGCAGATGAGCATCAGCACGGTCAAGCAGTCCCCAGCCTCGGAGGCTGCGGCCTGGGCGCTCGCCTCCGTGATGGCCTCCGCCAGCTCGTGAGCCTCCTCCACCGCGTAGGGGGCCATCGAGGCCTCCGTCTGCTCGAGGTCCCAGGGGCAGCCGTCGGGGGCCCGGAGTCGGTCGATGATCGCCATCAGCTCGGCGAGGGCTGAGAGGCGCGGGTCGTCGGCGGGCACCGGCGCAGGGACGGACCGCGGGTCGCTCTTGGAGTCGCTCATTGCAGGCTGATCTCGACGCCCTGTGAGGGGCTGGGGTCAGGCGTAAGGGATGGGGTCCGCGTGGCCCGCCTCGGCGAAGCCCGCGAGTCGGAGCAGGCAAGCGTCGCAGCGACCGCAGGCCAAAGGCCGCGCTCCGGCGGCCTCGACGGGGTCATAGCAAGTGTGGGTCAGGCCGAGATCGACGCCGAGCTCGGAGGCTCGCCGGACGATCCCCGCCTTGGAGAGTTCCATGAGCGGCGCGTGCACCTTGAAGCGCTGCCCCTGCTCTGCCCCCGCGGCGGTGGCGAGGGTCGCGAGGGTCTCGAAGGCCGCCAGGAACTCGGGGCGACAATCCGGGTAGCCCGAGTAGTCCACCGCGTTCACCCCCACAAAGAGGTCCGTGGCGCCCAGCACCTCCGCCCAGCCCAGCGCCACCGAGAGGAAGACCGTGTTCCGCGCAGGCACGTAGGTGCTCGGCACCCCCTGACCGATTTCCTCGTGGCCCCGGTCCTTGGGCACCGCGAGGTCATCCGTGAGGGATGAGCCCCCGAGCGCGGACAGGTCGACTGCCACGGTCCGGTGATCGGCCGCGCCGCCCTCCGCCGCCACACGGGCCGCGGCCTCCAGCTCGCAGGAGTGCCGCTGCCCGTAACTAAATGAGAGGGCGTGGGCGTCGAAACCCATGGCCTTGGCCTCGGCGAGGACCACGGCGGAGTCCATCCCCCCGGAGAGGAGGCAGACGGCGGGGCGAGAGCTGGGGGTCATGATTGGGCGAGCAACGGGCCGGTAGGGGCCGCACGATATCCCGCCGTGCCTGGGCTCGGGGGGGTGATCTCGAGCCGATCCGGTCGGGGCAACGGTTGCCGCGTTGAGATTCCCAGCGCCGGGCCTAGGCTGTTGCGCCGCAGCCCAAGCGGCCCCCCCCCCCCCACACCAGGGCGCTCGCCGGGTCCCCCCC
>JAQWJQ010000069.1 GCA_029248265.1 Planctomycetota bacterium
CTCGGCCGGCTCATTGGCGGTGATCCCGTTGGCCTCAAGCAGTCCCTGTGCCTGGACCAACTCAAAGGGGTCCAGCGCGGACATGTGGCTCTTCGCCTTGCTAAATCCGAAGTCTCGGAGCTTGGAAGCCAGGTCTTTGCCGGGCATGCCGTACTGCTTCGCGAGATCGTGGATGCGTACCTTGTCGCTCAAACTTTCGGTGGTGGGTTCTTGGGGCGCTCGTGGGGGACGGAGCGCCGGGCTGGCCGTGGTGTTCTCCGCGATCGGCCAGCGTGAGAATCACCTGGTCCGAGCGTGGAGATCGTCCTCGAAGCGGACGAAGTGGCGTGTACTGGGAGGCTTGGGAAGTCCAGAGGAGGGAGCGCGCTGGTGCGCGCGATCCTCAGGCTTCATGGCGGGAGACAATCACGATGGTGGGTTGGGCTCTGGGTGACCTGGGGCAGGTATCAGGACGCTACCGGGGGAGTCGGCGGTTCCTCGCCGGCCGCGGAATCGCCAGCGGGGGCCTCAGCGGGGGCCTCAGCGGGGGCTTCAGCGGGGGCTTCGGGGTCTCCGCCCTCCGAGCCTTCGCCCTCAGGGGCGGCGGCTGCGTCGTCGAAGTACTCCTCGCGGGTCTTGATGTCGATCTCCCAACCGCAGAGGCGGCTGGCGAGGCGCACGTTCTGGCCCCGCTTGCCGATGGCGAGGGACTGTTGCTCCTCGTCCACGAGCACCGTCACGGAGTGCCGGTCGACGTGGGGATAGATGTTGTCCAGGTGGATCTTGGCCGGCCCGAGCCCGTTCATGACAAGGGTCTCGAGGGAGTCGCTCCATCGGATGATGTCGATGCGCTCGCCGCGAAGCTCGTCGATGACGGCCTTGATCCGTGAGCCTCGCACGCCGACGCAGGCGCCGATGGCGTCGATCTTCGGGTCGCTGGAGAGGACCGCCATCTTGGTGCGGTATCCCGGCTCGCGGACGACTCGCTTGATCTCGATGATCTGGTCCGCGATCTCCGGAACCTCGAGCTCGAAGAGGCGGCGCACGAGGTCGGGGTGGGTCCGGCTGACGAGCACCTTCACGCGGCTGCCGTCCTTGCGGACCTCGACGATGATGACCCGGATCCGGTCGCCCGGCGCGTAAGTCTCACCGCGCACGCGGTCCTCGCGGGTGAGGTTCGCCTCGACATCGCCGAGGCTGACGATCAGGTCCTGGCCTTCGTAGCGCTGGACCTCGCCGCTGATGAGGTGGCCGACCCGGGCTTCGTACTTGTCATAGAAGACGTCACGTTCGGCCTCGCGGACACGCTGAGTGAACCCCTGCTTGACCGTCTGGGCCACGATGCGGCCCAGGTCCTCCATGTCGAACTCGTAGACGCCTTCGTCATCTTCGATCGTGACCTCGCCGGACTCCCGGTCGATGGTGCAGATCAGGTCCTCGCCCTCGCCGAAGCGCTTCCGCACGGCGGCGGCCATCGACTCCTCCAGGGCGCGGAAGATGACTTCCCGAGGGATGTTCTTCATCGCGTGGAGCGCGTCGATTGTCTGGAGGAGGGTCTCGGGGTTCATAGCTCGCGGTCGGGGCAATAGAAAAGGAGCGGGGGAATCCCCGCTCCTTCCGCTGCGCAACGGTGGTCAGCTCCGTACTGGCGAGGAGGCTGGCCGCTGATGCGCGGTGTCCAGGAGAGTTTGTAGGGTCTTCAGTCGCCGCGTAGTCTGGTCCAGGGGGGTCGGGGAGTCAACCTCTCCCGGCCCGCTTCCCAGGGCCATTGATTCGACCACCCTGACGCCAGGCGCCCCCCCGGGAACCGACGATGAACACCGATTCTCCCCACCCTCGAGCCGCCGCAGGCGGCACGGCCGGCGACGGCCGAGGCCACGAGGCCAGCGCCTGGCGCTCCTTTGAGGTCGATATCGATCGCGTCGCCTCCTCAGGGGTCCTGGGCCCGGCGGTTCCTGCGACCGTCCTGCTTACCGGAGAGAGCGGGTCGGGGAAGAGCCGCGCGGCGCGGCGGTTGCACGAACGGTCCCCCCGGGCCGGCGGCCCGTTTGTCGCCGTGCAACTCGCCGCTCTGGCCTCAAGCCTCATGGAAGCCGAGCTCTTTGGCCATGAGGCTGGAGCGTTCACCGGGGCGTCAGGAGCGCGGTTGGGGCGATTTGAGCTGGCCAATGGAGGCACCCTCGTCCTCGAGGGCGTCGAGACGCTCGCTCTGGATCTTCAGGTCAAATTGCTCCGGGTCCTTCAGGAGCGGGTGGTGGAGCCGCTCGGCGCTGAGGCTGGGCGGGCGGTGGACGTGCGTGTCATCGCGACGACCGCCCGCGACCTGAGGGACGCGGTGGAGGCCCAGTCGTTCCGGGAGGACCTCTACTACCGCCTGGCGGTCGTGCCGCTCGACGTCCCCCCCCTGCGGAGCCGGACGGGTGAGGGCGACTTCGCTGGCCTCTGTGGAGGCCTAGTCGGGGAGGTGGCTGGTCGCCTCGGGGTCCCAGCTCGGAGCCTCTCGGACAGCGCCATCGAGGCCCTCACCGCCCACGCCTGGCCTGGGAACTTCCGGGAGCTGGAGAACGCCCTGGAGCGCGCCCTGGTCCTGGGGGGAGGGGAGGGGCCGCTCCTCGGGCAGCACTTTGACTTCCTCGGCGAGACCGTGCGGGGGCGCGCGGGCGAGCTCGCGCAGCAGGCGCTCGCATCGGGCGTGAGCCTCGAGGACCTCGACGCCGCTGTGCTCGCGGCGGCGCTGGAGGAGTCCCGTGGCAACGTGGCTGCGGCAGCCCGCCGCGTCGGGCTCTCTCGGCGAGCCTTCGACTATCGCCTCAAGCGAGCATCGGGCGCGGGCGACAAGGCCTGAGCCCTGATCGGCGGCTCGGCCCTCGACCCGGGCACCGCCTTGCTAGAGTGCGTACCGGATGATCTCGCTGCTGCTGTGCTGCCTCGGTGCCTTCTCTGCGCCCCTCGCGACGGGCCCTTCGCTCACCGCGGGGCAGGAGTCGCCGGTGGATCGCGTGTCCCCCGACGTCGCGCTGACGAGGCTGGTGGACGGGGACCTGGCCGGGCCAGCGCGTGTGGAGCTCGCCAGGGGCGTCGCGGAGGGGCTCCCGGTCGCGCGGGTCCTCGAGGCGCTTCCGCTGCTCGTGGACCGGGACCCCGAGGTGCGCGCCATCGCTGCCTCGCTGCTCTCGCGGCCAGACCTCGGGGTCCTGGCGAGCCGTGAACGGGTCGACGCCCTGACCCGGGTCGCTGGATCGGACTCGGACCGCCGCGTCATCGAGGCGGCCGTTGAGGCCCTCGGCCAGATTGGTGGACCGGGTGCGTCGGCGGCCCTGGGGAGGTTGGCCGTGGACGATGTGGACGCGGTCGCGGAGGCGGCGGCGCGCGCACTCGCCGGGGCGGCCGATGCCCTTGAACCCCTGCGAGATCTCGTCCGCCGCTCCACGGCGACCGAGGGGAGGCCGCGGGCTGCTGTCCTCGCGGCGCTGCTCCCACGCTACGGGCAGTGGTTGGCGGACGACGAGGCGGCCACGGCCGCCGATCACGCGCCGTTGGTGTTCAGTCTCCGTCACCCCTCGCCTGAGGTGAGGCGCGCCGCGCGAGAAGCCTTTGACCGGCTGATCTCGCGCCTGATCGACTCCGCCGTGCCGGGCCGGGCCTCGGCGTTGCTCGGCAAGCTCGGGGAGCTCGGGATCGAACGAGACGTGGCGCTGTACCAGCGGGCTCGTATCTGCCTCGCGGCGGAGGGGGACGCTGCGGGAGCGCTCGTCGCCGCGCGCGAGCTGGTGAGATCGAGGGGACTCTTGCTCCGCCCGAGCGCCAGGACAGACGCGTTCGAATCACAGCTCTGGCTCTTCCGGGGCTTGTACCTGAAGGGGGTTGCAGAGATCGCCCTCGGGGAGCACGAGGCGGCCTCCGCCTCTCTCTCCGGGGCTGCGGGGGCCCTCGATGTTGCGCTCTCCGAGCGGCGCGACCTGCTCTCTCGTCCGGAGCGCCTGCGCCACGTGGACCTGCTGCATCAGCGTGCGGTGATCGAGGTGGCGAGGACCCTCGCGGTCGTGGCCAGGGGCGACTCGGGGCTCGCCGCCCTCGAGCGGGCTCGTTTCGCTCACCTCGTTCACCTCGAGGCCCAGGCGGTCTTCGCGGAGATCGAAGGCGATGTCACCACCGGGTGGGATGGGCTGCTCGCCGCGGACCTCTCGCCTTACCGGCTGCTCTTCGGGCGCCGCGGCTTCGCGGGAGGGGCGAGCGAGGGCTCGACCGTCGCGGCCCTGGATCGGGCGACGATCGTCCGCCTGGAGGGGACCCTGGGGCGGGTGCTCGCGACGGTCTCCCCGGGGGAGCTCCCGGGGTTCGAGCCGATCGAGGGCGCCGCGGGGTCGGTCCTCCTCAAGCAGGTCACCGATCCCCTGGCGGACGATCAGCGGCGCGAACTCTTCGAGCGCATCAGGGCGGCCCGCTTGTCAGGGCTCGAGGCTGCGATCGAGGAGGCCGACGCGGCCTACCGTCGGGCCCAGCGCCGAGCGCCGGGTCTGCTCCCTGAGCGCGAGTTTGAGGCGCTGCAGCGTCTTCAGCGCAGGCGGATGGTGGCTGCCCAGGCGATCCAGCAGGAGCCGCGTGGGGGCGCGCCTGGCTGGGTTCGAGACCTCCGCATTCCAGGCAGCGCCGCGCTCTGGTTCGCCCAGGACCTGACGGAGGAGGGGCGGGGAGTGGAGGCCCGTCTGGTGGCGAGCCGGATGGAGCGAGACATCGAGGCCCGAGGGATCTCGAATTGGTGGTTCTATGTGGGCCATGAACGGATCGCCCGAGCGCAACTCCTCCAGGGCAGCGCGTTCACAGACGAGGGGCGCGGCGAGGACGCGGAGGAGGTGTTACTGCGCGCCGTCGAGCGGATCGAGGACATCCAGAAGCAGCTCCTGGAGAACGGCGCGTCGCCGGAAGCGCTCTCGGGCTTCCGGAACCTGCAGGCCTCCGCGCTCGTGAGCCTCGCGGTCAACGCGAACGTCCGTCTCCAGGCCCCGGACAGGGCTCGGAGCTACTACGAGCGCGCCTATGAGCTGAGGAAGGACGAGTTCATGCGCACGCTGCTCGCCTGCTACCGGGCGCGAAGTGGCGCCGAGACGGAGGCCCGGGCGCTCCTCCGGACGATTAGGCCGGGCCCCGGCACCTGGTACAACCTCGCCTGCACCCACGCCCTCCTCGGGGATGTCGAGGAGGCCCTGGGGTTCCTGAAGTCCGAGCTCGAGCTGAACCACGCGTCGCTGGAGTCACGTGCCCGGCAGCAGGAATGGGCTGCCGAGGATCCGGATCTGGCCTCCCTGAGGGATGACCCGCGTTTCAGACGCCTCGTCCGGGTCGACTGACGATATCCTCCCGGGCCCGATCGCACTCGCGGCGGCTCCCGGTGGGCAAGAGGCCCTCACGCGGACGCCGATCGCCTCGCCACGATCGCGGAGCGACTCCATGGGAAAGGTGACTTTGACGGGCAAGGGGCGCAGGTGGTACCTGCGCGGCCACCCGTGGATCTACAAGGACGACGTGGCCTCAGCGGACGCCACGCCTGGTGAGCTCGTGCCGGTCGAGGACCCGAACGGTGCGCCTCTCGGGTGGGGGCTCTTCAGCTCCGAGTCTCGCATTCGGGTGAGGATGGTCACGCGCGAGGCGGAGCAGCCCAACCGTGCCTTCTGGTCCGGGCGGCTAGAGCGGGCCGTCGGCCACCGTGAGCGCCTCGGCCTGATGGACCCAGCGGGCGCCTGCCGGCTCGTGGCCGGTGACTCCGACGGTTTCCCTGGCTGGGTCGTGGACCGCTACGCGAAGACGCTGGTGATTCAATCCGGCACGCAGGGCTCCGACCGCATGCGCGACTTCTTGATCGGCCTGTTGCGTGAAGCGATGCCCTTCGAGCCGGAGACCATCATCGATCGTTCCGATACGAGCGTTCGCAAGCTGGAGGGGCTGGAGAAGATCGTTGAGGTCGTGGATGGGACGATCGACGGTCCGGTGCTCGTGCAGGACCACGGATTGCAATACGAGGTCGACGTGTTTCAGGGCCACAAGACGGGCCACTATCTCGACCAGTCCAGCAACCGCCTCAGGGCGGCCAAGCTCGCGAGCGGCGGCCGTGTCCTCGACGCCTTCGCCTACGACGGACTGTTCGGTCTGCACGCGGCGCTCGCCGGCGAGGAGGAGGTCACCTGCCTCGAGCAGAACCGTGGCGCGTGCGAGCGCATCCTGGCCAACGCCGAGCGCAACGGCCTCCAGGACAAGATCAAGGTGGAGCGCGTGGACTGCATGAAGGACATGCGGGCCCGGGCGGAGCGTGGAGATAAGTACGACGTTGTGGTCGTGGATCCTCCGGCGTTCGCGCGCAGCAAGAAGGAGATCGCCGGCGCGGAGCGCGGCTACGTGGAGCTGAACCGCCGTGCGTTCGACCTGGTCCCGGACGGCGGTGCCGTCGTGAGCGCCTCCTGCTCGTACAACGTGAGCGCGCGCGACTTCGTCGAGTACATCGGGAAGGCGGCGAGCATCGCCGGGCGTCACGTCTGGATGGAGGAGCTGGCCCGGGCCTCCAGCGATCACCCTTATCTGGTGACCCTGCCGGAGACCGACTACCTGAAGTGCGCGTTCCTGCGCGTGCACTGATCGCCCCGCCATGGACGCCGCCTCGACCCGGACCATTCATGTGAACGGGGAGCCGCTGGAGGTCTCAGCGGGCTCCACGGTGGCAGACCTCGTGGCTGCCCGCGGCCTCCGCCCGGAGCAGGTTGCCGTTGAGGTGAACCAGGAGCTCGCACCACGCGCGACCCACCCCGAGCGGGCGCTCGAGGCGGGGGACCGTGTGGAGATCGTGACCCTCGTCGGCGGGGGCTAGCCGAACCTAACTACCATAGACCCGACCATGACCCAAGCGGACCAATCGCACGTCGCGGATCAATCCCTTCGAATCGGGGATGCGATCGCCATGTCCTCCCGCCTCCTCGTGGGGACCGGCAAGTACGCGAGCTTCGAGGAGACCGCCAGGGCCCTGGAGATCAGCGGGACCGAGATGGTCACTGTCGCCGTCCGGCGGGTGAACCTCGACCCGTCCAAGGGGGAGTCGTTGCTCGACCACATTGACCGGGACCGCTATCACCTGCTCCCGAACACCGCGGGCTGCTACGACGTGGACTCCGCGGTCCGGACGGCTCGCCTGGCCCGAGAGCTCCTCGACACGCCCCTCGTGAAGTTGGAGGTCCTCGGCGACCCGAAGACCCTGCTCCCGGATCCCATTGGGACCCTCGAGGCCACCAAGGCCCTCGTGGAGGATGGCTTCACCGTGATGGTCTACTGCTCGGACGATCCGCGAATGGGCGTGCGCCTCGCGGAGCTCGGGGCGGCCGCCGTCATGCCCGCGGGCTCGCCGATCGGCTCCGGCCAAGGCGTGCTGAACCCGAACGCGATCCGGATCCTCATGGAGCTCGTCGACGTGCCCGTCATCGTCGACGCGGGCGTCGGCACGGCTTCAGATGTGGCGCAGTGCATGGAGCTCGGGGCGGAGGGCGTCCTCTTGAACACCGCGATCGCCGGGGCGCGGGAGCCGCTGCGCATGGCGGCGGCCATGCGGGACGCCTGCGCCGCCGGGCGTCAGGCTCACCTCGCGGGGCGGATCCCGCGCCGCCTCTATGCGAACGCGTCCTCACCCGAGGAAGGGCTGATCGAGGAAGCGGGGCCGCGCTCCTAGGGATGGGGCACACGCTCCCTCTGGCGATCGTCTCGCGCGCCTTCGGATCCGAAGACGTCGCTGAGATCACGGCGACTCAGGGCTTCATTGCGGCGGCGCTCCTGCTGGCGATCGGGGCCTCGCTGATCCCGCTCATGCGCAGGGCAAGCGCGCGGATGCTGGGCCCCACGCCCGCGCGCACGGCCGGGTTCCGTCTGATGGACCTTCCGATCGTCGTGGCCGCCTTCATCCTCGGGCAGTCACTGTCCCTCGAGGCCTACCGGTTCTGGAGCGGGGCGGGGGAGCTGGACGTGGCATCCCTCGGGGTCCTCCCGGCGCTCGGCCTGTCGGCGGTGTCCCAGGGGGGCACGGCCATTGTGGTCCTGGCGATCGTCCTCCGGCGAGAGGGCGGCCTGGCGACGCTCGGGCTACGTCACCTGACGCCCGGGAGGCGGAGCATGTTCGCAGTGGGCTGCTACTTGCTCTCCCTCCCGACGCTCATGGGGCTCGGCGCGCTGACGGCAGCGCTCTTCGCCGCGCAGGGCGCGGCCCCCCCGGTCCAGGACACGGCGCTCCTCGTGGAGCAGGGCCTGGCCGAGCGCCCGCTGCTGATCGCCGCGCTCGTCGCGCTCGTGATCCCGCTGCTCGAGGAGGTCCTGTTCCGGGGCTTCCTCCTGGAGGTGCTGGTCTCGAGGGCCGGCGTCGCGGTGGGAATCATCCTGTCCTCTGCCCTGTTCGCACTGCTGCACGGCATGGCGGTCTTCCTGCCGATCTTCGGCCTGGCGCTGGTCCTCGCATGCGTGAAGCTTCGGACGCGTAGCCTGGGCGCCGCCTGGATGATTCACGCGCTGCATAATGGAGCGACCACGCTCCTCATCACGGGGGGAGGACTCCCGACCTAGTTCCCATGGCCGAGTACTCAAGACAGGGCCTGTTCCGCAGGCTGGAGGGTGGCGGTGCCGCCGCGACCAACGCCACCCTGACCGGGACCATCGAGCTGGGTGAGGACGTCAGCGTCTGGTTCGGCTGCGTGCTGCGCGGGGACGACGCGCCCATCCGAGTCGGCGCACGGACAAACATCCAAGACCTGACCATGATCCATGCTGACGTGGACGTCCCGAACGTGATCGGGGAGGAGGTGACGATCGGCCATCGCTGTGTCTTGCATGGCGCACAGGTGGGGGACCGGTGCCTCATCGGCATGGGCGCGATCCTCCTCGGCGGCTCGGTCATCGGTGAGGAGTCCATCATCGGCGCAGGCGCCGTGGTGAAGGAGGGGATGGTCGTCCCGCCCCGTTCGCTGGTCGTCGGTGTCCCGGCCAAGGTCGTCCGAGAGGTCGACGAGCAAGCGGTCGCCGCGATCCGTCGCAGCGCCGAGGGGTACGTCCAGAAGTTCAGCCAGTACCTGGGTTGAGGGGCTGGAGTGGCAGAGCTGGAGCACCAAGGACCGGAGCCGTACGAGCGCAAGGTCGAGGCCCTCGACCGGGCGCTCCTCGCCTTCGGGCGGGTGGCCGTCGCTTTCTCTGGGGGTGTTGACTCCACGGTCCTCCTGCACGCGGCGCGCCGCGTCCTGGGTCGGGAGCGTGGTGTGGCGGTCATCGCCGACTCGCCGTCGCTCCCGAGAGCAGAGCTGGCGGAGGCTCGGCAGATCGCTGCGGCGCTGGGCGCCCGCTTGGAGGAGGTCCGCACCCGGGAGGGAGAGGACCCGCGCTACCGAGAGAACGCAGGGAACCGGTGCTACTTCTGCAAGGCCGCGCTGTTCGACGCGATGGGGGAGTTCGCGGGGCGCGAGGGCTTCGAGGTGCTCGCGTTCGGTGAGATCGTCGACGACTGGAGTGACCATCGGCCGGGCGCCGTGGCAGCCCGCGAGTATGGCGTGGTGGCGCCGTTGAGCGGCGCCGGCTTCAGCAAGGCCGACGTCCGTCGGTACGCCGCAGAGAACGGCCTCGAGGTGGCGGACAAGCCCGCCTCTGCCTGCCTCGCGTCCCGGATTCCTGTGGGGACCGAGGTGACGCCGGAGCGGTTGGCGAGGGTGGAGCAGGCGGAGGCGGCGCTGCGGAGCCTCGGGATTCGCGTGCTCCGAGTGCGTCATCATGGGGCACATGCGCGCGTGGAGGTGGGTGCGGACGAGTTCGAGGCCTGGGCGTGGCGGGTTCCGGAGATCGAGAGGCAGCTCGCTGCGAGCGGCTTCCAGAGCCACGAGCTCGCGGTCTACGGCCGGCGCTAGGCGTGCCTTCTTGGGTGTCACAGGGGCAAAGGTCTGATTCCATTTGACAATGCGAATTCCTAGGGTATCCTCGTACGCCTCGCGGCGCGGATCGAGTTGGCGCTCGCCGTCGTGTCATCCCGGGGCCTCATATTGAAGCGTCCATCGCTCCCTCGGGAGCGTTGGATGGGCACCGGAGCAGCCCTAGGGGGGGCTGTGCCCAGATGAACCCGACCGCACTCACCACCTCAGAGAGGTGGAGCCAGCACCGCGAGACGTACCAGGCGGACGGAGATCACCTCCGGCCCGCCGCAGGTGTGTCCGTCGTGGGGAGGCGCTCCAGGGCGGGCTTCACGATGATCGAGCTTCTGGTCGCGATCACCGTCCTGCTGGTGTCCCTTGCTGCCGCGTTTGGGAGTCAGGTGGCGAGCTTCGGGCTCATCGATTCCAGCCGCGACTCGACCCTCGCCATGGCGGAGTTGGAGCGGTGCATGGAAGAGGTGCTCACCAAGTCCAGCGACAACATCCCCGTGGACTACCCGGCGGGTGAGTCCATCGCCGGCTACGAGAACGTGCGACTCCGGCAGCAGTCCATCGTGACGAGCTTCCCGGATTACCCGGGGAGCGGGGCGATCCCCGATCCGCTCGAGGTCGTCCTTCAGGCGACCTGGCTTGACTCCCGCGGGCGTCCACAGCGACTCACCCTCACCACACAGGTCTCGAGGTAACGGGATGACCCATGTACACCGCCTGATCCGAGCGCGCGCGGGTTTCACGCTCCTCGAGATGCTCCTCGGGGCGACGGTCCTCGCGATCCTCGCCAAGACGATGGTGGCGGCGACCTCGAGCGTCAGCCACCTGACGGAGAGCGGCAACCTTGAGTCGCGGGTTCAGCGAGACAGCGACCGAGCGCTCACGCAGATCATGGAGGACCTGAGGATGTCAGGCTTCCACACGGTCAACGACCGCGTCTATCCGCACGTGTTCACCGACGGGGTGCCGGATTCGACCTTCAGGGAGTTCGCCCACAAACCTGCGCCCCAGGGTGCCAGGGAGGGGGAGCCGGACTTCGGCCCGATGTGCTCCATCGTGCTCTGCACGCCCAGCGACCTCGACGGGAACGGGCGCCCGGAGATCGACGTGGACGGGGACGGTGTTCCCGAGCTCGACGGCGACGGCGACGGGGTCGTCTCGGACCTCCCCGAGGACGTCTCCGAAATCTGGGATGAGCAGCAGAACACCATCAGCGAGCAGTCACGGCTCGTCTGGTCCCACGAGGACATCGCGTACGTCGTCACGAGGTCCGCTGCGGGTGACAACGAGCTGGTGCGCTTGGTGGGCAACGGGGCGGGGGGGCGAGACGTGCTCGCGCGCTCCGTCGAGCGCTTGACGTTTGAGACGGTCCAGCCCGGGAGCGCGAGCGTCTCGGCGGGGACCGTCAGGGTGCGGATCGACTTCCGCGCGACCACCGAGTCGGGGCACCTGCACAAGAGCTTTGTGCAGGCGCTGGTCCGGTTGAGGAACAACAACGGCTGAGCGGTCGCCGCCGGAGTTCTCCCCAAGGAGATCTCGGCGCGGCCGGGCGGCAAGAGAGCACGGGACGCCGGAGACGGCGTGCAGGAAAGAGGGAGCGAAGCATGAGATTGAAACGAACGAAAACGAAGGCGGCCTCGCGGCGAGGGGTGGCGCTGATCTACGCGGTGTTCGGGAGCTTCGTGGTCGCGAGCATGGTCTCCGTCATGTTCACGATGGCGGGGGTCAGCGACCGGGAGGCCACTGTCAGCAACGGCCGGACGCGAGCGCGGTACCTCGCGGAGGGCGCGCTTCGTGTGGTGGCCAAGGAACTCCAGGACGACCTCGCCGGCTGGAAGTCGCCGACGCTGAGCGGCTCCAAGACCGTG
The DNA here is from genome assembly GCA_029248265.1 of Planctomycetota bacterium. Lineage (GTDB taxonomy): Bacteria > Planctomycetota > UBA1135 > UBA1135 > Saltatorellus. The sequence goes on from JAQWJQ010000069.1 coordinate 11,771, forward strand.
GGCGGCGAAGTGGTCGAGTTCACCGTGACGGCCCTCGGGGAACAGGTGACCAGCAGCGGCGCTTCCGGGATCTCCAACCTCGTCCAGCCCTTTGAACTCGAGACCCGCGTTCGGGTGGACGGCGTGCAGGAGCGCGCTCACCGGATCGTCAACGCGACCTGGACGCCGCTCTTCCAGTTCGCCGTCTTCTACAACAGCGACCTGGAGATTCATGCCGGGCCGGACATGACCCTGCGAGGCCGGGTGCACTCCAACCGGGACATGTACCTCGGGGGCGGCAATACCATCACGATGGACACGAACTACGTCCACGCAGTGGGTGGGGTCTATCGCTACAAGAAGCGCGATGGGACCGCGGCAAGCGGCGACGTCGACATCCGCCGGTGGGTGGTTGACCCCTTTGACCCGTCGAGCCCGTCCGAGTTCGAGCGGATGCTCAGCCGCGGGCAGCTCCCCGTCGCGAGCGTCTCGGGCTACGACAGTAACTTCAGGGACGGTGTGGACCTCGACGGGGACGGACTGTTCGACGGGCCTGGAGAGTGGCTGCCGTTCGAGTTCGGGGCCACCGAGCTCTGGGGGCAGCCCTCCGGATACACCGACGGGACCGGGCAGACGGTCATGACCGGCCAGCACGGCGTGGAGGAGGCGGTCACGCCCCCGGTCGGTTCGATTCAGATGTACGAGACGGTGGAGGGGGGGTCCTACGCGCTCAACCCGCGCTCGGGCGAGTACGACTTTGTGGGGCCTGGCCTCGGTGACCACGACCGCGGCTACTACTTCGAGAACGCTGGCCTCTCCATCGTCGCCGATAGCGATGGCTATGGATTCACGGCCTATGACGCGGAGGGGAACGACGTGACGTTGGATGTCAGCGGCGCCGTGAGCCTCGAGTCTGTGCCTGACATGCGTCAGTCTGATAGTGGCTCAACTGAGGTGGAGGTCATCCAGATCGACATGGCGCTCCTCGCAGACACGGCTCACTTCCCGGAGAACGGCCTCGTCTATGCAGCGCACGAGGGCCTCAGTGAGGGAACGGCGGCGAGCGGCTTGTTGCTCACCAACGGGTCGGAGTTGGACGCCTCGCTGACGGTGGTCTCGCCGTCGTCGGTCTACGTTCACGGCGACTACAACGTCGTCAACAAGCAAGGGGCCTCCATCATCGGCGACGCGGTCAACCTCCTCTCGAACTCCTGGGACGGGAGCAAGACCCCGGGGACTCTCCCGAGCGCGAGCGAGACGACCTTCAACTTCGCGATGGTCACGGGCTCCTACGAGACGGAGGCCGGCCGCTACAGCGGAGGCCTCGAGAACCTCCCGCGCTTCCATGAGAACTGGAGCGGCGTCCCCTGCAACATCTCGGGCAGCTTCGTGAACCTGTTCGACAGTCAGTTCGCCACCGGGGACTGGGCCTACGGGGGTGATCGCTACCGAGCGCCCATCCGGGCGTGGGAATACGACGAGGACTTCAACGACCTCTCCTCGCTGCCTCCCTTCACCCCGATGGCCGTGGAGACGGTCGACGTCGTGGCCTGGTAACCCCCGCGGCGCTCCGCTCGGGGGGGGCGCTCATGGCCCCTCAACGCGGCCGGCCCGCGTCTCCTCATGGAGGCGCGGGCCGGCTCAATGGTGTGGTGGCGGCTTACTGGAAGGTCACCGAGTAACCGCGTGAGAAGTTCGAGGTGTTCCCCGGGTTCTGGTCGCGGTACCAGCACTGGAAGTTCCATGTCTCGCCCGGCAGCACGGGGGTCGTCATCGTCGGCTGCGGCATCGCAGTCGAGTCAACGGTGATCGAGAAGCTGCCGACGAAGCCGGAGTTGCCGACCTGGCCCAGATAGCGCCCGGTGTTCGCGCCCACGCACAGGTTGCCCTGGCTGCCACCGGGGTTGGGGATGAACCCCTGGTTGCGGGAGACGATGAAGTAGCCGCTCGAGAGGAACGGGAGGTCGATCACCGTGAGCGTCAGGTCATTGAGCGCGAGCTCGGCAGAGCCTGTTCCGATGATCGTCGCGTCGCGGCCGGTGGAGTTCACGGGGGCGTCGCAGTACAGCGTGCCGATGCCGTCGCCGCAGTTGACGTCCGAGACCTCGAAGTCGTCGATGGCGGCCTCCACAATGGATCCGGAGCCCAGGTCCGAGGCGATGAAGCGCATGCGCATCTGCGAGGTCGGCGTCACCAGGGACGCCACCTGGAACGTGTTCTGGAACCAGCCTCCGGCGGTGCCCGCTCCGTCCGGGCCGACGCTCTCGACAAGGGTCCAGGAGTTGCCGCCGTTGTTGGAGATCTCGACCACGAAGACGTCGGCGTTGGGCGACGCTCCCTGATCATTGGAGTACCAACGGTAGTAGGAGACCGTGGGGTCGTTCAGCGTCGACATGTCGATCACGGGCGTCAGCAGGGTGGTGCTTCCGTCGTCCACGTCGTTCGTGCCGATGCTGCCGCCGGGGTTGCCCTGGCCGGTGAACCAACACTGAGCGCCGATGGTGGAGAAGTCGTCCTCGGGTTGAGCCGAAGTCCCCACGGGGTTACCGCGTTCCCAGACGCCGGTCGTGGCGTCATCGCCGGGCGCACCGGCAACCCATCCAGCGGCGCTCTCCATGTCATCCGACCGCGTCACGGTGAGGGAGTCACCGGCGATGGAGGTGTACGCGGACGACGGGGCGGAGGACGGCGCGTTGACCGTTTGTCCCGTCTGCGATGTCGCGGAGATGAAGTAGGAGACCTGCGCGCCACAGGGGAGCGGCGGGAAGGCCGCCGTGAAGGACGAGCCGCCGTTGGCCACGAGGGGCAGGGTGGTGGGGCCGCTGCCGATGTCATAGGTCAGCGTCGGGGAAGCGGGATCGAGGGAGCCGGGGATCAGCTCATTGATGACCACGGGGATCGCTCCGCCGGTGGGATCGATCGTGCTGGGCTCACCCTGGGCGAGGGCGATGGCGAGCTCCGGCGGTCCGAAGCGCAGAACGAACAGCCCCGACTCGATGTCGCTGCCGATAATGGTCCCGCTCGGGAAGCCGACGTAGCAGCTCCAGAGCCCGTTGAAGGACGTGCTGCTGGAGTTGGGTGCCGTGTCGAAGAAGCCGACCTCCGGGGGAGCATTGAGGTTCTGGCTCAGGTCGAACGCGCGGAGCCCCGAGGTGTAGTTGGCCTGGAACAAGATCCCGTCCCGCTCGTACATGTTGTGCCCGATCGCGGAGTTCCCGTTGTCGAAGGCGCCGATGTACGTGGCGTTGTTCGGGTTGGACACGTCGAAGACCCGGGTCGTCGTCGTGCTCACCGTCGCGCCCTCGTCCAGCTCATCGCCGAGGTAGAAGCGGGTGCGGTCCGCGGAGAGCCAGCCCTGGTGGCTGTACTCCCGTGCGGGGTAGGCGACCTGCGAGAGCACGGTCGGGTTGCTCTTGTTCGTGACGTCGACGATCGTGAGGCCGGTGTCTGTGCTGCCACCGTTCAGGCCGCCGCAGCAGTAGGCGAGCTCACGCCCCGCGAAGGGGCCAGAGGTGTAGGTGACGACCTGCGCGTCGTGGACATAACGCTGGGACCAGGAGCCGACGTACTGCGGCGCCGACGGGTTCGCGAGGCTGTAGATGCGCAGGCCTTCGCTGCCACCGCCGGTCCGGTAGAGGAAGCCGCTGACCTCGTCCAGCGCGACGTTGTGGGTGGCGTTCGTTCCAGGGCCGGTCGTCGTGTTCTCCAGGGTGACCACGCCGGAGTCGACGTTGGTCAGGTTGATGACCTGAATGCCACTCCCTCCCTCGGAGACGGCGTACGCCCTCGAGCCGTAGACCTTGATATCACGCCACTGGCTGTTCGGCCCGCTGATGGTCTCGATGAGGTTCGGGAGCGTCGGGTTGGTGACCTCGACGATCGCCGTACCCTGCGTCGTCAGCATCAGCGCGTACTCGCGGCCTGAGGGCGAGGTGTAGCCCCAGCAATCGTTGCCGTTGGCTCCGCTGAAGCCCAGGTCGCTCATGGTCATCCACGACTGCAGCGTGAAGTTGTCCGCCGGGAAGCCGAGGGACGCCGCCGCGGTCAGGGTGTTGAGCCCGGGCGCGTTCGAGGCGGCGGTGTAGCCGGTCCCAGGGACGGGTGGCTTCCGATCCAGGATCTTTGGGTCGTCGTCGTGGAAGGCGACCGAAAACGGGGCTGAGAGCGAGAGCGCGGCGAGGATGGGGAAGATCATGATCCGGGTGCAGTGCGAGCTGGGGGCATGTGCATGCCCTTAAAACCTACCCCGGCACACCCAAATGGGTGCGAGAGGGAAGCTCCGGGTGAGTAAGGCAACTGTTCAGGAGTCATTCAGCGACCGAGCGCAGAATGAGACGGCGGGCTGAGCAGGCCCAGATCTGCCTGAGCGCCTTCGAGGGCGCCCAGGAAGACCCTCAGGTCTGCCTTCTCCGCGGTCGTCAGACGGAGCGCCACCAGGACTTGTTCCTGGTGATGCCCCCTTCCCGTGGCGCCTTCAAGCTCCGAGTAGAACTCGATCACTCCCTCGAGGCTCCCAAACTGCCCCTGGTGCATGAAGGGGGCTCGATTCGCCAGGTTCCGGAGGCTGGGAGTCCTGAATTCGCCCCAGGCCTCAGAGGACTGTCGGAGTTGCCGGACCCTTAGAGCGGCCGGCCCGCCGGGGTCGTCACTGTGGGGGCCCCCGGCGTTGAAGGGGCTCGCCGCCACGACCTTGGCGCCGTCGAAGCGCCCTGGGTCCCGGGCCTCGCCGCCGTGCAAGGTGGGCAGTGCATTGTTGTGAAACTCTCCGTCCGTGAAGTTCGGGCCGCTGTGGCAGAGCACGCAGTTGGCCTTCCCGATGAACATTGCGAGCCCGCGCTGGGCCTGGGGGGAGAGGCTCTCCACCTTCTCGGCGTCGTCCTCGCGCAGTCCCTCGACGAAGCGGTCAAATGGCGCGTCGCCGCGGACCAGAAGCCGCTGATAGGCGGCCATGGCCTTACCGGCGTGGACGAAGACCTCGTCAATGGCAGAGCGCTGATCGTCGCTCAGCGCGTCCCACGCGCGGACCGCCGCCGGCGCCGTGGGGCCGCTTGCGGCCTCCCGGCCGCGGGGGGGGCGGACATCGTCGGGCCGATCCCGGAGCGCGGCGCTCTTGATCGGGCCGAAGACCGCGCTGTACGCAGCGAGCAACCCAGGATCGTCTGCGATGACGCGGGCCAGCTTGCCCCGTGTGGTGCCCATCTCCCGGGGATCCTCGATGGGGTCGAGGGCTTGCATCCAGAGGGAGTCAGCGCGGCCGTCCCAGGTCAGCCATCGGTGATGCGCGACGTTCCAGAGCGTCGGGGTGTGGCGGTTGCCGACCTCTTGCCCCAGGGCAAGCTGCTTGCCATCGGTGAATCCCCGATCAGGGTCATGGCACGTGGCGCATGAGACGGCACCGTCGGCGGAGAGCCGCTCATCGAAGAACAGCGCCTGGCCGAAGCGGGCGGCGAGCGGGTCGTCCGCGTAGCGGTTGGTGGTGTCCGTCGGGAGCGGGGGGAGCGGCGACATCTGCATGATGCGGCGGAGCTGCCCCTCGCTGAAGGGCACCGCGGTCTGTACCGGCCGACCCGGCGGCTCCTGCCCCGGCCCGCAGGCTGCCGCCGCGGCGAGGAGGGCCGGCGGAGCGAGCCAGCGAAGGAGCTCCCTGGCGCTCAATACTGGAGCCTCACGCTGACCTGCGCGCGCTCGAAGCGGGCACCAGAGCGGATGTCCACGTGCAGCTCCCAGTGGCCGTACATGTGGAGCAGGAGGCCGTCCGCTCGCATCGCGCCGTCCTCCTGAGGAGTGAGCCGAACCTCTCGCAGCATCCCGTGCTTGTGAGCGGGCATGCGGGCGTCGATGGACACCTCGTCGTAGTCAGTGAACGGCGCGCCGGTCTCGGGATCGATGAGCGAGAGCGAGACGCTGAAGGCCTCGTTCATGGGGATCGGATCCACGAGCGGGGTGACCCGGGCGATGAAGTTGCCCCCGCTTGATCGCGCCTCCAGCGTCTCGCCCCGCGTCTCCTCGCTGGCGTCGCTGGCTGCCGTCCCCGCGGGGGGGAGCGTGCCCGTGTCGGTGGCCGGTCCCTCATCCGGCCCGCAGGCGAGGATGGTCAGTGCCAGCAGGGTCAGGAGTGAGATTCTCATCGGCCTTGCGCTCCCGTCTGGTCGGACTTGGGCTGGAGGGGGACCCAGGTGGCTGCTGACTTCAGCGGCTCGATGTACAGGCGGCTCCCGAACCCTGCGATCAGCGTGAGGTGGTCGGGGTCAAAGATCTGCCCCCGGTGGTTCCCGTGGTCGAGGACCACCAGGCGCCCGTCGTCCATGGCGAGGATGCCGCGTGGATCGTGGAACTGGCCAGGGCCCAAGCCCCGTCCTCCGAAGCCGCCCACGTGTTCGACGGCGCCACCCTGCCTGCGCTCGAATTGCTCGACGCGGTCGGTGGCACGGTCTGTCACCCAAATGCGGTTCTCCCGAGCGGTGACCCCGTCCGGCTCGATCAGGATGCCCTCACCAAAGGTTCGCAGGACGTCGCCCGAGGGCCCGAACTCGAGGACACGCCCCCGTGGCTCACCTGGCCCTCCGTGCCCACCCGAGTCCACCGCGAGGACGGTGCTGGCGGTGCCGATGGTCGCGGGGGAGAGGCTCGCGAGGCCGCGCATCGGCCCCGTCTCCTCGTCCCCCGCAAGGGTCCCGAGGACTGCGAGGTCGTGGTCCAGGATCAGCGCGGTGTCCGTCGCTCGGTCGGCGATGCAGATCATCTCGCGGTTGGTGCCGGGTGAGATGACGGTCACGTCCCCGGGCCAGAACGGCCGGCCCCCCGCTGCGGCGGAGAGGTCGAGACCGTCGAGATGCTGGGCGAGCTCAGGGTCCGCGTTGAGCGGGCGCTCCGGTTCGACGCGGAGGCGCGAGCGGGTAAGCCGGGAGTTCCCCTCGTCCACGGTGAGCAGTGAATCACCGCCAGCGAAGAGCCACGTGGCGCAGGGGGTGCGGTACATGCCGAACCTCGTCCCGAAGCTCGCGACGTCCGAGATCTTCGCCGGCTCCTTCCCGCGCAGGTCATGGACCTGGATCTGGTGGCTCTCCGGGGACACGGTGGCGAGATAGATGCCGCTCCCCGAGAGGCTTGGGCCAAAGTGGGCGGAGGGGGGGCCGATGGCTGCGCGGCTGGGATCCTCCACAGGCTCGGCCCCGGGGGCCCGACCGAAGAGTTGCACCCGATCATCCATGGGCTCGGCCAGGGCGAGCAGGCGCGCGTCGCCCGACACCGCGAGCGCCGCAGGGTAGTGAAGGGCGCCAGCCCCCTCGCCAGGCCGGATCGCGTGGACGCCGAAGCGGTATGCGAGGTCACCGATGTCGGCGCCCGTGGCGAAGGCCTGCACGCGGTGATTCTCTCGGTCCGCGACGAAGATGTTCCCGTCTGCGAACTCGACGTCGCTCGGGCCAGACAGCAGGGACGGATGGGGACCGAGCTGTGAGAAGCCGGTGACGTGGGTGCCGTCGAGGTCGAAGACCTGGATCTGGTGGGTCGCGCTGTCGCAGATCGCCACCTGCGGGCGGCCGTCCGGGCGGCCGATGAAGCAGGCGCCGAGTGGCCGAACGAGGAGGCCCTCGCCGATGGCAGTGGGCTCGAGTGAGGAACCGCGGAACAGCTTCGCTGACCCGGCGCCAGGGTCAGCCACGAGGACCAACCGCTCGCCATCCTCGCGGATGACGTCCACGGCGGCGGGGAGGGTCAGCGCCCCCGGGGCTGCGGCCGCCTCGGGCTTGTCTCGGCCGGCAGGGAACCGCCAGAGCATGCGCTGGAGCTCGTCGGTCACATAGACATCACCTTGGTCGCAGACCGCGAGGCCAACGGGCCGCTCAAGCTGCCCCGCGCCGATCTCTCCGAGGGGGGCTGCGGCGGCCTCACGACCCGCGCTCGCCCCGAAGATCTGGACGGCCGGCGGTTGGGCGCCGTCGCCTCGGATGGCGATGAACAGTGCGTCGGGGCGCGCCGTGTGAGGACCGAACGCGACGGCGGTGGGGCGGCTGAGGCCCTCGATCGTCGAGAGGTAGGCCCCCAGGTGGGAGGGCTCCTCACCGGCGCCCCCTTGAACAGTGGCGGCGAGAACGAGGGCGAGTGAAGCGAGCATGCCCATGAGTCTAAGCCGTGCCGGGCGCACTCCCGAGGGCTCCAGGGGTCCATTCTTCGCGGCCACACTTCGTTCATCGGGATCGCGGATCGACTCGCTACGATTCGGCCCTCGAGACGCTCCTTGGCCCGCACCGCACGGCTGGCAAGGGACACTCGGCCGCACCTCAAGATGACGAGCGAAGAGCTGACACCGCTCCCGGACGAGCGGAGGACCGGTCTGCCTGCGACGACGAGGCGCCCACCGCGGGCCTCGGGCGTCCCGCGTGGCCGCGGACTGGCCGCCGCGCTGGAGAATCTCCGGGAGGCCGGCGGCATGGGGGCGATCCCACTGCCGTCTCGATCGGCCAGGGGCGACTCCGATCCGGAGGGCGCCAGCCGTTCGACCGAGCTCTTCAGCCCGCTGGTGTCTCGGCCCTCGGCGTCCACGGTGATCATGGAGGGGCGACCCGAGGAGGCGGGGCCCCCCGTCGCTGAGCCCGTCGCTGAGCCTGTCACTGAGCCTGTCACTGAGCCTGTCACTGAGCCTGTCACTGAGCCTGTCACTGAGCCCGTCGCTGAGCCCGTCGCTGAGCCCGTCGCTGAGCCTGTCACTGAGCCCGTTGCTGAGCCCGTACCGTCGTCGGCCAGTGCCCGCCCTGCAGCGGTCGCGGACTCTGCGACCGAGCCGGACGCTCCGGTCGCCGCTGGGCCGGAGGCGGACCTCGAGGTGAACGCCCAAGGGCACGATGACGCGCTCATTCCAAAGAGGCCGGCGGACGACGCCCGCTCCGCGGTCAGCGCGGCGCGCAGGAAGAGGGCGCGCGCGGCCGGGGGAGGGCTGGACAACACCCTCACGGCGACGATCCGTCGGTGGGCCAAGGCGACCACGCCCAAGGAGCTTGAGGCTCGGGGCGTCAAGCGCGTGCGGAGCGTCAGCATGTCGAGGATCGCGGCCCTGATCGAGAAGGCAATCAATCGGGAGCTCATCGCCCGGACTCTCGAGGGGGACGCGGATGATGCGACCTCGCTCTCCGCCAACGCGCGGGCGGGCTTCCTTGAACTCGCGCGGAGCGAGATGTCGGGCGAGGTCGATGCGCAGGCCGAATCCAGCGCGTTCGCGAACATGGGGCGGCTCCGGGCGGAGCTCGACGCGCGCCGGACCGAACTGGAGGCTCGCGAGCGCCGCCTCGAGATGAGGGACCTCTCCGTCGAGGACCACTCGTTGGAACGGCGGCTGCGCCAGACCTTCGCCTCGCGCTCGGGTGAGTTCGACCCGGCGCTGGAGAGCGAGGTGGTTCGGGTCGCGCTGGAGGAGCTGAGTGGTATGCGATCTCGGGCGCTCGAGGACCGACGCGCAGAGGGCCGCCGAGAATCTCAGCGGCTGGAGCGCCGGATCGCGAAGCTCGCAGGGCTCCTCGAGCAGACGGAGGGGGAGCTGCGGCGGACGCGCTCTCGCCAGGCGGAGGATCCTGGGCTTGCGTCGATCTTCGCGGAGGTCCAGGGCCTCGACAGCGAGGATGAGCGCTTCGGCCAGAAGCGTGACCTGATGAAGGGCATCTTTGAGGCCAACCTGGCGCTGCAGCGCTGAGCATCAGGGCCGCACCGAGCGGCCCACCGTGTAGGGATCTTGTAGGGCGGCGACGTACCCCTGGAGGAGGCGCCAGGGGCGCCATGCTCCCTTCGCACCGGGCGCGGACCCTAGCGGTGGAAGAGGGGCAGCGTGTCGTCCGGGAGGGCGAGGAAGAGCACGTTGCAGGCGGTCGCGTAGGCAGAGCCGTAGCGGTTCACCATCCTCATGCCGCCGGAGCCGACCCGGAGATCCTGCCACGCGCCAGACTCGCCCTGCGAGGCACACAGGCCCCGCATCACGGGCTCGGCCCAGCGGCGATAGTGGGTCGTGTCGCGGTGGTGCCAGAGCGCCTGGCTCAGGTAGAAGCGCTCGTAGTAGGGGAAGGGGTCCGCGGCTGCGGCGCCGTCCTCCTCGCGCTCGAGCAGCTTGCGCCAGATGAAGTCGTAGCCCTCGTCCACCCGCGGCCCGTCGTAGGTGCCGCTGGCCTGGAGGGTCACGAGGCCCGCCGCGGTCAGCGCGATCGAGGTCTGCGGGTCGTCCAGTCCGTACTTGAAGCCGCCCAGTGTCTGGCGGGCGCGCTTCCGCGCGGCGACCTGGTCGTCTTCAGCAGGATCGGGCTCGTCCGAGAGTTCCATCACCTGCAGGCGTGTGACGTACTCCACCGCCTCCTTGACGGCCGCTGGATCGACGCGGATCCCGACATCGTTCGCGGCCCGCATGGCCTGGACCATGGCGACGGTCACGGACCCTTCGTGTTGGATCGAGCGGGCCGCGGAGTAGTACCAGCCGCCCTCCGAGCCCTGGGACCCGACGATCCGCTCGATGGCCAGGAGTAGCGTCTCGCCGATGCGCTTGCCGAGCGGAGTGTTGGGGGAGACGGTGTACGCCTGGGCGAGAGCGAGGGTGGCCAGTCCGTGCCCGTGGGTCCGCGAGATGTTGTCGCCGCGGTCCTCGATGTAGCCCGGGAACTCGTCGGCGGCACGGTGAGTGCTGGCGAGCAGGTACTCGACGGCGCTCCTGACGTTGCTCTGGTGTTCACCGCGGGTAAGGGTCGAGCCTCCAGACATCCACGCCAGCGCGGCCAGTGAGGTGACCGCGAGCGGAGCGCGCTGACCGGGCTCGGCGTCCCCGACTTCGAGGGAACCATCGCGCGAGCTCTGCCTGCTGGCGAGCCACTTGAGGCCTTGGCTGATGGCCGCGACTCGGCTGGTATCCCCCTCCCGGGGGTAGGGGAGCAGCGAGTCGTCCCCGCGAAGCTGGAGCTCCCCGAGCAACGGGCGCTTCTGGACGGGAGCGGGGCCCTTACCGCGCTCGTCCATCGGGGCCGCCGCGAAGCCGCGGGCCCCTGGGCCGACCCCGAGACAGATCGCGGTCAGGAGGACGCGGGTGATCGCTTGGACGGACATCAGCCTGGCGAGCGCCAAGGTCAGCGCTTGTTCCTCTTGTTGAGCCGCTTGTAGTACGAGTCCACCCAGTCCCGGTAGCGGGGGGGGACATCTTCACTGACGCCGTTCCGGAAGACCTTTCGAAGGTGGACCGGGAGGTCGCCCCACTCCTCCGCGCCGCTGGCGCCTGAGGGGCCGCCGGTCTCACTCGGGGGCGGCGCATCGGACTGACCGTCCTGCCCAGCGTCGGACTCCTGGCTGCCGCGTGGTTGCTGCCCGTCGGTCGGGTCGCCTTCTTGCTGCTCTCCTTGAGGCTGCCCGTCCTCGCCGGGGGTCGGCGGCTGCTCGCCGCTCTCTTGCTTGCGGCTGCCTGAGGGGGTCTGCCCTTGCTGAGGCATCCCCTCGTTCGACGGGTTCTGGCTCTGACTCTGGCTGCTGCTGCTGCTGCTGCTCGAGCTGCTGCTCTGCTGCTCGGCCAACTCCAGGATCTGCTGGATGTCGTCGAGGGTCGCCTCGCTTTGGCTGCGGGTGGCTCCGAGGATGCGGGCCATTCCGGAGGAGGCGCCAGCCGCCCCCTGCTCCGCCTCGCGGATGAGCTCATCGATGCCTGCGCTGCCGATGCTCTCGGCCCCCGAGACGTCGCCACTGCTCGCCTCGTACAGGAGATCGGTCACCCGTTGGAGCCGCTTTTCTACCTTCAAGAAGAGCTGCTCCATGTCCTCAGGTCCACCTGCGCCGCCGGGGGGCGCGAACGGGTTCATGCCGCGCAAGTCGGTCTCGTCTTGCTCCGGAGGGGTGACGGGCGGCGGGGACACCGGGTCGGTCTCCTGTGTCGCTCCCGCCTGCGGAGCCGGCCCCCGCGGGGGAGCCGTCGGGTCCTCGGACTCCTGGGCCCCTGCAATCGCAGCGAGCACGAGGGCGCAGGCGGTGAAGGGCGCGCGGCGAAGATGAGGGGTGGTGTGATGCATGATCTGGATGTTCATCGTCCTTCGCTCTGTGCTTCCTGATCTTCGATGGGTGGCGTGTCTTGGTTCTGCCCGAAGCCGAGACGTTGCCGCATGTCAGTGAACAGCTCGAGGACGCGCTCGTGCTGGCTCGCGAGGCGGGCGATGTCGCGCAGGATCAACGGGTCGAGCTCTTCACCCGCCGCGATCTCCGGATAGAGCTCGTACAGCTGGTCGACGCGCTGCAAGAGCTCCTCCTCCAGCTTGGCGAGGAGCTTGAGCTCGGCCACATCCGGAATGAGCTGGTTCGAGG